>JAAYAM010000255.1 GCA_012719355.1 Acidobacteriota bacterium
CACCTCGTCGAGAGAGATTGGGACGTGTTCGTTGGCCGGCATCCGGTCCTCCTTTTGCGGGAGGCCGCGGAAGGTTTCCGTCATGGATGCCGCGGGACTGGATAGGCCGGTCATCGAGAAGGCCGTTAGAGCCCGTTCGACACCGCCTGAAGGCGATGTCGCCGGCACCCACAACGGTCTCCGATCTCACGGCTGTTTCCGCTGTCTGGTAATCCGCTTGCGCCGGACCAACTGGTCCGGCTTTCGGCAGAGACCTACCGGAGGGGAGTTCGCAATGTCGAAGCGGGTGTCCGGATGCAGTCGGGCTGTTAAACAAGGCGGGTCGAAAAACGGAGAACGGGAGAATTCGGAAAGGACATTTTCGGTGAGCGCCCGTAACCCCCAGGGTTGCACCCGGCCCCCGGACTGCGGGCTTCGAAACAGAGAATAGGGGTAAATGTGCGGGCGGGCGTAAGTCGGCGTGGACACGCCTGAAACGACGAGATCCCGAGGGGATCGCCCCACGGGGTCTTGCGTTAACTAAGCACCGCTGAAATCAGCGGATTAAATTTTGGCTCCTCAGGTAGGACTCGAACCTACAACCCTTCGGTTAACAGCCGAATGCTCTACCATTGAGCTACTGAGGAGCAAAATGGTGTGGCCATTAAGCTAGCAGTATCATGCTCTCTTGTCAATGCGTTGCTCGAGAGATCTTTGTGATTTTTTCGACTCAGCGCCAGTTGAGCACCACTTTGCCCGACTGGCCCGTCCGCATCACCTCAAACCCTTTCTCGAACTCCGTGTAGTGATAGCGGTGCGTGATCACCGGCTCGATATTCAGCCCGCTTTCCAGCATGACCGTCATCTGGTACCACGTCTCGTACATCTCGCGGCCGTAAATCCCTTTTATCGTGAGCATGTTGAAGATGATCGTATTCCAGTCGACGTCGACCCGCTCCGACGGAATCCCCAGCATCGCGATCTTGCCGCCGTGGCACATGTTCTCGACCATCCCGCGAAACGCCGACGCGTTGCCCGACATCTCCAGCCCGACGTCAAAGCCCTCCTTCATCCCGAGCTTCTGCTGCACTTCCCGGATGCTCCCCTGCCTGATGTTCAGAGCCGTCGTGACCCCCATCTTTTCCGCCAGTTCCAGCCGGTATTCATTGACGTCCGTGATTACCACAAAGCGCGCCCCCGCATGCCTGACGACCGCCGCCGCCATGATTCCAATCGGACCCGCACCCGTAATCAGGACGTCTTCACCAAGCACATCGAAGGAAAGCGCCGTGTGGACCGCATTGCCGAAAGGATCAAAAATCGAGGCGACGTTGCGGTTGATGTCCGGCTTGTGCTGCCAGACATTAGTCATCGGCACCGAAATGTATTCGGCAAACGCTCCGGGACGGGTCACCCCGATCCCCTTGGTGTCTTTACAAAGATGCCGCCGCCCGGCCAGACAGTTGCGGCAGCGCCCGCACACCACGTGCCCCTCGGCGCTCACCACATTCCCCGGCCTGAAGTCGGCGACGTTCGATCCGACCTCGACGATTTCGCCGACGAATTCATGCCCCACGACCAGAGGAACCGGAATCGTCTTCTGCGCCCAGGCGTCCCATTCATACACATGCAGATCGGTGCCGCAGATGCCCGTGCGGTCGACTTTGATCAGAACATCGTTGATCCCGATTTTCGGTTCAGGTACATCCTCCAGCCACAACCCCGGCTTTGCTTCCTTCTTAACGAGTGCTTTCATGTCAACTCCTGCCTGAAAGA
>JAAYAM010000256.1 GCA_012719355.1 Acidobacteriota bacterium
ACTGCCGCTTGCCGTGCCGCGCAAGCGCGTGTCGAGCAGGCCGAAGGAGACTTTCCTGTTTCTCATGCTGTTTGCTCCTTTGTATATGGCCGCATTTGCCCTCGGCTCGGTGTTGTTCGACCTGATCAACCTGACGTTTCCTGCATCAAACCAGAATATACAGTATTCGATCGTCTCGCTGCGTTACGGCATAGCTTGTGTGGTCGTGGCGTTTCCGGTTTTTTTGTGGATGCATACCCTGATTAAGAGGGAAGCGGCACGAAATCCGGGGCAAAGGATATCTCCGGTGCGACGTTGGTTGACATATCTGACTCTGTTCATTGCGGCGATTTCGATCGTTGCGGACCTCACTACGCTGATCGTTACTTTTCTGGAGGGAGAGATCACGGTTCGCTTTCTCCTTAAGGTTCTTGTAATCGCGGTTATGGCCGCAGGCGCTTTCGTCTATTACCTACGTGATCTGCGTCATGATGAGGTTGCTCCTTCAGCGGAATTCCGCGCCGGGCGTACGGCACGGGCCGGATTCGCAGCTTTGGTGGTACTGGTCCTGGCTACGACCGTGACAGCATTCTGGTTTGCCGGGAGCCCGTTCAGGGCCCGGACGGAAAAGCAGGACGCCCAGAGGGTCGCAGATTTGCGTGATATTGCCCGCTCCGTGGAAGCGTTTTATGGATGGAAGGGACGGCTGCCGGAATCACTCGATGAGTGCGATTCAAACCCAATAACCTTTGTGGATCAGAAAAGCGATCGAATAACCAGGGAGCCGTATCTTTATCGCGTAGTCTCTGATACCAGCTTTCAGCTGGGCGCTGTTTTCGTGTTACCAAGCCGCGAAGACGAACCCGGTTTCTGGAAGCACGGTTCGGGCATGAATACCTTCAGAATCGATGTGACGAAAAACAAAGGCGCGGCAGGAAATCCGGTGTCTCCTTTTCTCTACTGAGATAGAATCAGATTCAAAGATCCTGAAATCCTGACCATACGGAGAAATCGTCATGTCCGAAAAGAAAACGAGGAGAGGGTTCGTAAAAGAAATTGCAACCGGCAGCGCGGCGGTTGCGGTAGCAGGAGGGGTATCGTCTGGAGAGGCTTCACAGGAGTCTTTGGAATCGCGACTCGAGCGGCTCGAGAGGCGGCTCCAGCACCTGGAAGACATCCAGGCGATCAACCGGCTCCAGTACGCCTACAACTACTATGTCGAACACATGATGAAGCAGGAAATCATAGACTGCTTCTCCGACAGTCCCGATGTTCTGCTGGATTGGCTGGAGGGCAAATGGAAAGGTAAAGCCGGTGTGCGGAAATACTTCGATGTGAATCAGGTGCCCCAGGTAGGGTTCCAGCACCAGCTCATTCCCTCCGCGGGATTGATCACCATTGCTCAGGACGGAAAAACTGCGAAAGGGAGATGGTATGCATTCGGCGGAGTTATGATGCCCGTGCCGGCCAAGGAGGGGGAAAAGCCGGAATTCACCCGTTCTTTCATCAATGGGATTTATGAAATCGGCTATATCAAGGAAGAGGGCATCTGGAAAATTCTGACGATAAACTGGGTCATACCTTACGGCGTCAGAATCAAGGACGGGTGGATCATGCCCGAGGATATCGCGGGCCCGATGCTTGCAGGCCAATCCGGCGCGGGTCCGCAGATGGCAGCCGACATACCGATGGACAAGGACGACCTTCGATACGTCACCGGTTACATCCTGCCGTTCCACTTCACGCATCCCGTAACCGGAAAGCCTACAAGCGAAGCAAAGCGTAATGCGCGTTTGAAGCCGCTGAAGCCTTAGGCGGCCGGCGTATCGGCCAGGGGTGTGCCATTGCCGTCCCTGTTGCTTTTTGCTCCGCCCCTATTGACCTCTGAAGGAAAGTAGAATAATTAGTCCATAATACCAGTGATTAATTAGCGTTATTCCTTCTTAGTTCGAGATCCATGGGCGGCCTCGGGCTATAACGGGGCCTTACAAGGGACAGGAAATTCAACGAACCGCAAAGGGGCGCAATGGCATGTCTACGAAGACGTTGAAAACAGCAGCAATCGCATGTTTTGTTCTGGCACTGGGTGGAATCCTGCTGGGAGGCCTGATCGCCAACCGCGATGCTCCGCCTTATCCCGGCTCCGTAATCGGGCCTGACGGAGAAACGATTTTCACCAAGGCCGATATCATCGCCGGGCAGGATGTGTTCCAGCGCTATGGATTAATGGATCACGGCAGCATATGGGGACACGGGTCTCAGCGCGGGATGGAGTTTTCCGCCGTAACGCTGCACAA
>JAAYAM010000257.1 GCA_012719355.1 Acidobacteriota bacterium
CCGCATTCTCTTCGGCCTCCTGATCCTTAGTTTCCGCATAGGGTTCGTTTTCCGTATCTGCGCGAACACGCTATATGAAGATCGCCTACTGGGCCACCTGCAGTCTCGAACCGGAAATCGAAGCCGTGTCGAAAGAGGTCGCGACCCTCGCAGAGCATTTCCGGCCAAGCTTCGTATTCAGCGTAAACAGCCAGCTCACCTTTCGGCTCTCGCTAACGAACCGCAGCATCGGATTTCGTCATAGTTTGGATCCTTGGTTTCGTCCACTCATTCAAGCAATGGAAACCTGCGTAGACATCAGTCATGTATATGGAGACGTCACGCCCTGGGTCTACCGCAAGTCACTGGGAAAGAAGCCGATCATCCACACCATCGCCTCGGAAAAAGGAACTCCGGACACCGATTTTCTCGACCGTTGCTCTGCTGTGATTGTCCAGACGGAGGGAATGCACGAGAGACTGCTCGAGCTGGGATGTTCTACGAAGAAGGTGCATCTGCTCTATCCGGGAGTGGATGTGGCGACATTCAAACCGGCAATCGAGATTCCACCGCTGAGCCGACCTCGAGTGCTATTTGCGACCGCGCCGCGGTCGAAGGAAGAACTCGAGCCGCGGGGTGTATTTCTCCTTATTGAAGCCGCACGGTTAAATCCGGCCAATCAGTTTCACCTCCTTTTTCGACCCTGGTCAGGCGGATACACAAGCCTTGAAGCTGTGCAGCAACGCCTTGGTTCAGAGGAACTCACGAATGTCTCTATCCGGAACGTCGCGGCAAGAAACATGGCCGATATCTATCGTGCCCATCATTTCACCTCAATCCCCTACACCCGGCATGATGGGGGCAAGGAATGCCCGAACAGTCTTGTCGAGAGCCTTGCGTGTGGCGTGCCCGTGTTGATCACGGACATTTCACTCTTTTCAGCGTTTGTAGAGCGATACGAATGCGGGATAGTACATCCACCAACTCCGGAAGGCTTGATTGCGGCACTCGAAAAAGGAATGGAATATTACGATAGACTCAGGCTCCGGGCTCGTGCTGCCGCGGAATCGTGTTTCGACCTGAGACGCCACCTGGCATTCCATGAACACCTCTACCTCAGTCTGGCCTAGTCATGGCGGAGCACACATTCCTGTACATAGCCAATAGTCACGAAATTGGGGGCGGGAACCGCAGCCTGCTCACCATAATTGACAGCCTTCGCCTTCAGAAGGCGTATCAGGCCGGTAGTGTTCTTGCCTGCACAAGGTGCGATGGCTGCGGAGTTGAGAAAGCGAGACGTACTCTATTCCATCGTTCCCCATGAACCGTTGAAGGACAGATTGTCATTTCTGATCCGTATATTGCGTTATACTCTCGCGGTCAGAAAAGCGAACCCCACACTTGATCCATGCAAATGACCTGTTTTGTCATAAGCTTGCAGCAATCGCGGGGAAGGTATTGCGAATCCCGGTCATATGTCATATGCGATTCTCGGTTGATTCTACTGCGGTTTCGTACCATCTGAAGCCAAAACCGAAGGCGGTCGTCTTCAACAGCGAATTCACAAGACGATCATTTCTCGATGCCAATCCTGGTTTCGATTCGAGTGTCCGGATGGAAGTTATCTACAACGGATTTGATCCGGCTCAGTATTTCCGGCCGAAAACACGACACGAAGCGCGAGCGTCCTGGAATGTCAGGGATGAAAAAGTCATAGGCATACTGGGGAATTTCGCCAAGGTAAAAGGACATGAGATCTTCCTTGAGGCGGCGCGACAGCTTGTGGCACGCCGAGATGATCTCCGCTTCGTTATTATCGGTAAGGACATCTTGGAGAATGGACGACGGAAGAACGAACTTCAAGAACTGGCTAGTTCTTTAGGTATCCACGATAGCGTACATTTCGCTGGCTTCGCTACCGATCCAGGATGGGCTCTCGCGGGATTGGATGTCCTGGTAGTGCCCTCGCATTTCGAACCCTTCGGCCGAGTTGCCGTGGAAGGACTTCTGGCAGGCCTCCCCGTAGTCGCCTCACGAACAGGTGGTCTCGTAGAAATCCTTGAGGGGGTACCAGATGGTTACCTGATACCTCCTGATAATGTGCAGCTTCTCGCAGATGCGGTGGCCCACGCGTTGGATAAAGGTAACAAATCCATGAGACGCACTCAGGAAATGGCGCAAGAACGTTTCGGGAGCGCTGAGTGTTCCCGTAGGCTTTTTCAGCTGTACGCCTCAGTCATGAAGAGCAGCGCAGCCATATGAACTTGCACTGGAATTCTGAGACCAGAAAAGCGACACCTGACGTCGCAGAAATCCACCAGATCCTTAGGCAACGTACGGCTTTTTCATGTAATTCTTCGCCTGGAGATAATCCATGCTGATTCTCTCTGACTTGAGAGCGACCTTATTCCAGGCGCTGAAGCACAGTCTCGTTCTCGGTGTCGGTTGGATGGTGGCATCTGCAATCCGTCTTTGCCTTCTGCCGATCTTCACAAGGCATCTTGATACCGCCGAATATGGAACCGTGGCGTTTCTCGATACCGCTGTCGGACTTGCCAGGATACTCTTGGTCGCAGGCCTCAGCTCTTCAATCGTCCGCTTTTTCAACGAGAAGCACAGTCCCGCTTACCAGAAGGCCGTCGTATCAACGGGAATGCAGATACTGCTTTTCATGGCATGCGCCGCCGCCGCCTTGTCAGTGTTTACTGTAAAACCAATGGGCTCTCTTCTCCTGGGAAGTCCTGACAAATCGGCCCTCGTACTTCTGGCGGCCGGAGAGATGATAGTGGGCCTACCACGTCTGGCTGCCGAATCATTTCTGACGGCCACTCGGAAAACAACCGCATTGTCGATCATCATCGCGAGCCAAGCTATCTGCTCTGCAGCTGTAAACCTATACCTTGTGGTCTATGCAGGGCTGGGCGTACGAGGTATGTTGACCGGAAATTTCCTCGTCGCGTTGACGTTTTCCATGGCGATGACTGGTTGGACCTTCAAGAAGGTGGGATGGTGCTTTGACAGGGCGCTTCTTGTTGACATGGTGCGGTTCGGCTTTCCGATGGTTCCGGCTCTGCTTGCCGCCGCCGCCATGCACCAGGCAGACCGCCTTTTCATACGCAGCTTTTCATCAATCGAAGAGGTTGGCATCTACTCTATTGCTTACACATTTCCTTTTATGTTGAGCTCGATTTTGGCCCAGAATTTCGAACGGATCTGGGGCGCAAGCCTTATGTATGAAGCGGCACGGGCTCCAGACGCAGGATACCAGTTGCGCAGAATGTGCAGTTATACAA
>JAAYAM010000258.1 GCA_012719355.1 Acidobacteriota bacterium
CATACGGTCTGAGCCGTCACGGATCGGGCATCAGGATCGGGGCGGGGTCGGCTCGAAGCTATTTCCTTGTGGTTGACGCCGAAGGCGGGCAGCCCCGCAGCGGCGTCTGCGTCCTGCCGCGCGGCGTTGAGGAAGGGAAGGAGATCCGGCTTCAGGACAGGGTATTCTCTCTGAGGCTTGGACAGCCGGTGCAGTTTCATCTTGTCTCTTCCAGTGGAGAAACGGCATACGAACCGGGTGAAATAGCTGAGATTGAAGAGGAGTCGTTTACCCCTCTTCCCCCTATTGCCACGGTTCTTCCCAGGGAGGCGGCGGTAGAAGAGCAGCGGGTGAATCTGGCTGCGGGTCTTACCGAGGTAGGGACGCTCGAGATGAGCTGCATCGCCGAAAACGAGCCGGAGAAGCGCTGGCGTCTCGAATTCCAGCTGCGCAGTGCCGAGAAGGGAGCTCTCGGGATGACGGGGCGTCTGCATCCGCGCTTCGGCGAAGCGGCCGAAAAGATCGAACGCATTTACGGAGCGCGGCGGCACAAGGTCGATGCCAGGGAAGTGCGGGGGCTGCGGCGCGAGCTTGAGTCGATTTTGGGAGAACGGGACGGCTGGGATCCGGCACTGCTCCGGGAGCTGTTCGGCGCCCTCTGGGACGGGGTGCGGCACAGGAGAAGGTCTCCCGATCACGAGCGCGTCTGGTTTAATCTTGCAGGCTTCTGCCTGCGTCCCGGTTTCGGGTTTCCTCTGGATGACTGGCGCGTTCAGCAGCTGTGGCCGATTCACGAGCAGGGGGTGCAGTATGTCCACGAGGTGCCGGTATGGTCGGAATGGTGGACATTGTGGCGGCGCATCGCCGGCGGACTGGACCGCAACGCCCAGGAAGCGCTGGTCGAGGACATTTCCGGTGGACTGCGTCCTCCGGAGAAAGTGAGCCGGCGGCAGAAGCCGCAGAAGAAGGTTGTGGCCTACGACACCATGGTTCGGCTTGCAGGCACGCTCGAGAGGATCAGTATCGAAAGGAAGATTGAAGTGGGCGAATGGCTGCTCGAGCGGCTCAAGAGTTCATCGGAATCGATCCAGACATGGTGGGCGGTGGGACGGCTCGGGGCACGGGTTCCTTTCTACGGGACTGCAAGCAACGTGGTGCCGAGGGAGACGGTCGCGCGTTGGGTGGAGCATGCGCTGAAACTCGACTGGACCGCCGTGGAGCCGGCAGCTTTTGCGGCAACACTGCTGGCGCGTGTAAGCGGAGACCGCGAACGTGATCTTGACGAGGAGGTCCGCTCCCGGGTGGCGGAAAAGCTGCGGGAAACCGGCAGCTCTCCGACATGGATCCGGATGGTCGAAGAGCTGACGGAACTCGAGGAAGCGGACGAGAAGCAGATCTTCGGCGAATCCCTTCCTCCAGGGTTGCGCCTTGTGCATTAGAAGTAAGGGCAGGAACAGCAGGTCCGGGGAAGTCATGGCCTGCTGTTCGCTGTCAGGTTGGTTATGAGCAGGGATGCCAGCCGGCATCGGCCCAGAGCTCGCCGCTGACCGCTGCATTGGAAATCATGAAGCAGATGGCGTGAGCGATCTCCTCCGGTTTGATCAACCGTCTGAGCTGGGTTGCAGGGAGGATCTTTGTCTTGATGTATTCGTCGCCGAGCGACCGTACCATTTGGGTATCGGTAAAGCCGGGATGGATGACTGCGCACCTGACCCCATGGTACATCGATTCGATCATCAGAGTCTTGGCGGCTGCCTCCAGACCCTTCTTGGTTGCCGCGTAGGCGATCTGGCCCCTGTTTCCGAGAGATGAAACGGAGCCGATGAAAATGGCCGTGCCCTGGATCGGTTCGTCGGGTTCCCATCGGCCGAGACCGCGCCTTCTGCGGTCCTCGGCGATTCTGCCTACCATTTCAACAGCCCAGTACACCGGCGCGATCAGATTGACTTCAACTACCAGCCGGAACTGTTCGACAGGGTAAATGACGGATTTGCCGGTGGTCCTATCGAGCTTTACGGCCAGGCTGTCGCGGGTGATTCCAGCCGCCGGTACGCAGATCGAGACGAGGCCGTAGCGCGTCTGGGCTTCGTCATACACCGATTTGCGGAACTCCGGATCCGTCGTGTCCCCGACGAAAACAGAGGCGATCCTGCGGTCTGCCATACGATTGATCTTGTCGGCTACTTCGTTGACCCCGGGGTTGTTGTCGACGAGTATAGTTGCTTTTATTCCGCGACTGCACAGTTCGGCCGCAACGGCCTGTCCGATGCCGCCCCCCGCTCCCGTGATAATCGCGACTTTGTCCTTGATATTCACTGATCCCTCCTCGCGCCGCTGTTGCGGTGCGGCATAGATGGCGCCGAGCGTAAGTGTCATTGTCGATCCTTTCGTTTTATCGGTCTCACTCTTTGCGCCGGCTCTTCTTCATGGGCGTGCCGCTGCTGCTGGAACGGGTGACCAGTTTCTCCAGTTCCTCGATTCTGCGTCGGAGTTCATTGACTTCCGTCTGCGCCGAGGCCGGGTCGCTGGCAGGAGGGGAGGCGGGGGACTGCGGAGTCTGTCCAGCGGATGACATCATCGACTGGAAGACATCAAAGGGCGTCAGCGGCGGGCTGAACGCACGATAGGCGTTGCGGTACATATCCAGCATGGTTTGGGTGTAGTTGAGAACACTCTCCTGCGTCAGCTTGCCCGAAGCAACAACCATCTGTCGCAGCATGTCCAGAGGAAACGCCGATTCCGGCACTTTGGCGTTTTCAACAATGATCTGGGTAAGAACCAGCCGTGTGAGATCTTCTCCCGAATTGGCGTCGACGACCCGGACATCGAGTCCGTCACGGATCATCTGGGCGACCTCATCCAGGTTGACGTATCTGCTCTCGGCCGTGTTGTAAAGCCGCCGGTTGCCGTACTTTTTGATAATCACCTGTTTCAAACCACTTCCCTCTTGACAAGCACGATCTCTGGTGTAATAAGTTTGTTGCAATGCAGCATACATTGCAACATTTCAACATTAGGAGGTTAATATGACTGATTACCCGATGTCAACACCGGACAATCCGGCCGAAGAGAAGGGCGATAATCCTGAGATGATGTTTCCTATCGCGGTTGCTACTCTCTTTCACAAAGGTGTAGAGATGCTGGCGGATCTTCAGAAGTCGACGCTGGACATGTATGTGCACCAGGCGACGGAGACTATCAGCACGTTCAAGCAGGTGTTTCCTGCGATTCCTGCACCCGGCCTGTTTTTCATGGACGTTGCGGGACAGGGGATTGGACGTCTGGTGGAGATGCAGAAGGGGATGGTCGATCTGATGGTCCGGCAGAGCTCAGCCGGTGTCGACGGGCTGAAGCAGCGCAGCACATCGGCATCGAAGGCCGCCGGGGGAGTAACAAGCCTGATACGGGATGCGGCGAACTTCTCGGTTGCGTCGCAAAAAATCGCCCTTGATTTTGCTGCACAGCAAAACAAGGCGGTCACCGACGCGGTGAAGCGCCAGGCGGGGATGACTGGGACACCGGCGGCTGCGGCGGACAGCATTCAGCGCGGCATGAACGCCGTGATTGAGACTCAGAAGGAACTTCTGGATATTGCCATGAAGGCTCCGGAAATTAATCGCGGCACGGCCGTATAGTTTCGGCGTGCGCGCGATAGAGACTCGGCAGTGAACAGCCGGCGTGTTATGCTGTCAAGATAGCGTGGCTGCACTCCCACGGCGAGCGCACCGGTGGCACTGCCGAGTGCAGTCCTACTAAACTGTGCAGGATTACAGGAGAGATCGGATGAGTGAACCGACGACGGCATTTGATCCGTTCGAAGCATGGCGGAAAATGCAGGAAGCGAACATGGATGCATGGGCCAAGGCAATGGTTCACGCCGTTAACACCGACGCCTATGCGAAAGCGACCGGGGCGATTCTGGACGCCTATCTGACCGCGTCCGGTCCGTTCCGCGAAGCGCTGGAAAAGACGATGACTCAGGCGCTGCAGCAATTCAGCATGCCTACCCGGGAGGATTTCATCAACCTGGCTGAAAGGATGACGAATATCGAGCTGCGGCTGGACGATCTGGACGCCAAACTCGACAGCATCGTGCGGAAACTGGAAACGCCTGTTGCGAAGGAGTCAAAATAGCAAAGGAGAATCTGAGGAATGTCGAGTAGTACTGAAACTCTGGTAGATCACTTCCGCCAGATCGAGGAGAGGCTCGGCACGCTCAACAGGGTGCTCGGCACCCGTGCCGCAATTGCACAGACACCGAAACAGCTGATATGGGCACTGAACAAGGCGAAGCTATACCGATACACGCCGGTACTGCCTGAGGAGAAGCGGCACCGCATTCCTTTGTTGCTGGTTTTTGCCTTGATGAACCGGCCGTACATTTTTGACCTCCGGCCGGGGCACAGCTTTGTGGAGTTCATGCTGCAGCACGGCTATGACCTTTATCTGCTGGACTGGGGGGCGCCGGGCATTGAAGACAAGAAGCTGAAGTTTGACGATTACACGCTCGAATACATGCCGCGCGCTATCAGGAAGATGAAGTCCGTTTCCGGATCAGAGGAATTCAGCCTCCTGGGCTGGTGCATAGGTGCGATCCTGACCACGATGTATGCTGCACTGCGTCCTGACAACCTGCGCAACCTTATCCTCCTGACGGCTCCGCTCGATTTTTCGCGGAAGGATAAGATTACCTTCTCACGGTGGGTCGAT
The DNA here is from genome assembly GCA_012719355.1 of Acidobacteriota bacterium. Classification (GTDB taxonomy): domain Bacteria; phylum Acidobacteriota; class UBA6911; order UBA6911; family UBA6911; genus UBA6911. The sequence goes on from JAAYAM010000258.1 coordinate 4,690, forward strand.
GAGCGTTTCTTCGACGTCGACAAGGTCCTGTCGGCCTTCGGCAACATGCCCGCCGAAATGATCGAGTACGGGGCCAAGGCTTTGAAGCCGTTTGAGAATTACGTCGGGAATTACCTGAAGCTCTACGAGAACCTCGACGATCCCCGGGTGGTCGAGGCCTGGCACGCCATGAACACATGGGTAA
>JAAYAM010000032.1 GCA_012719355.1 Acidobacteriota bacterium
AAAGGTCATCCTGATCCATTCGTCTGCAATCTCACCGGCCGTGAGAGTATGATCCCAGGCCAGGCGTCCGTAGCAATACCAGCTGGATTGAACGAAAGGGTGTCCTGTCCAGTTGCGGTCGGTTCCTGTATTGAGTACTCCCGCCATGCCCGTCAATTTGTAATCAAAGATCTTGCCTTCGAGTATTCTGCCGACGGTCGAGCCCTTCCCTTTTGCGTAGGTATCCGCGTTCAGAACTTCGGTGTACAGCGGCCCCTGATAGGCCAGATGGAGATTGAATCCGAAGTACTCCTGCGTGATCTGCAGTTCCATCATCGTATTTGTATTCGGCAGGGCGCCGAACAGCGGAGAAAAAGGTTCGCGAGGCTGGAAGTCAATGGGGCCGTTCTTGACCTGTATAATCACATTACCTTTGAACTTGCCGTCAAGCGGAACGAAGGCATCGTATGCTTCGCGGAAGCGATCCGCCTGTTCGGGTTTGTAAACAAAGGCGCGCCATATGACTATTCCGCCATGCGGCTCCAGTGCTTCGGCCAGCATGTTGGCGCCGTCGGCGTGAGTCCGGCCATAGCCGTGGGGACCGGGCTGGCCTTCGGAATCAGCTTTCACGAGGAAGCCGCCGAAATCAGGGATGTGGGAATATATCTCGTCAGCCTTATCCTTCCACCATTTGCGGACTGAAGGATCCAGGGGATCAGCGGTCTTCAGCCCACCGAGCACTACCGGAGAATGGAAGAACACGGACAGATAAACCTTGATTCCGTAAGGGCGGAAGATGTCCGCGAGCACCGAGACTTTCTTCAGGAATTGATCTGTCAGGATCGACGGATTCGCATTCACGTTGTTTATGGCGGTGCCGTTAATCCCTATCGATGCGTTGAGCCGGGCATAGTCGACATAGCGCGGATGCCGGTATTCCGGCAGCGTTCCCCATTCCCACAGCGAGAGGCCGGCGTAGCCTCGTTCCACCCGGCGATTCAAGTTGTCCCAGTGATTCACGATCCTGTGGCGTATCCGTGGGACGCTGGTGAGAGAAAGCTTGTCAAGCGGTTGATGCGTCTGCAGGAGGCGCAGGAGGTGAAAGGTTCCATACAACACCCCGATGTCCCGGTTGGCCGCAACCACGATTGAAAGGTGCCCGTTGATCCTGCGCTGTTCAATCAGGTAACCTTCGTCGCCGAGTTGTCTCAGCCTTTCTCCGAGATCAAGGGAAGCAACGATATCTGAGTTTCCAGGCGTGCCGAGTATGAGGGTGCCGTCGTCCTTAACAGCATCAGCGTATTCGGTTGCGCGGGCCAGCAGGCCTGCCAGTCCTGCGTGTATCTCAGACTTCACCGCCTTCATTGTCGGGGAGGATTCGTCAAGTATGACTTTCCTGAAGCTGTTTCGATATTCCTTGAGCCTTTCCTGGTCCTGCACCGTATCGTATCTCAACCAGGCTCGATAGCCGTCTTCTGCCGACGCCGGCGGCACGAGCGATATCATCAGGGTCATGAGGAACAGAACTTGCCGGAACGAAGATGAGACGATTCTCTTGGTCATAGGGCCACCATTGTCAAGGGTTGATCGCGGGAAGGATTTTACAGCAATTGTGCTATCGTGACTGACGGATTTCTTACTGAGGGCCGGGAGGAATGTTGTCATGAAAGCGATCGATCTACGCAGCGATACAGTCACGCTGCCGACTCCGAAAATGCGTACTGCCATGGCGGAAGCCGAACTGGGCGACGATGTCTATGGTGAAGACCCGACGGTGAATCGGCTGCAGGCTCTGGTTGCAGAAACAGCAGGCAAGGAAGCGGCTCTGTTTGTGTCGAGCGGAACTCAAAGCAACCTTATCGCGATCATGAGCCACTGCGGACGTGGCGACGAATATATTGCGGGACAGACTGCGCATACTTACCGCAATGAGGCCGGGGGTGCCGCCGTGCTGGGGAGCATTCAGCCTCAGCCGATCGATTTCGAGCCGGATGGCACGCTGGATCTCGCGACGGTGGAGAAATTCATAAAACCGGACGACGTTCATTTCGCCATGACGCGCCTTTTGTGTCTGGAGAACACGCAGGCCGGCAAGGTACTCCCTCTCGATTACCTGGAGGAGGCGGGGAAGTTTGTCCGGCGCCACAATCTGGCTTTTCACCTGGATGGCGCCAGAATTTTCAATGCCGCTGTCAGGCTGGGAGTCGAAGTCCGCGAGATTGCCCGGCCTTTTGACTCGGTCTCGATCTGCCTGTCGAAGGGACTGGCGGCGCCCGTCGGATCCGTGCTCTGCGGTTCCACCTCGTTCATAAAAGAAGCGCGCCGCTGGCGCAAGATATTAGGCGGCGGAATGCGCCAGGCCGGAGTGCTGGCGGCCGCCGGAATCGTGGCGGTGACCGAGATGACAGACCGGCTTTCCGAGGATCATGCGAATGCGGCAGCCCTGGCGAAAGGACTGTCTGCTCTCCCCGGATTCCACGTGGATCTCGATTCTGTCCAGACCAACATGGTCTATTTCAGCCTTTCCGGGCTGCCGGTCGACAAGTTCGCTCCATTCATGGCAGTCAGGGGAATCCTCATTCCCAGTCACCACGGATCCATTCGAGCGGTTACACACTACGGTATCGAACCGGCCGACATTGATGCCGTTCTGGCGGCGGCCGGGGAATTCAGCTCCGCGTATCACGGCACCCGCTTATGAACGCCGGGGCCGTCAAGTTCGCAGAGCAACCGCCTTTGCAATTCTCCTGAAGAATTTCTGAATCTCGGATTGTGACGTTCGATGAGAAACATCAATGATGGTGAACGCTTCCGGATTCCGCTTCTTCACATAGCAGCCTTCCCAGAGAGTCTCGTGCCAGAGCGTCGAGTAGACCTGGCGCGGTGTCATGTGGTCGAAACCGATCAGGACAACCTGCACCTCCTCCAGAGCCTGCATGATCTCCATTACCCTGTCGAATGCTTGATCGTCATCCAGATTGTCCGGATGCGGCAATTCCACCCCGTTCTGTTGCAGTCCTTCAAAGAGGCTTGGCCCCGACCCTATCGATTCGAATTTGAGAATGTCCTCCAGATGAGACTGCCGGATGTCGGGAGGGAGGTCATCCGAGCAGGAAATGATTGCACTTCCGCCGGCCAGCCGCTTTATTTCCTCTTCGAGTTCGTTGATCCGGCTGTTCTGCTGGTGATCCCGTTTGCGGCGCTCACGGTGCTCTCTCGCTTGTCGTCCCATATACATGGCTCCTTTTCCGCAGGCGTTCATCCCTTTACATAACTAATGGGCGAACCGGAAAATGAGCCAAAAAAATTGACCGGGTTTCGGACTGCTAAACCGTCTGAGTGCCGAAATAGTGTCGAGCGATTTCGACGAGGCGAAGGATCGGCCCGCCAACCACAATCTGGCCGATCTTCAGATCCCGGAGCAGCTTCTCCATCTTTCCTTCCCTGGAATAGCCATAGGAACCCATGAGTTCGAGAGAACGGCTCACGGCATCCCATCCGAGTTCACCGACTGCATTCTGAACAGCACTGGCGAGCGCCACGTTTTTCGCTTCCCACGGGAAACCGTATGTATCCGGACGATCCATCCGGGCGGCTGCCGAGTAGAAGAAGCCTTCCGCAGCCAGAATATTCTGAGCGACCCGACCCAGTTCGTGCGCGATCGCCCCGTGCTCCTTCATCGGCTTGCCGGCAATCTCCCTGCTGTCGACATAATCACGGAGGACTTCGTAAGCCCTTTTCATGATCCCAAGAGGGAAAGCGGCTGAAGTGAGGCGGCCTATGGTGATGTTGGCAATCACCGATTTCAGATCGTCTTCAGGATCCTGCTGTGCACGGTTCTCTTTGGGGACCCTCACGTCCTGAAACCATATGTCTCCGTTGGTGTCAATCGAGGCTCCCATTTTCCGGTACGGCTTGCTCGTGGAGACTCCCGGCGCATCAGCCGGGACGAAGATCTGAGCGATATTTCCCGGAAATTCCTCACCTTCCACTACACAGAGGACCCTGAACCAATTTGCTTCCCTGAATCCTGATGCCCATAACTTGTGCCCGTTAATCACCCATTCGTCGCCTTCGAGCCGGGCACGCGTCCGGATCTGAGTTCCTCTCAACCTCACGTCTTCCACCGATCCTCCTGCGTGAGGTTCGGTAATCGCGCTTGCAATTATGAAAACGTCATCTCCCAGAAGCAGGGGAGCGAGTTTTTTCAGAAGGTATTCATTCCGCCTTGGGATCATGAGTGCTGCGATGGACCAGGGGCTGATGAAACCCGTACTCGCAAGGCCGTAATCGCCGCGGGCTACTTCCTGGATCATCGCAGCCGTTTCGACGGTTGATTGTCCCCCCGCTCCGCCAAAGTCTTCGGGCAGAAAAGTCCTCTGCAGTCCCAGGCCAATGAGCAGGTTCTTCCATATGCCGTGGACGAATGTCTGCTCCTTTCGCTCCGTCCAGTCCCAGTAATCGTCAAGTTCTTCAGCATGGGACAGAACCTCGTTGTCAACAAACTTCCTTAACATCTGACAGAACAGGCTGACTTCTGCCGATATGAGATGGCTGGGTTGCAGGAAATCCGTCTCTCCTATCGGCGATCGAGTTGTCTTATCCATTTCTGCCTCACTTGAAGGTTTAAGGATGTTGCCTAAGCCAACCGTCTGAGACGATGGTCTGCCGGTGTGACACGTTACTGCTTTTTCTCGACAATATGTTCGCAGCAGTGATGACCTGCCGGAATGGACTTGCCTATCCGATAGGTCAGGCCGGGATTGAGCTCTTCCACCACCGCCTTTTCCATCTCGGTGTGCGCCGCACACATTTCAGGCATCGTGAAATCAAGAGGACACCGGTCAACCGTGATGATAACCCGGTCAGGGTCATCTTGTATCGTGGATATCAGCCCACGCCCTCGGGCTACCGTGTCGAATATGCGGAGGAGATACTGTGCCACCGAATGCAGGTCATTGCTCTCCAGCCGGGCTTTCGCTCTTTGTGCCACCGTGATTCCATATTCGTGACTCATCTCTGCAATCAGCTTCAGCCCGTCATCTCCGAATCTCCGGTGCAGGAATTCGTAGTTGCTCCGCAGTCTTGAATAGAGGCCGCTCACGGCGCTGCGATAAACCTGTTCGAGAGTGCGCTGACTTTCGTTGTTCATTACTCCTCCTTCATGGAAGGATCCCAGAAATCCTTCCGGTCAATCGTTTCCACACTGGTGTTCCACCCGCTGAGCTCAAACACGGGATAACCGCCTTTCAGATGCTCAGGATTGAATTCCACCGTAACTATCCTGCTCTCGCCGGGCATCAGCGAGAAGTAGTTGTCGCTGTAGAACGCGGGAAGCACGTCTTCACGTGTTGCGCTGCTGGTGGTCCGGATGCGCGTCTGCACGGCCGGCGCAGAGCTGTCATTGGACAGCGTCATCGTATATAGAACGTTGCCTTTTCCGATTTCCCGGTCCACGGTGGATTTCGATGAAAGCTCGGCGCGGATGCGTACCTCAGGCAGGCGGTTCAACGACTCATACCGCATGTAGTCTTTCCAGTTGTGCCAGTAGAGCGTGTCGCCGAGCGTCCGGCCGGTGGAGTCCTTCACGGTGAGCCGTATGAACACCATGTCTGTCGGCGATTTGGCAAAGTCTTGGGTCGCTGTTGCCAGCCTGATGCCATATGAGTCCGGGCCAAGGAGCGGCGTGTTCCAGATCCGTTCCGATACGACGTTGCCGTCAAGATCGAATACCTTCATGTATGTTGATACATCGTTGTACGTTCTCGGCGTCATGTTTGAAAGAACGATCGAATCGTCCCGGGGATCCCAGACGGCATGGGTCGGCTGGTTCGCCGCCTTGGCGCCGAAGTAGCCGGCGTTCGTGTCCAGATACCAGTCGTAGGTCTGCCACATAAAGCTCGGCCACGAAGACTGGCTCATCCACATCAGAAAGCCGTTGGAGCGCTTCACGGTCAGGCCCTCATACACCCCCTTGAAGTTCTCGTAGTTGATCAGCTGCGCGATCCTGTGAAATTCCTCGAGCGTGTGTGCCTTGCCGGCGGCAGCCACCATTTCCATTATGTCCTTCTTGTATTGAACAAAGACGGGATCCGCCGGATCCGGCTTCTGACCGCGCACGTTGTCAGTGGGGACGGTAAAATCGCCCGGCTTGTAGAGCTGCAGTGCGTCCATGAATGTGTTGGCCGGTCCGTTCATGTGGTACGTCCAGTCATGAAGCGCCCATGACTCGTTGATCGGCCACAGTTTCTCCTTGGGAAGGAACTTCTTCATGCTTTCGAGGCTCGGCACATTGGGAATGCCGCATTCACTTCTGAGTGTGACATACGGCACTTCGTCGAAATACTCCTTGATGCCGCTCCCGTTGTTGCGGTTCGGCATCGCTGCGATGGCGTAGCCGCCACCGCTCCCCACCGGGTCTGCGGCGGAGTTGGGAAAATAGACTCTGGTTCCGTCGTGTTCCTGAGTGAGCCGCTTCAGGCCGTCATCCAGGGTTTTCGGCGGGCTGCTTTCATTCCGGCCGCAATAAAGCGCCAATGCGGCATGATGCCGGTTCTTCCTGATTTTATCTGCGGCATTGTCGAGAAACATCTTTTCGTCGTCCGGGTTTGGACCGTCGACAGGATTGGCCAGCCAGAAATCATCCCAGATGAGAATGCCGTATTTGTCCGCCGCTTCGTAGAAGGCCCTGTGGTTGGTCATCCCCACCCAGTTGCGGATCATGGTGAAGTTTGCTTCGGCATGAAGCCGCATCTTGTCATCGTACTTTTCGGGCGTGTCCATCTTGAGACCGTCGTCCATTCCCCAGTTGCCGCCCTTTGCGAGTATCCGGATGCCGTTGCAGTAGATGCCAAGGCGGTTGCCGTCGATTGGATACGTAAACTCTCGCACCCCGAACTTGAAGCTCACCGAGTGATGGACCGTGCCCTCAGCGCTTATTGTCACATCTGCCGTGTAAAGCGGCTGTCGGCCATAGGTGTTCGGCCACCAGAGTTCAGGATTGTTCAGGACGATCCCGTCGATCGACATTTCTTCGCGGGCATTTGCCGGAACCTTGACGGTTTTCGAGAAGCTGATGTTACCGGGCATGATGACGCCGCTGACGGTTACGTCTGCGGCTGTTGCTCCGTAGTTGCGAATATCCGTCCGGAAGGTGAGGTCGGCCTTCGAGGCATCAATAGCATACGTGCGGATCATGCTTTGGTCGACTTCTTCAGCAGTCTCAGCATAAATTCTGATTTCCTTGACCCGTACCGGCACCAGGCGGTTCCCCTGCTGTTCCACCTGCCTCCGGCTCGTTGCGGTAAAGCGCACATAGCGGGCATTCTGGCCCACCGGTATCCGGAGCGGAAACGCATCGTTGCCCGCAAACGGCACCCTGACTGTAGCCGCCGGCCCGGGCACTTCATTGGAAATATCGAATCCGGTGTATTCCTCCGTGCCGGCAACCGGCTCTGCATGCCGGACGCCGAACCAACGGGTGTCCACTTCGCCGCCTGCATAGGAATCGAAGTTCCGCCAGACGAGGCCGTCGTCGGAAACCTGCACCTTGAATTTTGCCGGATGCCTGTCTTCGGCCGCTGCAGCGGCTCCGCCGGCTTCGGTCCCCCA
>JAAYAM010000033.1 GCA_012719355.1 Acidobacteriota bacterium
GAGGATGGGAATGAGCCGTGCTGGACTCGAACCAGCGACCCTCTGCTTAAAAGGCAGATGCTCTGCCGACTGAGCTAACGGCCCATATCTTGATTCAGCGACGGGAAGATTAACATGCCGTACGGCGGTTGCAAAGGCAGTTCTTGCCGAAATCCCGCGCTTTATCCGATTTTGCAACCCGACGAACGCAGATCGTCGAACTTGCCGCGGCCTTCCTCCATCGCCCTGATCTGGCGCTCCGTCGCATCCGCTACCATGCGGGCTAGATCGCGGACCTTCTTCAGCGCGTTCACCACGATTTCGATGTTGCCGCAGGACGCAAGCGTAAACACGCGCTGACTGACAAACGCCCGGGTCTCACGATCGCGCTCAATCGTCCTTACAATGAGGCCCCACTTCCCTTCCACCCGCGAATACCCGATGTAACTCTCGGCCTCAATGCCACCGAGATTCGCCTGGTATATCGCGTCGGGATGCCATACCGCCGCAGTTAGCCCGAGATTCCGGAAGTTGCGAGCCACCTCTTCGACCGTCCTGTCGAATTCCTTCATCGGCGCCTGCAGTTTTTCAGAAATGCGCGCGCTGAGTTTTTCAAAGGTCATGTCGTTCATGGCGTCTCCTTCACTTCCGCGTCAGGTTCACGTGCCCGAATTCAGAACGCATAAACAGCACGTGCCTGCCGTCGCCCAGTTTACCGCGCCCCGACCGACCCGGTCCGTACCGCGCCTCCCGGATGTCGATCGGAAAATCGCTCTTCAGGAAACCGCTTCTGCTCGATATCTCGACGAGCGCATCAAAATTCCGGGGTACGACCACGTGCACATTCCCACTGATGGACGAAAAGCGCATGTTGCTCCGCTCTTCGACGCTGTGCAGCTCGACCTTCACGTTCCCGCTCCCCGAAAACGCGCTCACCAGCCCCTCTATTTCCCTGACATCCACATTTCCCCGGTCGCTCTTGGCCCAGATGCGGCCGCCGACCTTCGATACCGTCACGTCGCCCGAAGTAGCCAGCCAGAAATTGAACTTCTCCGACTTCGGCACCCGGACCTCGCACTCTATCTCCGATGGCCGCAAACCCCATACAGGAGAGCTGATGAACAGGTCGATCCGGTTCCCGAAACTCCGGTCGCTGATCTCGATCTTGTCGCGGTTTGGTCCCTTCTTTTTCGCGGTAATTTCCACGGTCTTGCCGTCGTAGCCGCTGACCTTCAGGTTGCCGGAAACGTGCTCGATCACGATCCTGATATCGCCGCCGCCCGGCATGTGTATGCCGGGAATTACCGGCGCACCAGGCACACCGGGCTTGGCCGTGCCGTCGGCCGGAGGTGGAATCGGATAGCTTTTCTTGAAATCCTGCGCAAATGCCGGCAGCAAGGCAAAAAACATTGCAAAGCCGACCATGCTCTTCAGCATCATCTCACCAGTCCTCTGGTTGATCAGGGACAACGCACAGGATAGATTCTTTCACACCTTCAGGAAGAAGACAATTTATCTTAATCCTACCCGCCGAGCGGAACCCACGCCGCCAGGCGCGAGCCTGGAGTGATTATCGTTTCACTACGGTCCGGGCCGGTGGAAACAACCGAGATTTCGGTCTTCACCAGATCAGAAAGACGGTTGATGTAATCACGCGCCGCCACCGGGAGCTCGTCAAACGACTTCGTCCCCGCGGTCTTCTGCTGCCATCCCTTCACCGTAACGTACTCCGGCCGGCACTGGGCCAGCACCTCGATTTCAGGAGGGAATGACCGCAGCAGGCTCCCCTTGTAGCGGTAGCCGGTACATACCCTGATTTCCTCCATATCGTCGAGTACGTCCATTTTCGTGATGACGAGCGAGCTGAGATTATTGATCATGCGCGAATAGCTCACGACCACCGCATCAAACCAGCCGCACCGCCTCGGCCTTCCGGTCGAAGCGCCGAATTCCTGGCCGTTGCGCCGTATCCGCTCGCCAAGCTCGTCGAGCAGCTCGGTCGGAAACGGACCTTCTCCCACGCGCGTCGTGTACGCCTTTGCAATCCCGACTACTCCGTCAATGCGCGTCGGCCCGACGCCGCTGCCGGTGCATGCCCCACCGGCCGTCGCGCTCGATGCCGTCACAAAAGGATATGTCCCGTGATCCACATCAAGCAGCGTCCCCTGCGCTCCTTCAAACAGCACCGTCTTCCCTTCGTCGATGTTCCCGTTCAGGAATTCCGCGACATCGGCGAAGTAGACCGACAGCTCTGTGCCGAGTGCGTGAGCGCTCTCGAAAAGCCGATCCGGGTCTACGGCAACGCCAACCTGTTTAACGTCTATGTTCTCCCGCAAGTGGCGCCGCAGCTTGTCCGGATCCGAGAGATCGCAGACACGAAGGCCGCGCCGGCCCATCTTGTCTTCGTAAGCCGGGCCTATGCCTCGACTGGTCGTGCCGATCCGGGCCTTGCCCCGCCGCTCCTCATCGCCTTTCTCAACAAGCCGGTGGTATTCAAGGATAAGATGCGCGCGATTGCTGACAAACAGCCTCCCCTTGCAGGAGATCCCTGCCGCCGCCAGACCGTCTATCTCCTGTTTGAGCGCAATCGGGTCGATCACGACCCCGTTACCTATGGCACATTGTTTCTGCGCATGCAGGATCCCGGAAGGAATGAGATGAAGAACATATTTGCGGCCGTCAATGATTACAGTATGACCGGCGTTGTGACCGCCCTGATAGCGGGCTACTATGTCGAAATGAGCAGTAAGCAGGTCGACGATCTTCCCCTTACCCTCATCACCCCACTGGGCACCAACGATTATTAGGTTGGCCATGAAAAGGTTCCAGGCGTCAGGCTTCGGAGTATTTACGCAGTCCCTCTAATGCGCGGCACGCGAGACAAACCGAGCAACGCAAAGCCACAGATCTCACAATGCATTCCTCAATCGAGAGTACAGATGCCAGGATTGGTGAGATCTATGTTTATTTGTGGTTATTTCCGGCTGAAGCGCAACCGGAGATATGTCAGAACCGGGCCCCACAATCACAGATGGTTGTCGATCATCTTGGAAATGGTCCCTTTCGTCGTATTTCCGACGATCTGCTCCTTGATGACTCCATCCTTGAAAAGCAACAGGGTCGGGATCCCTTTGATGTTGTACTTACCGGACGTCAGGGTGTTTTCATCCACGTTCACTTTTACAACCTTCGCCTGGCCTTCATACTTCTCGGCTATCTGTTCCACAACCGGCGCGAGCATTCTGCACGGTGCGCACCAGACGGCCCAGAAGTCAACAAGGACCGGGATCGGAGAGTTCAGTACTTCAGCTTCAAAATTCTGATCCCCTACTTCTGTCACTTTTCCGCTCATCGTTGAAATTCTCCCAAATCCTAACAGTTGTTGAAGGCAAACGGCCTCCCCGATAAAATAGAAAGTCATTATGGGAGTCTACCCCTTCCTTGTCAAGACTTATGAACCCGGGGCAAAAAAGCGCTTTGGGCAGCATTTTCTACGAGATACAGGAGTTATAGACAGGATAGTCAGATGGATTGATCCGGCCCCGGCGGACGTTGTCGTCGAGATCGGAGCCGGAGACGGCGCCATCTCCACGCGCCTCGCTCCCAAGGTCGGCCGCCTCATCGCCGTCGAGATCGATCCCGACCGCATCCCTCAACTCGAAGCGAGCCTCGCCCCCTACCCTTCAGCCGTTCTCATACCCGGCGATTTCCTCAGCATCGACCTCGATGCGTCGATTCTCCCTTACATGCAGCCCGGAGCCAGACTCCGTGTTGCCGGAAACCTTCCCTACAATGTGGCCACCGCCATGATCGAGAGACTTCTGAAATGGAACGTGCCGGTGCAGGATATGTTCTTCATGGTGCAACTGGAAGTCGCCCGGAGGATTGCCGCTGTTCCCGGCACACGGGAATACGGCGTTCTTTCGGTCTTCTGCCAGCATTACTGCGACGTCCAGACCGGGTTCAAGGTTTCGCGCGCCTGTTTCGTTCCCCGGCCGCAGGTCGATTCCTCCATGATCTCGCTCCGTCCCAGAGGAATCACCACCACGCCGAAGTACGAGGCGGCTTTCGAAGAGATCGTCAAGGCGGCTTTCAACTACAGGCGCAAGACGCTCGCAAATTCGCTCACCAGACACCCTGTCCTCGGGAAAGCCGCGTCCGAGCTCCTGGCCGGCGCCGCAATCGACGGTTCAAGAAGGGCCGAAGAGCTTTCCCTGCAGGAATTTGAAACGCTCGCCCGCGTATACCGGGAAATGCGCGCACCCTGATACGCCGCCCGCCGCGCACCCACTTGAAATGCTTCCATCGGCTCTGCCGCTGGGCTATACTTCGCTCTTAAATCCTGGAACATTGCCATGAGTGACGATCAGATGCAGATTATTCCCCTTGGCGGACTCGGAGAGTTCGGAATGAACACGATGGCCGTCCGCCACAACGGTCACATCGTTGTGATCGATGCCGGATTGATGTTCCCCAGGGAAGGAATGCTCGGGGTGGACCTCGTGGTTCCCGATTTCACCTACCTCCTGGAACATAAAGATGAGGTGCGGGCCGTGATCCTCACGCACGGGCATGAAGATCACGTCGGAGCCCTCCCTTACCTGCTCAAAGAACTTCCCGTCCCCGTTTTCGGGACACCCCTGACGCTCGGTTTTGCCAGGGGGCGCCTGGAAGAAAGCGGCCTGCTCGGCGAAGTGGATCTCAACTACATCGAACCGCGCGACACGCTCGACTTCGGCGACCTGCACCTCGAAATTCTGCGCATGACCCACAGCATCGCCGACAGCATCGGAGTCGCGATCACAACGCCGGTCGGCACGATCATTCATACCGGCGATTTCAAACTCGATCAGTCGCCGCCAAACCGCAATGTCACCGACTATGCGCGGATCTCATACTACGGCGAGAAGGGGGTGCTGGCGCTGCTGAGCGACAGCACCAACAGCGAACGCCCGGGATTCACTCCGTCGGAAACCCATGTCCGCCGGCACATCGAGCAGGTTTTCTACTCCTGCCGCCGCAAGATCATTGTCGCCTGTTTCGCGTCAAGCATTCACCGCATCCAGATACTGCTCGAAATGGCGGATGAATTCGGAAGGCGCGTCATCGCCGTCGGCCGGAGCATGAAAGAAAACATCGCCATCGCATCGGAACTCGGTTATCTGCGGATTCCCCCTGGAGTGCTCGCCGACATATCCGAATCACAGGACATACCAGACGACAAGCTCGTGATCCTGAGCACAGGAAGCCAGGGAGAGCCGATGGCCGCCCTCACGCGCCTCGCCTTCGGCAAACACAAAGACTTCACCGTCGAAGAAGGCGATGCGGTCGTCATAAGCGCCCGCGTCATACCCGGGAACGAAGGACGTGTCTCGCGCCTGGTAAACCACTTCTGCCGCCACGGCGCCCGTGTCTATGATGAAAGCGAGTGGATGATCCATGTCTCCGGACACGCCAGCCAGGAAGAACTCAAGCTGATGCTCAATCTCACACGGCCGCGCTTTTTCATCCCCGTGCACGGAGAATTCCGGCAGCTCTATGCACACAAGCTTCTGGCCGAAGAAGTCGGGATTCCCAGAGAGCGAATCATCCTGGCCGAAACCGGAGACATAATCGTCCTGACTCGCGAGGAAGCCCGCATAGAGGGCAAAGCCCCGGTGGGAAGACGCCTGATTGACGAGGGAGGCATCGCCGAAGTCGACGAGATTGTCGTACGTGACCGGCAACAACTGTCGCTCGAAGGGGTCGTGCTCGCAGTCGTGGCCATCAACAAATCCACCGGACGGCTCGAGGGAGCCCCGGAACTCGTCAGCCGCGGACACGTCCAGGAAGAAGAAGCCGCCGCATTCATGGCCGAAGCGCGCCAGGTCATCATTCATGCGCTGGAAGAATGCACCGATGAGGAACGGACCGACTCGATCGTCCTCAGCGAACTCGTCAGGACCGAGCTCAAAAGGTTCTTTCGCAAACGCACCGGAACACGCCCGATGATCGTGCCGGTGATATACGAAATCTAGAAGATCCTTCGAATTCCACAGGGATAGTTATGCCTCGCGATGTAAATTCAAAAAAGCACGAGTTCATCGGCGTTTCACTACTAATTCTTTCGGTTTTGCTTTTGCTCTGTCTTATTTCCTATAGTCCTCATGACCCGAGTCTTAACACGCAGCCGCCCAGGTTTCCGGTCGACAACCAGATCGGCAGGATCGGCGCCTATGCAAGCGATCTTCTCTACCAGGTTTTCGGATTTGCCGTGTATCTGCTGCTCTTGCCGCTTCTGATTCTGAGCTGGAAACTCACGTTCGGGCGCGAAATCCGTAATCCTTCCCTGAAGGGGATCGGATTCTTCCTGCTGTTGACGGCCACCAGCGCGCTGCTGCAGCTCTTCGACTTCAGGCCTCAGGACGTGAACTTCAAGGCGGGAGGATTGACGGGGGTCCTGGTTACCGATCTGCTTCTTCCTAATCTGAACAGGACCGGCACGATAATTGTGATTGCCGGCGGACTGCTGTTGGGGCTGCTTGCCACGACGCGCTTTTCCCTCAACGGGCTGTTCGGCAGGGTTGCCCCAGTTCCCGTGCCTGCACCTGCCCGATTGTGGCAGCGTTTCCGGGAATGGCGCAAGAGACGCAAGCCGGTACGGACCGTGGTCAATATCAAGCCGACACTGCCTCAAACATCCGAACCGACCCCGAGGCCGACTCCGGTGAAAGCGGCTACGACCGCCGCCGCCGAGGCCCCGCGGATTACCCTGACACCGGTTCGCCCGCCCGAGCCGGAAGAGCCTCGCCCGGTTCCGCCACCGACGCCGGCGCCTGTCCAAGCGTCGGCGGCCGCAGCTCGAAAGTTTACGCTTCCCCCGGTGGAGCTGCTGAATCCGGCGGAGAATCCATTTCCGGTCAATGAAGCGGACCTGATGGAAAGGGCGCGGATGATTTCAAGCAAATGCGCGGAGTTCGGCGTCAACGGCGGCATTACCCAGATCCATCCGGGCCCTGTGGTTACCACATTCGAATTCAAGCCGGACGCCGGGGTCAAGTATTCCAAAATCACCGGGCTGGTGGATGATCTGTGCCTGGGAATCAAGGCGGAATCGGTAAGGATAGACCGTCTCCCCGGCAAAGCCACGGTAGGGATCGAAGTGCCGAATACCCGCCGCGAAATGATCATGCTCCGCGAGCTGATCGATTCCGAAGTCTTCCGGAAGTCGAATTCCAAGCTTACACTCGCGCTTGGAAAACTGATCAACGGCAATCCTTACGTCACCGACCTGGTGCGCATGCCTCACCTTCTGATCGCCGGCGCGACGGGGGCCGGCAAGAGCGTTGCGCTCAACTGCATGATCACATCCATTCTTTACAAGGCGACCCCGGAAGAGGTCAGGTTCATTTTCATCGATCCCAAGCGGCTGGAACTGGGTCTCTACAAAGACATTCCTCATCTGCTTACCCCGATTGTCACGGATCCCGGCGAGGCCGCAAGCGCGCTGCGCTGGGCTACGAGCGAAATGGAGACGCGGTACAAGAAACTCGCGTTGAGGGGCGTGCGCAATATCGAGCAGTACAATAACCTTCTGCGCTCGTCAGGCAAGCAGCTCTCGCTTTTGGAGAATCAGCCCGAGGGCGAGCTGGAAAAGCCTCTTTCCTATCTCGTCCTGGTGATCGATGAACTGGCGGACCTGATGATGGTGTCGTCCAGGGAAGTCGAGGAATCGATTTCGAGGCTTGCCGCCATGGCGCGTGCCGTCGGGATTCACCTGATCATCGCGACTCAGCGGCCCTCGGTCGACGTCATCACGGGCGTCATCAAGGCGAATTTCCCCTGCCGCATCGCCTTCAAAGTAGCATCCAAAGTCGATTCGAGGACGATCATCGACGGTAATGGCGCCGAGCAGCTGCTTGGTAACGGGGATATGCTTTTCATCCCTCCCGGAACTTCCCGGATCACCCGTATCCACGGAGCTTATGTAAGCGAAACCGAAGCTCACGAGATTGCCGAGAACCTGCGCAAGCAGGGGAGGCCGTCGTATGATGAATCGGTCCTGCACTACGGCGAGGAAGAGGTGGACGAGGCGGGAAACCCGGTCGACCCCGGTTATCAGGACAGCCTTTACAAGGACGCGGTCCGGGTGGTGATCGGCGAAGGGCGAGCCTCTACTTCCCTGCTCCAGCGGAGGCTCAGCATAGGATACGGCCGCGCCGCCAAACTGATCGACATGATGTTCCACAACAATATCGTAGGCCCGGCGGACGGAGCCAAGCCGAGAGAGATACTGGTAGGCCTGGATTTCCTGGAAAGGCTCAACGCAGAGTAACTGCTCCGGCTTTACAAAGCGTGCTCGTTGCGGTTGATGACGTCGTCCTGGATGTCCGGAGAAAGCTGCGTGAAGTATGCGCTGAATCCACCGATCCGGACGATCAGGTCGCGGTGTTCCTCAGGGTGGATCTTCGCGTCTTTCAGCTCATTCGTATCGACCATGTTGTATTGAATGTGCGAACCGCCGTTTGACATGAACGCATTCGTATACGCGACAAGCTTGTCGATGCTCTCACTGCTCCTCAGGATTGCAGACGAAAATTTCTGATTCAGAACCGATGCGTGCGACTCTTTGAATCCCGCCTTGAGAGCGGAACGGAGCACCGCCGTCGGCCCGTTTCTGTCGGCGCCCCTCATTGGAGACACGGAGCCGTCGTTGAGCGGTTCCAGCGCTTTCCTTCCGTTAGGAAGCGCGCCGGCCCCCAGCCCCCCGAAGTAATGCCACGCAAGGCCCTCTCGCGCAACCATGTAATTGCGGAAGGGGGAATTGTCATAGCTGCGGATGACTGCGTACGAGTCTTCGCTGATTTTGCCCGCGAGCCGGTCCACCTCATCAATGTCGTTGCCGAATTTGGGCTGTGCCAGGCACATCTGGCGGATCTCTTCTCCCCTCTTGCCTGCGAAGTCGCTGTCGAGCGCAGCCAGGAGCTCGTCCATCATCAGCTTCTTTTCATCAAAGACCAGCTTCTTGATCGCCATGAGCGAATCGGCGACATCGATGATTGCCCTGTCGGAAATGCCGAACATCGAAGACTCAGGATCCGGAATCAGCAGGTCCTGTCCCAAGTCCATGCAACGCTGAATCCCCACAGTCGACAGGAAAGGAAGTCTCACATACTTGTGTTGTTCCTCCCGGGCGACGGCGGCCAGCCGGAACGAACGATGGGTGATGAATTGATGCTGCTTCATCAGCGCGTCATACAGCTCGTCAAAGCTGCTGAAATTTCTGGGATCACCTGTTTCCAGGCCCGTGCGCTTGCCGTTGATGTCCACTCCGTTATGAAGCACCAGGTGCAGCATCGCAGCGAGATTGCATGCCGCGATTCCCTCGGCCCCGTAATGTTCGGCTCTCGTCGGAAGGCACGGATATACACAGCCCAGGCCGCACCACTCCGCAGCCTCTTCCATCGGGATCCCGTCTTCCACGAAACGGGAGATGACGACCTCATCATTTTCGAAGAGAGGAATTCCGCCCTTCGTTACCATGTTCGTCTGGATGGCTTTGCGCATCAGCCAGAGCGGCGTCTTCCGGTTCCATCTCAACCCCACCGTCGGAGATGACAGCTGCAGGAGCCCGACGACGTGCAGAAAGAGATAGCTCAATTCGTTTGAACGATCCGCTCCTGATGCATCGAGTCCGCCGACCATTATGTTGTTGATTCCGAAATTGATCTGGTGTGACTCCTTGAGGCTTTCCGAAGCGACGAATGTCTGGGTGCCCCAGCGCCCGATCAGTTCCGCGAGCAGTTCCGCCGCTTTTTCGAGCGTGATTGTTCCGTTCGCGATATCACGCATGAAATAGGGGTACAGGTACTGATCCCCGCGCCCCCATTGCGGGTTGTTGTGCATCGGATGCTCGTAGAGCTTGCACACGCCGATGATTGCCATCGACTGCAGGGCTTCATGAAACGTTCTTGCCGGGTGTTCGGGTACATGCTCGCAGGCGCTTGCGATCTGCAGAAGTTCCTTTTTGCGCTCCGGACGCGCTTCATTCTCGGCCATCTCTCTTGCGAGCGCGCCATACCGGTGTGCATGGTTCATGGCGGCCTCGCAGACAATTATGGCCGATTTCCAGAAATTGACCTTGTCGACATCCGTTTCTCCTGCTGCAAGATGGCCTCTTGCTTCTTCTATGAAGCTCCCGAGCCCCTTGCCGAGGATCTTCTGCCACATCAGCACGGACGTGGTCTGTCCGAAAATCGCGGTATCGAGGGTAGGATCTTTCAGCTTCGCCGCCTCGGCATCCTTCATCCACGAACCGACCAGCGCTTCCCATTTCCTGTAGGTCATTTCGGGCGCAGTCCTGCCGCCGAAAGTCTTCGCGCTGGTGCGCAGAATCTCGAGGCTCTCGGGATCGAGGCCCACATTCGCGTCCATGGTAATCCTGAGTTCGGCGGTATCCTTCCAGATGTCTGGTATGTAATCGCCGCACACATCTATCGAGGTGGCACATCCTATGACGCCCGGGGTTGCGCGGCCGACAATCAGATCATAGTCGTGAATGCGTATCTCGACGTTTTCGACAATTTTCTTGAACAGCAGCGCCCTGCGTATCTGGATATCCTCACCCTCGGTTTCACGCCAGGATGCGACAGTCCACTTCTCCCTGTCAGCGAACAGCTTCCAGCCCGATGCCTTCATCGCTTTCTTCCATCGCTGATTGCGTTCGCCCAGCTGCAGCTTATCGATGCGGTTGAGGAGTTCAGTGTCTACTTCGGCCATTTTGCACCTCGATGATAAGGATTTACCGTGAAACCGTACAATCTATGCCGCAGGAAAGGTAGGCTTGCCGGACCGCCTCGACGTGCTTGTCATCGGCTGAGGCGACTCCTTCCATAGTATAGGGCAGATCGAGCGCCCGGTACTTGCTCACGCCCATTCCGTGAAACGGCATGATCTGAAGCCTTGCGGCATTTCCGCCAAGACTCCTAAGGAAACGTGCGGTCGCCTCGATATTCCCGGATGAGTCGTTTACACCCGGGACAAGCGGCTGGCGAAAGAGAACATCCGCCCCTCGACCCGCCACCAGCGCCGCGTTGTGCAGGATCTGCCGGTTGGAACACCCCGTGTACCTGCTGTGGGCATCGTCATCCATAAGCTTCAGATCGAACAGGAAATGATCGGTGACAGGAATCAACTGGAGCAATACCTCCGGAGATCCCATCCCGCAGGTCTCGACACAGGTATTGATCTGCTCGTTCCGGATGCGCTCGAACAGTTCCCGGACAAACTGCGCACTGAGCAACGGTTCTCCGCCTGAAACCGTCACCCCGCCGCCGGAATCTGCGTAGAACATCCTGTCGCGTCTGACCGCGTCCATCACGTCGTCAACTGTCATGGCTTCACCATACCGGACCAGCGCTCCATAGTGACACTGCTCGCTGCACAGGCCACAGGCGGTGCAGCGGGAGCGGTCGATGCGATGCTCACCCTCACCTCGAATGGCCTGCTCCGGGCAGACTTCGAGGCACTTGCCGCATCCTGTGCAGAGAGTCCTGATAAAGCCCATCTGGGGCTTGCCTGATCTGCATTCCGGGTTCGCACACCAATGGCAGAAGAGTGGACATCCTTTGAAAAAGACAACCGTCCGGATTCCCGGCCCGTCATGGAGGGAAAACCCCTGAATATTGGTGATGACGGCGGTTCCGTTTTTCGTTTCCGGTCCCATAGAAGGCTCGCAAGGATCAGACATGCTCAAGGATACAACGACTGATTGACGATTAGTATCAAATTCACGATTCCTTCCCCGGCAGGCGATCGGGCTGCAGCGAAAGAAACCCTTTGTCCATACGAATTCATCCGTGATTAAATGGCCGGAGCATATATCAGTCTATATCACCAAAAGGAGCCGGTCATGGCAAATCAAGAAGCTCAACCCAAAGCCGTCTATTGCACTAATGTCGGACTTCCCAAGGGCGTCCACGAATTCGAAACCGACGATACCGCAACCAAAGGGCCTAACGAAGATCCCATCAAACGAGTGATCTACATGGACGACAGAATTGTTCCGGGGTCATTCTACGTCGAAGCCGTCTGGGTCATGGGCTCGATTCCAAGGTCTCATCCCGAACATGTGCACGAGTACGACGAGATCGTCGGCTTCGTCGGCAGCAACATGGACGATCCCGGCGATCTGGGAGCTGAAATCGACTTTGTGGTCGATGGCGTCAAGACCACCATTACAAAGACGTGCTTCATCCATGTACCTGCGGGAGTAAAGCACGGAGGGCTTTGCTTCAGGAAGATCGACAGACCGGTGTTTCAGATAGCAATGTCGAGAATGAGCGCCTATTCCAGTGTTCCACCGACATAGAAGAAATGACAGATCGAGTACATCCCACTAACGCAAGGAGAATCCAATGAAATTTACCGCAGCCGCTTTATGCCTTCTTTCCCTTTTCATGTTGTCGACCGGATGCGCCACCGCGCCGGTGGCGAGCAGCCAGGAGGAGCCCCCGTCGATCAAGGGGGTGTGGACCATAGAATCCATGGACGTCGGAACGGGCGAAAACAGAAGGACGCGTGTTCCTCCGGCTTTCATGATGTTCATCATGGACAAGCATTACAGCGCCATCCGCGATTTCACCCCGGAAGCCGAGGAAGGAGCCCCGGCCCCTGCACGTTCGGCCATGGCCGACGCCGGGACGTACGAATTCGACGGGACCAATCTTGTCGTTCATCACAAGGTCGCAATGTTTCCGGTCCTTGGATCGATGACTTTCGGGTGTAAACTGGAAGGAAGCGACACCCTCATCCTGACACCGCAGTATGACAAGATGGTGATGCCCGGGATGAACGCAGGGCCGACAGCGGACGGCAAGATGGGCTATGGCGACATGGCCGTCCTCTACCGGTTCAAACGCCTGGAATAGAAATCGTAGCAACGGAATCGAGCACTGTGATGGAGGTGAGCCATGAGAACTGCCCGTGCGATTCTGTTTGTCTGCCTGTTGTTTGTTCTGCATTCCACCGCAGTAGCGGGAACGATCCGCACGTTTGATATTACGATAGACTACTTCACTCCAACGGTGGGCCCGATGGAGGCGTTTTTTGACTTCGTCATGTTCGAGAGTCCCGTCAACGCCTGGCCGTCGGAGCCGCCATTCCCACCCGCGATAGCAGAGCGCTCGACAACATTACTTCCAGGAATTGCGCGTTGGCGGGAAGTCATCGAAGATGACGACCTAAGCGACAACTACTTCATGGCATGGGGCGAGATACTGTACCCAGAAGCGACAGTAACATTATTTGTGGCCGAGCCTCACACGGGCTACGTGCCCGACTGGATGGTCTGGGGATGGGGTCCGCCCTGGATTTCCATGGAGGATCTCCTCACAACGAATGCGATTACGGGGGACCTGTTCATATTTGCCGGGTACGACACACAACCCGGCACGCCGCACCCATGGACGGTCGGCACCTGGACGATAGCCGCGGTTCCCGAAGCATCATCCATTTTCCTGTTCGGCACCGGATTGGCATTGATGTGTGGGATGTTGAGCCATCGTAAGCGCCGGCAATGACATTGGTGTTACGCAACATTTGTGTCGCGCATGTCCGTCAAGGACCCGTCCCTATGATTGTGCAATATTGCCTGTTCAGATAAAGGTGGAGCTGAACAGATAATCCGGGCTACCCAACCTTCCACTCGCCCTGCGGGCTCCTTCCAGGTTGGGTAGCCCGGAGTTTTTGACGCGCTGGCGGGTGCCGGGCTTGCACAATCGAACGGAAAGGGACGAATGATCAACAATACCAACTTCACGCACTGGAACAGACTGCAAGCAAAAAGCCTGGATGCTCAGTTCATGAACGAGATGGTTAAGGGGCTCAACTGTTCTCCTTTTGAAGCTGAAGCAATCGTTGAAAAAGTTCACGATATCTACAGGCCTTTGTTGGAGACCTCACAAGGACCCAAACCTGGGCAGATTCAGGTGACTGTCATTGATGCCTCCGTGCCCCCCAACGTCCCCTTGGCAAAGGCCAAGCAAAGGCTGGTCACGCTGACTCTTCAAGCCGGGCAAGAAGACATTGAGACGAGGCAGGTTCGATCTCCCTCCACGGCCAGGGAGTGGAGCGGGGCCGGCATCGGCCGTGGGGCTCTCATAGCAATATCCTTTGGCCGCCCGGAGTCGGCCACGGAGCACAGAAAGGTCTTTCACGTTAGTGTTAAGGACTTGACGTAAGAAATGGTAATATCTGATCTCGGTCCAGCAGCACAATGAATAGATTTGCGAATGAGAGGAACGGAGATGAAGAGTAAAACTGCATTAAGTCTGTTGGTCGGATGTGCGGCGGCCCTGGCCCTTACTGTTGCCGGAATAGCGGCATACAAGACTCACGCTGAAGAAGATTCCGACCTGTTTTTCAAGACCTACCCGCATCTGACCGGGACGAGAATGGACGGTTGTGAAGCCTGTCATTCCCGGATCTCGGCTCCTGCCCCGGGAGAGCCGAACGGCAAACCGGTGACTCTGAGCACTTGCGATTCCTGCCACGCCCTGACCGACTATGGCAACAAAGCCGGGGACACCCTGAATCCTTATGGCCGCGACTTCCTGAAGGCCGGGAGAAACGAAGGCGCGTTTGCCGCGATTGCGGAACTTGATTCGGACCGGGATGGAGTGCCAAACGCCGCCGAGCTCAAGGCCGGGACCAATCCGGGAGATCCGGCAGTCTCGCCTGACAGGAAGCCGGCCCCGTACGTCACTCTTTCTCTCGAAGGCCTGATGAAGAAGAAGGTCCCCACGTACGAGCAGGCTATTTTCGTGAATGTGTCAAAGTCCAAAGACGGCGACAGCTATTCCGACCTTCGCGGCTTTAAGCTCATCGATGTCCTCGAGGCCGCAGGTTTGAGCGACAAAGCGGAGAGTATCGATGTCATAAGCGTGGACGGTTATATGGCAACCTTTTCCATCGCACAGCTGAGACGATCGTATCCCCAGGCGGCGCCGGTGTTCGGCCTGAGCAAAGAAACGCTTGGAGAGTGCGGCTGGGTTCGCTACGAGGCCCGCAACCTGAAAGAAGGAGTTCCGCTGCCGAACGCCGACGTCCTTTTGACCTTCGAAGTGGGCGGCCGGAAATACGAGCCCGCGTCAATCAATCAGGAGAGCCGTCTTGTGGGTAGCGGTCCCTTCCGCGTCGTCGCTCCGCAGATGAGGAAGCCGGGCATTCCGGATATCTCGAGCAGGGCGTCGGACGCATGCATACAGAAGGTTCAGTCGAAGTTCCATTTCAACAGGGACTACGAGAAGAACTCCGATTACTGCGTCAAAGCAGTGGTTGCCATCAGGATAAATCCCATGCCGGCAGGCACGATGGACATCGACTGGCCGAAGCATGCGGCGAAAGCGATCGCCGAGAACAGCATTGTGGTCTTCGGAGCACTCAATCCGTAAAACTTATCGGGCGGTTCAGGGAAGTCCAGGTACGCCCTCGACTTCCCTGTATCCGCCCGCCGCAGGAACCCCGCTTTTCTTGACTTGCCACGGCTGTTTGATAAACTGCTAATTGAATTTGCGTCGTCGCTCCCTGGCGCACGAGGCACAACCGTGAGAGTAAAAATAAGAACTTCCCTTCTGCTTATCATCGCTGTATCTATCGGTTCTGTCGTGAGTTTCTCGGGACAGACACGAGCAGAATCACAGAAATCACCCACACCCGTATTCAGAGTCGGAGTCGAAACCGTTTTCGTAAAGGTGTCGGTAAGCGATCCGATCGGCCGCTACGTGACGGGCCTGGAGAAGGAGCATTTCAAGGTCTACGAGGATAAAGTCGAGCAGGAGATTGACTACTTCATCCAGCAGGCGGCTCCGATCAGCGTCGGCATCATTTTTGATGTCAGCGCAAGCATGAAGGACAACAACAACATCAGGAAAGCCAAAGCCGCGATTGCCCGCTTCCTGCAGCAGGGGAATCCCGAAGACGAATACTTCCTTATTACCTTTAACCAAAAAACAACCCTGGTACAGTCATTCACGGACCAGAGTTCCACTTTGCAGAGCGACGTCGCTTTTCAGAAGCCCGGTGGCCGTACCGCGATGTACGACGCCATCTACATGGGACTTGATCAAATCAGAGGGGCGAAAAACGAAAAGAAAGCCCTGATCCTGATCACCGACGGAGAAGACAACAGCAGCCGCTACTCTCTTTCCGAAGTCCGCGAGTTCGCGAAAGAGTCCGATGTCCAGATATATGGCATCGGCGAAGAAGGACGGCTGAATTACGGCCGATACGAAATCCAGAACATCGTCGGGATCACCGGCGGCAGGACCTTTTTCCCAAACAGCTTCAACGAGCTCGATTACTACATCGATCTGATCCACGCCGAACTGCGGAACCAGTACGTCCTCGGATACAGGCCGACGAACAGGACTCATGACGGCAAATGGCGCAAGATCAGAGTCAAACTGGATGCGCCCAAAGGCCTTCCCAAGCTGATTGTCCACGCAAAAGAAGGTTACTATGCCCCCAAGAGTTAGTTTTGCCGGCCGGAGCAGAATCTGGTTTCTCGCACTCCTGATTCTGACATCCGGCCTCCTTGCACAGGAAGACGGGAAGCGACCTCTCCGGTCCAAACCGGAAATCGCGCCACCGTCCGCGTCGGAACAGGAAGACAAAGGCGGCTATCGAATTGGTGTGAATGTCGACCTCGTGCTGATGCACGTTTCCGTGTTCGACAAGGCAAATCACTTCGTCGCCGGCCTCAAGAAAGAAAACTTCCGCGTGTACGAAGACGGCGTGCAGCAGGAGGTAACCTCGTTCTCGCGGGAAGATCTGCCGGTAAGTATGGGGATTGTGCTTGACCTGAGCGGTAGCATGAAGAGCAGGATCGACCAGGTGAACAAAGCGGCTCTGGCATTCATACGCGCGAGCAATCCCGAAGATCAGGTTTTTCTTATCGGTTTCAACGAAGAGGTAGAGCTGCTCCAGGATTTCACCAACGATATCGATGAGATAACCGACTCTCTCGACAACACCATCGTCTCAGGCGGCACCGCCGTATATGACGCGGTCTATCTCGGGGTCCAGAAAGCCCAGACCGGGTCCAAGCCGAAAAAGGCTATCGTGGTCATTTCCGACGGCGAGGACAGGGAGAGCTACTACAAGCTCGAAGAAGTCGTCGCCAAAGTCCAGGAAGAAGATGTCCAGGTTTTCAGCGTCGGGTTTCTGGGCCAGCGCCGCAGCGAAGGTCTTTTCGGCAGGTTCAGGAAATCGATTTCTGAAAAGGCACAGGATGCCCTGACCCTGATCTCGGAAGAGACCGGAGGAAAGGCCTTTTTCCCTGACAAGCTCACCGACATCCATACCATCGTCGCGGAAATCGCCCACGAACTCCGCAGCCAGTACAGCATCGGGTATTTTTCCTCCAATCAGGCACGGGACGGAACGTTCCGCCGGGTCAAGATCGAACTCACGGGAAAAGGGACCGAGGACAAGCGAATCAGGTACCGGCGCGGATATTACGCACCGAAGTCCTGAATCTCGTACCAGTTTTCTCTGGCACACCTGCGCACCCGCGCCTATAATAGCTGCCTTAATCCACATCAACACGATCATCGCGGGGAGTTGACTTCTGTGGCGACATCGTCTGCAGTCAAGAACGCAGGAGCCGGACCGGTTGCAGCCGCTGCAATCAAGAACATCTGTTCCATGATCAACCGATCGCTCGACATCAGATCAATTCTGCCGGCGACGCTCGACGAACTCCAGTCCGCCCTCCGGCTGGATGCAGGAATCGCGCTCCTGAAGACCACACCCGAAGCAGCGCACAAATGCGTTGCAAGGGGATTCGGCAAGGAGAGCACCGCAATTCTGGCGCAGGCTAATCTTGAACAGGCGCCGTTTCTCGCCCCGGGAGGGCTCGGTTCTCACAACGTGATGAAGTGGCCTGTATCGCCACTGGCCGAGGCGCTGATTCAGGAAGGATTCCGGTTCTTCGCCCTGTATCCCGTGCGTTCCTGTGACGGCGTCATTGGAAATATCGGACTTGCCTGCAGGAAGCCGAGGATTCTAAGCAGAGCACAGGAGGAATTCATCGGCACCGTCGCCGAGATGGTCGGGATCGCAGTCGTGAATGCCCGCCTGCTGGATCAGTCGAACAAATTCTCGGAAGACCTCATCGCGCTGCAGGAACTCAACAAGATCATCTCGCAGAGCTTCAATCTGGAAGACATCATCAGGAGGATCGTCATCGAAGGGAAACGGCTGGCCAAAACCAGTCAGTGCCACCTGTTCCTTCTCGATGACCAGCGCCAGGGCATCGTCGGCTCCGCGTCAACCCAGGCCGGCAACCTTGACATACGCTCAGTGAACCTTCGTTTGTCCGATGCTTCGACTGCGATCACAGCACTCGTCGAACGGAGGGTGATCGCAATTGAAGACATACCCGGTGCGGAACCCGCGGGCAGTGAATTCATGCAGGCGCTGGGATGGCGCGCCGCCGTGTTCGCTCCCCTTCTGACGAAAGAACAGGCTATCGGGGTTCTGGTCTGCAGCGATGATTCCCGTCAGCGGCGCTTCACCGAAGAAGAGATCCTGCGGGCGGAGACGCTCGCACACCAGGCAGCCATCGCACTCGAGAATGCGCGGCTGTTCCAGGCCGTCTCCCGCAGCCAGAAAGAATGGGAAACGACCTTCGATGCGATGCAGGACTGCGTCTCGGTCCACGACACGACGGGAAAGGTGATCAGGGCGAATGTTGCCCTGGCGCGCCGGCTGAAGACGATTCCTCAGAAGGTGATAGGCAGATACTGTTCGGAACTCTACAATCCCGCGGAATCGGATTCCGCTCCCTGCCGTCACATGCACCCGCTGAAATCCGAAACGCTTCTTGTTGAAGAAGTGACACTGCCGTTGATGGGCGGCGTTTTTCAGATATCGGTCAGCCCATGGTACGACAAGAACAACAGGCTTGTCGGATCGATTCACGTGGCCAAGGACATCAGCAACGAAAAGCTGCTGCAGCAGCAGCTGATCCAGTCTGAGAAACTGTCCGCGATAGGAGAACTGATATCCGGGATAGCCCACGAACTCAACAATCCGCTGACAGGCGTCATGGGCTATTCGCAGCTGCTGCAGCTGCGCAACGATCTGGACGACCGGGCGAAGGAAAACCTCCTCAAGATCAACAATCTCGCGCTCCGCTGCCAGAGGATCGTGCAGAACCTTCTCTCGTTTGCACGCAAGCAGAAGCCCGAAAGGACGCTTTCGGACATTAACGAAATCCTCGAAAAGACTGTCGAGCTGCGAAGCTACGAGTTTCAGGTCAACAACATCGATATACACCGCGAACTGGACAGGAATCTGCCGAAGACCATAGCCGACGCGCACCAGCTGCAGCAGGTATTCCTCAACGTGCTCACCAATGCGGAACAGGCTATGCTCGAAGCAAACGGGCAGGGCAACCTCTCGATCCGGACTCGCCACGACCTCCAGAAGCGCCGAGTCATCGTGGAAATCGCCGATGACGGGCCGGGCATCCCCGAAAATTATCTGACCAGGATCTTTGATCCTTTCTTCACGACGAAAGAAGTCGGCAAGGGAACCGGACTCGGATTGAGTCTCTCATACGGGATAATCAAGGAGCATGACGGGAACATCTACGCGCGAAGCAGGCCCGGCCACGGATCGACTTTCATAATCGAGCTTCCGATCATCAAGGCGCTCCAGGATGAAGGGGACAGGAAACCCGAGCTGTCGCCCCAGGCGCTGCAGTTCGAAAACCTGGTCCGCGGCAAGCATATCCTCGTGGTCGACGACGAAAAATACATACTGGACTTCTTTGTCGAGGTCTTCGGCAGCCTGCCGGCGCGCGTTGACACCGCCTGCGACGGCCGGGCGGCCACGCAGAAAATGCTGAATACGGAGTACGACCTGGTCATCAGCGACTTCAAGATGCCCCAGATGAGCGGCAGGGATCTGTTCAACTGGATCCTGGGAAACCGTCCGCACCTTTCCCGGCGCATCATCTTTGTCACAGGCGATACTGTCAGTGTGGAAACACGGCTGTTCTTCGAACAGAACAAGAACCGCTATCTGGCCAAGCCGTTCAAGATCGAAGAGGTGAAGGAAGTTATTCAGGAGACTCTGCAGGCGGCGTCTTCTAAGCCTTGAACTTCTGCTTTTGCAGTTCGTCGAGCACTTCATTGGCCGAGCCGGTGCGATATCCTTCCAGATCGAGAGTCACGTACTTGTATCCGAGGCTCTTGAACGTTGCCGCAAGACGCGCAGCCGATTCCGGATTCAACGCCTTCCTGAGATCCTCAGGACCGAATTCAATCCGGACCAGGTGATCATGGTGCCGTACGCGGAAAACGGTGAAGCCCATTCCCCTCAGGGCCTCCTCACCCTCGTCGACAATTCTCAGCTTCTCTTCCGTGATCGCCACTCCATACGGAAAACGCGATGACAGGCAGGCTGAAGCCGGCTGATCGGCCGTCGGCAATCCCGCGCGGCGCGAAAGCTCCCTGATGTCATCCTTGCTGAGCCCTGCCTCCAGTAGAGGGCTCCTGACCAGGTGTTCCATCCCGGCTTTTGTTCCAGGGCGGTAATCGCCGGTATCGTCCGCGTTGAGCCCGTCCAGTATCACGGCCGAGCCCACTTCCTGCGCGACAGCCTCAAGGACGGTGAACAGTTCGTCCTTGCAGTAGTAGCAGCGGTCTGACGAATTGACGCTGTATTCCGGCCGCTCCAGTTCCCTGCTGTGCACGATCTTGCGCGGAATCCCGAACTGCTGCACCAGCTGTTCCGCCATCCTGCGCTGGTGAGAAGGGACCGACGCGCTTTCGGCCGTAATCGCCAGCGCCTGAGAGCCGAGTGTCTTGTAAGCCTTGTAAGCCAGATATGAACTGTCGACGCCGCCGCTGAACGCGACAATTACAGGCGCCAGGCTCCGGAGGAGCTCCTCGAGCTTCTGTTCCTTTTCTTCGAGTGTTGCCATCGTGTCTCTAATAAAAATCGGGACGGTGATGATCAGCCTTCTGCAAAACAGAAGAGAGTTGCGCAATACTTTGGCACTGATGATCGGCGGCAGTGAGATGATCGCGATCGCGCAATCCCCAGCCGCAGCCGATGGTCGTCAGGTCCAGGTTGTGGGCCGCCCTGAAATGAAAGGGCCTGGTGCCGAGCACAAGAGTCTCGCTGGGATTCACCTCGGCACGATGCATTATTTCCCCCAGCATTTCTTCCACTCCGCCGGCGCCGAATTCCTCCGCACACATCGCAACCTGGAAGCGGATGTCGAGCTGATGCCGATCGATCACCGCGAGCAGGTATTCCCGGCTCGCTTCAGCCCCGAGAGCCAGCGCGACGTCCCATTCACGGCATTTGCCGACGAACTCGTCGACGCCCGGGAATAACCTGCCCGCACCAGTTTCCACAAGGCGATCCTCGTGTACTGCATACGCGCGCACCAGATCCTCCAGCTCCTCAC
>JAAYAM010000259.1 GCA_012719355.1 Acidobacteriota bacterium
CTGGCCGGGAATGGTTTTCGTCACGAGAAGCCAAATTGCACATTGCGGACTGTCCCGAAAACGGCTATAGTATTGCGTCTGTTCGGTATGCGCCCGTAGCTCAGTTGGATAGAGCGTTTGACTACGAATCAAAAGGTCGCACGTTCGAGTCGTGCCGGGCGCATTTGTAAAATCAAACACTTGCAGCCGATCCGCAATACAATCCTGCCCGAAGGTTACCTCTTTGGTGCCAATTCAAGAGCTTCCTTGCAGCTGATCGACGGTCGAACTTCGCGTAATGCTGCTGCCGGTCAGGGTGGGCCACACCGTAAGCCAATCCGGCGAGAGCTCAGGGTAAAAGTGATCACAGGCATCGCCAGGTACATCAAGGCTGGCGCCGCTGGCGTCATCTGAACTGATGATCACCGGGCTACTGCTGCCTGGGGAACAGTAAAGCAATAGGCCCGGGAAGATACGCCCGAGAAAACGATTTGGCATAAAGATAGTAGTAACTCTAGGTTCTCAATTCGCCAAAAGGCACTTTGCCATGTCGCCCTGGGTTCTGCATCGCCTTTCGTCATTCCGTTCGATATCATCCTAGTAACCGGCAGTTCCTGCCGGCCGGGAGTCTGTATGTCCCTGAAGGAGCCCCGTTCACGGCTCGGACTCGTGTGCATCACCAGGGGGAAGGAGATCCGCTACCGCACCATTACCCGCAGCCGGTTTCGCGCCCTTTCCCGCGGGTTTCGCCAACGGTGGATGCGTGCGCTTTATACCCACAATCTCGACGTGTTCTACCGAGCGCTGCAGTATTGCGCCGAACACGGCATCAGCCGCTACCGGGTTACTTCCGATCTGTTTCCGATGAGCGATTACGCTCTCGGGCAAAAGCTGATAGCGGAGCTCGCGCCGGCAATGGCTGCATTGGGGACGTGCGCAAATCGAATGGTGTGCGGGTCCTCATTCATCCGGACCAATATGTTGTCATCAGCTCGCTCTCCGATAAGGTCGTCGCCAACAGCATCCGGATTCTGGAACATCATGCCCGCGTATTCGACCTGCTCGGACTTCCGCGCTCGCCGTGGGCGCCGATAATCCTGCATGGCGGGAAGCGAGGCCGCCACGATGCCCTGAAACGGATCATCAGGGAACTGCCTGAACCTGTTCTTGCACGGCTCGTTCTCGAAAATGACGAACACGCATACGGCGCACAGGAGGTTCTGGATATCTGCAGGGCAACCGGAATCCCGATGGTGCTCGACATTCACCATCACCTTGTCAAAGAGAAGCTCATCGATTATGAGCACCCTGGCATCGCCACCCTGCTGGAATCGGCCCGCGGCGGCACCTGGCCTGAGGCCGAGTGGCAGATCATTC
Source organism: Acidobacteriota bacterium (assembly GCA_012719355.1). Classification (GTDB taxonomy): domain Bacteria; phylum Acidobacteriota; class UBA6911; order UBA6911; family UBA6911; genus UBA6911. The sequence goes on from JAAYAM010000259.1 coordinate 1,357, forward strand.
ACATCTCCAATGGCGAAAAGTCCCTGCACGACACCCGACACAGCGAAGTCATAGACATCATGCCGAGCGCCGCTTTCAAAGCGGAGTGGATTGAGGTCGAAGCCAAGGGGAAAGAGATGGCAATAGAGCGGCTGCGCTCCAGGTACCCCGGTCTCCACTGAACAGCGCCAGGATGCTAGCGCTCTCTACACTCAAAGCTGGCTGCCTCGTCCGTGCTTCCCGATCCCTTGTAGCGAGCCACCTGGGGATAGGGACAGACCGGACGCGACATAGGCTTCTGATCCGGAGGACGAGTTGCGACGATGCGGTCAGGCGCCTCTCCCTTTTCTACCCATTCATCCAGTACGGAGATCAGATCCATGACCGCAGGTGCATCACCTCCACCGCAGTGGCCCATGCCGGGAATCAGGAAAAGCCGCGCCGAATCCTTCGCCTTCGTATCCTTCTCAACCATCGATTCGTAGAACCGTATTGTATTGCCGGCCGGAATGAGCCCGTCGGCCCAGCCGTGCGAGAGCAGAAGCTTTCCTCCCCGTTCGAAGAACCTGGCAAAGCCGTCGCTCGGGACGTCGAGAATCTCACTGCCGGCCTTCACAGCCGCCTCGACGTCTTTGTCATAGTCGCAGGACTTGTAATCCCATTGCGGATCATTGAACACGATGTCGCGGAAATAGGAGGTTGCAGCCGGAAACGGCTCTTTGCCCGACACCAATACCATTAGCTGCTGTTCGCTCCCCGGAGGGAAGCCGGAGAAAATCTCTCCCCCGGTGCGCGGATTCTTCGGACCTGCGTAGATGTCACGCATGGCAGCGACCTGCGGCGCTGTCAGGCAATCATCGCGATCGCCGTCCTTGCATTCGATGGTTGCAGGATCAAAACTGCATTGCTGCGGGGCGCCGACGATCCCGTCCTTCAAGCCATCCTTTTCATCGCATTGACTTACGAAAGCCTTGTGCACCGCCATGAGCTTGGGCATGGTGAGCCTGCGCTCGTCCTCCTTCATCGCCGCACAGCCGGTCCACAAGGAGCCGATCAGCAGACCCACCATCGGGTTTGCAGGAGCCATCGACGAGATGCCGTCGTAATCTTCAGGATACCGATATGCTGCCATGAGACCCTGCCGCCCGCCTGTTGAACAGCTGACCCAGAGCGACCGGCTTTCTTTGCGTCCATAATAGGCCGCGAGCAACAACTTCGCTTTCACGGTCATTTCGTGGACGGCTCGGTACCCGAAATCAATCAGCTTTTCCCTGTGACCGACTGCGAATCGGGCATCCATGCCGGTGCCGACATGACCGGTGTCGGTCGCCACCGTTGCATATCCTTGCACCAAAGGTTCAGCCAGGGCGGAATGGCTGATACTGCCGCCCCATACTCCGTTGCCGATACCGATAAGCTTGCCGTTCCAGTTTTCGGCAGGCATCCAGACTTCGATCTTGATGTCGGAATCGGGAGTGGGGGTAAGGGTGGCTGTCACCCGGCAGAAAGCGGGGGCCGCCTTGAAAACCGCAAGACCTCCGGGTC
>JAAYAM010000260.1 GCA_012719355.1 Acidobacteriota bacterium
CAAGGCGTCTCGAGAGTGGAGCGCACCGGCATAGAGCCATCGGGAGCTATTCCCGGCCGCACATACCGGAATATCGAGATCAAGTACCGCCTGAACGGAACCGGTTGCATAACACCAATACGAAACCTTTCTACGCGCAGGTGACACAACCACGGCCAACGCGTCCCCACCTGACGCCGGACGTTTTGGAGACCCTTCGGGATAATCGCGATGACGTAGGACAAACTCGGCGGACGCGTTAGAAAGTAGCCCGGCACGGAAGTGCCGGGAAAGCAATAACAACAAATAAAGAAATCAAGTCCTATCGGGACGACCGACCTCTATGACGTGGTCTCGGCCAGCAGACTGTCCCAAGCCATCTTCTCGAACGTAGCACTCAACCGATGGTCGTCATCAACCACGTGTAGCTCGTGGTTCGCAAAGAGCTCGGCCGCAATGGGACGGACTTCTTCGAGGGGAACCACATCGTCGTTTGCGCCGTGAAAGATCGACACGGGAACCGTGAGACGCCGGTTGCGGTATGGTTCGATGGGTTCCAGATGTATGGCAGGAGCCAGCAGGATAAGCCGCTTGACTCGCTCCTCATGCCTGCAGGCATAGACTGTGGCCATCAACCCGCCGTAGCTCGAGCCGACGAGAATGAGCGAATCCCGGTCCTGGAGCAGGCGCTCCAGTTTCTCCATCCTCGCATCGAAAGGACCAGTGAAGTCCTCGATGATCATGTCCGGATACCGTTCGCGGAAGAAGCGCCCTTTGTTCCCCAGGCTGGAGCTTTCGAGCCCATGAATGAAAACGCGCGTCAAATCTTTTGCCATGCCCTTGTATATAGCATGAATCACCGGATTTTTTGAAAGCGCGTAAACCGGGGGAGCCGGTGGAGATACTAACAACGCAGAAATTGGAAAAGACGGAAAGCTGGACGCGCCAGGATAGGTACTTCTTGAGGAACGGAAATGAAACGAACATTTCTATTGATTATTGCACTTGCGGCGACTGCAGCCATCGACGCATTTGCACAGGAGCGCAGCTATCAGAGAGACTTCCCAGTAAACTCTTCAGCACGATTCTCACTGGACAGCTACAAGGGCACAATCAGTGTCAGGACGGACGGCGGCAACACGATCCGCGTAAAAGCCCGTATCTACCCGGACGTTGATGGGACGCCGGAATCGATTCACGATGTGGAAATAAGAGAGAATTCGAGCCGCAATTCCGTTTCAATCAAAGTCAGAAACGTCAACAATGACTCCGGCAATAACATCCTGCCTCTGGTGCACTGGGACATCCGGCTTCCGGACACAGTCGACCTGGCCTTGACGACCTATAAGTCGCAGGTCGACCTTGATGTGCCGGCAGGCAGGATCGACATCAACTCCTATAAAGGTACCGGAACCATTCGAGGTGTTCGGAATGCTTTCAAGCTCGACACCTACAAAGGCAATTTCAAGATCGAAGTGAGAGAGCTTGCAGACCTGGATCTGGACACCTACAAGGGTGACATCGCGCTTGATGTCTGGGGAGCCGAGGATTTTGAGTTGCGCGCGAACACATACAAAGGGACGATTCAATTTACCGGACTCGTCATACCGGTCGAGAACAAGCGCAGGAACACGGAGGTCAGCTTTACCCGGGGCAGCGGAAGGAACCGATTGAGTCTTGAAACGTACAAGGGCAGCTTCAAAGTTGATTTCAAATAGCACATGGATGATGAGCTTCAGTTGATCCAAAAAGCCCAGAAAGGCGATTCGGGCGCCTTTCTGGAATTGATTTCGCGGCATGACAGGCAGATCATGTCGGTCATCTACCGTCTGAACTGTAACCGGTGCGATCGTGAAGACATTTATCAGGAGATTTTCCTGGCCTGCTTCAAATCCATCGGCTCCTTCAAATTCCGCTCGTCATTCTCAACATGGCTTTATCGCGTTGCCCTGAATCGAAGCCTTTCCTATATGAAAAAGAACACGCGCGTGATTGAGTTCTCGCAAGGCGACACAGGCGATGCAGACGAAGACGCGAACGAAAAGCTCAAGGCGGTCCGGTCCGCACTGGCCCAGCTCAACGGGCTCCAGAAGATTTGCTTTCATCTTTACTACATTGAGGATTGGGATATTGAACGCATTGCCGAAACACTCGAATGCGCTCCGGGCACGGTAAAGAGCCATCTTTATCGAGCGCGGAACAGAATCAGGATGGATCCCGGAGTATTGATATGGCGAACGAATCCCTGAACGACCTCTTCGAGGGTATTGAAGCGACAGAAGCAGAAATGGAGCGCTATCGCGCACGGCTGGCACAGCGATTAACCCAGCCGCGTCGATCGAGATTCATACTTCCGGTCGGCATGGCTGCGGCGGCGGCTTTCGCGCTCCTGCTGTTTATTCTCGCGCCTCGGCACGACGAGTTTTCACAGCCTACATTGGAGCAGGTTCGCAACCTTGCCATCCACAAATCTCCGGACCGGATATCGGTCGCAAGAAAGCTTGCCGAATCGGATCAGTCGAACGTTCGTTGGAATGCGATCATGTTTCTCACCCTGACGGAATCCGGGGATACTGCACTGCAGTATGCGGTTCGGGGGATACTGGAGGATCCTCGTCCGGAATTCCGCGCCGCCTATCTTGAATATTTTCTGGATGCGGAGGATCACCACCGATTCAGCATGAGAGAAATCGAGTTGATGATGGACCTGGAATATGACAGCACCTGCCTGTACTTGTTTCAGAAACTGATGCAGGTTACGCAGATGCAGGAACAGTTCCTCGGCCCGGTTACGGGACAGGATGAAGGATAGATGCGCTGCGAGTGCAGCCCTTGCACAGGACAACCCTTCCATCTTTAACGATGGTTACAGCCGCCCCGGCGATTTTCCTCTTCTCGAGCTGTTGATGGATGACAGCATCCACAAAAGATTCCACTGCCGCTGTCGACCACTCACTTGACGGGGAATTCCCAATCAGCCTCGAATCGTGAGCCGCAGCACTCGCAGTGCACAAGAGTTCGAAGATTAAGCAAATCAGCAAAGAATATAACGGCTTAAGCATGTCTTGTCCGCTCCAGCAGGGGCTGAATCCGGAGCAGGATGGAACGCTGGAGCAGGACGGGGTAAAGATGAATCACCACGCCAGGCACCAGGACCCATAGCGCGGCCACCGGGTGTGCGGCGAACAGCACGACCACCGCCAAGAGCAGATGGAGGCCGAACACGACGCCGTGTGCGATGGTACCCCCGAGCGCGGATTGCTCAAGGGTCTGCAGGCCTGCCTTCGTGCCGTTGAATCTTCGCAAAGGGCCGACGACCTGCCGGTTGTATCCGGAACGCTCCAGGAACGTGGCGAAGAGGCCGACACCGAGCATGCGGTGGATCACCCGCTCACCCGCGGGCACGCGGAACCAGCTCGGAGGGATCAGGCGATTCGCGAGCCGTACACTCGGCACGGCGATCCCGGGCGTCAGGCCGAACGACCAGCCGATTATCAGAAGGCCATAGAACGCATAGCCGCCTGCCCTCAGCCCGTACACGAAGCACCAGAACACGACGGGCACGGTGACGAGCAACATGGCGATCCAGTACACCACGCGCGTCACCCGCTCCGCGCTGTTTTGCGGAGAGTCCAGCAAGTCCAGGATGGTTCTTGCGGTCGGTACGGCGGATTCCGTGCTCATCTGACCTCCCCTGTTCCCTGTCCCCGCGATCTCAACTCGATTGCCGTGCCTCGCGCAAATGCCGAAGGTATCTTGCCGCGTTTTCCCCTGCCAGACGGCCGGAGTTGATGGCGAAAGCGGAAGTGATTCCGGACGTGTCCCTCATGCTGTAACTCTCTGCGTGGAGTCCGCCGGCATCGAGTCCCGCGGCATACAGCCCGGCGATTGGCGTACCATAATGGTCGACGGCCTCGGCCTTATGGTTGATTTTGATCCCTCCCAGGGTGCCCAGGAAGCACGTGCGCGCTTTCGCCGCATAGAACCGCGGCCCGCGGAGCGGGAGGAGAAACTCTCGATTCTTGGCAAATTCCTCATCGTATCCCTGGACGCAAAACGTGTTGTACCGATCGACGGTCGCCTTGAGCACTTGCGGCTCCACCTCCATCTTCCGCGCAAGCTCTTCTACCGAATCCGCGCCGAAGAATTCCGGCGAATTGAGAGCGAGAAAGCGCTCCACCTGTTCATCCAGATCTTTGAGCTTGCTGCCTGGCGGCACGACCTGTCCCATCCCCCGGAAGCCCCCCTTCTCCATAAAATATTCTTTGATCGTGTCGTCGAAGAGGCAGAACGTGTATCCCTGTCTGTACCGGCTGTTCACATTTCCTAAAGAAGTATCGTAGTAAGCGATCCCCTCGTCACAGAACCTCTCGCCTCTTGGATCGACCCACAACACAGGCTGAATGGCGGCGCATTCGACGCTGTTCATGAAGGGAAACTCCGGCCCGAACGGCGCCACGCGAATCAGGTGGAGAACGCCCATGCCTTCGGGCGCAGCGCCCATCGCCCATGCCATGCGGATGCCGTCCCCCATCTTTCCGGTATTCCCCATCGCTGTCACTGTCTTGCCCAGCTCGAGTCCGGTGTACTTCTCGATCCATTCCGGGTTGTTGGCATATCCCCCGCTGGCGATCACGACGGCTTCGCAGGCCACGTCTGTGTCGTTGCCGTCCATTTCGGCCACCACGCCCGATAATCCCTTCGTGCCTTTCCGTATCTCCTTCACCGGGGAGGAAGTTCGTATCACCACTCCCATCCTCTTCGCCTTCTGCGCCAGCGCCTCGACCACCGATTGACCTCTTCCGTTCACCACGTGATACGTCCGAGGAGCATCGGGCATGTTGATGGTCACCTCGACGAACTCGACGCCCAGCGCCTGCAGCCAGTCGATCGTATCGGCAGAGCGATTGATGAGGGTCCGGACCAGGCGCGCGTCGACTCGCCAGTGGTTGTATTCCATAAAATTCCTGAATGCCTGGTCACTGGTGTAGGCGATGTACTTCTGCTTCTGCATGGCACTTCCGACGGCGAAGACGCCTTCAAAGAAGTTGGATGTCCCGCCAAGCGCCGCCTGCTTTTCGAAAACAATGACGCGTGCGCCTGCCAGCGCGGCCTCGAGCGCAGCGGACAGACCCGCCACACCCGAGCCGACGACAACGACATCCGTTTCCATTGGGGATTTGCCCATGCGCGCCTCCTATTGTTTGAGTCCCCGCACAATACTGCCGATTACGGCCCCGGACACGTCGACGATAGCCGCACCGCCGTCAACCGGGATCACGGCGCCGGTAAGAAAAGACGCGTCGTCGCTCGCGAGGAACGCGCAAATACCGGCCATTTCGTCGGGACGCGACACGCGCGGCAGCGGAACATTGCTCATGAAGCGGGCGAAGATGTCGTCAACATCGGTGCCGATCATTTTGGCGAACGCCTCCATGTTTTCCGTGAACATCTCGGTTTTGGTCGCGCCCGGGCACACGACGTTGCAGCGG
>JAAYAM010000034.1 GCA_012719355.1 Acidobacteriota bacterium
GGTGCCACGACGTAACGAAAATCAAACGTCGTATGGTGGGCTGACCGGGGCCTCATCGGGAGCGGTTTCGTCGTGGAGGAACTGGAGCCGGTAAAGGTGCGCGTATAACCCGTTCAACCGCAACAGGTGTTCATGCCTGCCCTGTTCCACAATCATGCCTTCGTTGATGACGAAAATTATGTCCGCGCGCCGTATCGTAGACAGCCGGTGTGCGATCACAATCGTGGTCTTGCCTTCCATGAGCCGGTCAAGCGCCTCGAAAACGAGCCGCTCTGATGCTGCATCCAGTCCCGAAGTCGGTTCGTCCAGAATCAGCAGGGGCGTGTCGCGTATGATCGCGCGGGCGATCGCGATACGCTGGCGCTGCCCGCCCGAGAGGGTGACGCCGCGTTCACCGACCACGGTATCGTACCCGTCGGGGAGCCGTGCGATAAATTCGTGCGCATTGGCGAGCTGGGCTGCGCGCAGGATCTCATCCCGCGTTGCCTCCGGTCTGCCATAGGCTATGTTTTCCCAGACGGGAGCATGGAAGAGGAGCGTTTCCTGGAGCACGAAACTTATCTGACTGCGGAACGATTTCTGCAGGAATCCGCGGATATCATGCCCGTCGATCCGGATCGTCCCGAAATCGGGATCGTAGAAGCGTGGAATTAGACTGATGACCGTTGTTTTGCCTGCCCCGGTCGGTCCGATAAGTGCCGCGACCTGTCCCGGCTCCACGTGAAATGATACGCCGCGCAAAACCGGATAGTCGATGTGGTAGCTGAACCACACATTGTCGAACTCAACCCGTCCGGCAAATGGAGGGGCCGGACGCGCGTCGGGCAGATCATTCACCTGCCAGTGCGTCTCGAGAACTTCACGTATTCTCTCAAAGCCGACGGCCGCCTTTGAATATGTGTCGGTCAACTTCGACAGGTCCTGCATAGGCTTGTACATCTTACTGAGATACGCGATGAAGACTATAAGGGAGCCTTCGGAAAGCTCTCCCGAAAGTACGAGCCTTACGCCGTACCACAGTACAATGCAGGTGCCAAGCGCGACGATCAACTCGACTATGGGCATCAGCTTGGCTTTCAGGTTGCGGGCTCGCATCGCGATTTCGACATTCTCGAGACTGTGTTCTTCGAGCCGGCGCAGTTCGTAATCCTCCCTGGCGAAAGCTTTCACTACCCTGATGGAAGACAACACCTCGGTGATTACCGATGCGATTTCGCCCTCTTTTTTTCTCACTTCTCTCGATGCGCGCTTGATTCTGCGGGTGTAGCTGTAGATTACGAGAAAGAGCGCAGGAACAACCGAAAGGGCCATCAAGGTGAATTCCCAGTTGAGATAAAACATGACGGTTATCATTCCCGCGATGGTCAGGCAGTTGATTACCACGCCGAGGAGTCCGGAAGTGACGAAGCTCTGAATGGCGTCGATATCGACCGTCGCCCTGCTGATCAGGTCGCCCGTCCGTTTCTGGTCATGATAGGCGAGGGAGAGGCGCTGCACGTGCGAATAGAGGGCGCGTCTCAGATCGTGCGTGATCCATTGGGCGACGCTTGTGGTGAAATACTTGTGAGCGTAACCTGACACCGCTCCAAGCATGGCTATCAGGAGCACGGTCGCGGCCGCGAGTCCCAGAATCGCCATCCTGTCATTACCTGCTATCTGGGTCAGGGTGTGGCTCAGCCAGCCCTCGACCGGCCGGTCCTTGAGCACGTTGTCAAAAACGATCTTCAGAGGAAGCGGCGCAAGCAGGTTTGCCGCAGCTTCACCGACGGCTGCGAAAAACCCGAAGACGATTTCCTTCAAGTGAGGTCTTAGCAGGGTGGCAAGTCTGAATAGTCCGTCCGGGGCGCGGAGTCCCGTCACCCGGCTGATACCGCGAAACAATACCTCTTCTCCCTTTTCGAATTGTGCCGTACTGCAGGCATGGCCACAAGGTGGACGGGAGGATCGGGTGCGGCTTCTATTCTATTTCCAGGAGAATCTGCTGACGGGACCGGCAGGGTCTCTCGTCCATTCTTCGAACGACCCGTCGTACAGTTTCACGTTTCTGTATCCAAGCAGTTGAGTCATGAGAAACCACCAGAGAGCGGCATAGCCGCCTACTCCGCAATAAACCACGATCTCTTTTTTCGGGTCATTGCCGATGACGCCGTCGGCCATGGCGCGGAGTTCCCGGGTATCCCTGTAATTGCCGTCGCGCTGGAATACCCATGGGGCAGGCAGGTTAAACGCGCTCTTGATGTGCCCTCCGTTATGGATCCCGAAGTAGTCCTCCGGAATGCGCGCGTCTATAATAATCGCCTCGCCGATCCTGGAGAGGATCTCTTGTTTTGTCACCACTGACGAGCGGTCGATTGGGCCGGTAAAGGGAGTGGTGCGAGGGACAGGCTTCTCCGTGGTAAGCGTTCTCTTCTCCTTGACCCATCTGGTATGGCCGCCGTCGAGAACTGCGGTATTCTTCACTCCGGCCAGAATGCAGGTCCACGCAACGCGCGTGGCATCCGCACGGCTGAAGTCAGTCTCAGTTCTGTTAACGATGACAACGTGTGACGAAGCGGCAATTCCCGATTTCGTGAGAAGCGTTCGCAGTGCGGCGTCTGAGGGCAACTCCATTGAGATGCCGTCGGCCGAGACGGCCCAATCGGCCATGGGCACGTTGATTGCTCCGGCAATATGCCCCTTGTCGTATTGAGCGGTGCTCCGGATATCGACGATCACAACCTGTTGGCCGGCCGCATTCGCCTCCAGCCAGTCGGGGGACACAATGGGCGCCATCGTCCGCGCGGCGGGCTCCTTTCCGAAGAGCCGGGCTGAAGCCAGAGTCGCAGTCGTCGTCGCAACGAATTCTCTTCTTGTCAGCAGTCTGGCGGTTTCCATGGATACACTATAATCCAATGGAGGTGTCTACTCCAGTCGAGTTCTTCCACTTTTCGAAAAGAGTCGGGCGTGTTACTCTCCTTTGGATTTGGATGTTCCCGGTTTGTCTCCGGAACCGATTGAAGGATTGTGCTTTTGTGCCGCTCGTCACATGATATGGCGAGTCGATGATGATAATGTAAACTTCCCGGGCAGTTGAGAGCATCTAAAGTATTGTAAAAGGAGATGATGCTATGTCACGTATCAAATACGTCCTTTTGGCGCTGCTGCTGATGGTTTTCGCAGGGTGCAGCAGGACAAAGGAAGAGACGACAGAACAACAGCAGCCGGTACTTGAAGAACCGGCGGCGGAGCAGGGCCAGGAGAGTGCGGCAGAAGTTGCGGAGCCGGAACCGGAACCGCAGCGGGCAGCTCAGGCACCGCCTGCGCAAAGGCCCTCCACACGCCCGGTTGAACCTGAAGACGATCGTGTCCCGTCGCGACCGCGGCGACGTGCTTCCGAACCGGTTCAACAGGCTCAAGAGCCCGTACGTACGCAGCCGCCGCCACAGCCAAGATATGTCACAATACCGGTCGGAACTAACCTTCCGGTTCGGCTGCAGGATCCACTGGATTCCGGGGTCAACAAGACAGGGGATACATTCCGGGTCCTGCTCGACCAGGATATCGTGGTTAACGGCAGAACCGTTGTTCCTCGCGGTGCTGTTCTGGAAGGGAAGCTGTCGCATGTAGAGCGTTCCGGGCGCGTCGAAGGGCGTGCGGCTATGTCGATGCAGTTGACTAGTCTCCAGGCCGGAGGCCAGAGCTATCAGGTGCAGACCGGAGTTCTTGCCTTTGAAGCAGAGTCTTCGAAAAAGAAAGATGCAACCAAAGTCGGAGTTGGCGCCGGACTTGGTGCCGTCATAGGTGCGATTGCGGGAGGAGGAAAAGGAGCCGCGATCGGTGCAGCCGTAGGGGCGGGAGCAGGCGGAGCTACAGTGATGGCGACTCGCGGTAACGAAGTGAAATTCGATCCCGAGCACCAGCTCAGCTTTGAGCTTACGCGAGATGTAAGCGTAAGAGTCAGATAAGATGAAGTTCGCTGGGACGGCGGTTCGGACCCTCTGCGTGGTATTGCTTGCAGCGGTTCCGTGCCTGCCGTCTCGGCCGGATCCGGCGGCGGATTTGCGCCGGCTGGAACTGCAGGTGCATCACGCGGTCAACCAGGAGCGCATACGAAGGAAACTTCCCCGTCTCGAATGGAGCGACTCCATGGCTGTTGAAGCCAGGAGGCATGCGGGCAATATGGCCCGCTACCGGTTTTTTGCCCATGCAGACCCGAGAAGAGGAGACATAGATGAACGTCTCGACCGTTCGGGCATACAGTGGCGGCGATGTGCCGAGAACCTGTACGAACAGAAGGGAGATCGGAACAACCTCGTGCCATTGGCGGTAAAGGCCTGGTTGAACAGCCCCGGACACCGCAGGAACATGCTCGACTCCTTTTTTACCCACGCCGGAGTCGGAACTGCGGTTAGGAAAGATGGGACTGTGCTGCTGGTACAGAATTTTGTGTCGAAATGAATCAGCAGCGCTCTATCACCCTGCGGTAGTAGTCCTCATAGGCCCCGATTATTTTCGTGGAGCAGAAGTGTCTTCCGGCCTTTTCTCTCGCGCGAATCCCCATTTGCCTGCGGCGGTCCCGGTCATGAAGTATTGACAGTGCGGCTCCGGTCATTCCGGTCACGTCGTGCGGATCGATCAGGAATCCGTCTTCGCCGTCGGTGATTACCTCCGGCAGTCCCCCGACTCTGGAAGCGACAACCGGTACCTCACATGCCATTGCTTCCAATGCGACGAGTCCGAACGACTCGTTCTCGCTCGGCAGCAGCAGCAGATCGGAAATTCCGATAAGTTCCTGGATGTTGTCCTGTTTGCCCATGAAGTGTATCGAGCGCTCGATCCCTCTCTCGCGTGCGGTCCACTCAGCGTTGTTGCGCTCGGGACCATCACCGACCATGAGCAGGACAGCAGGAATTTCCTGCCGGACACGGGAGAAGATGTCGATCACCGTGGTCGGACGCTTGACGGGCCGGAAATTTGAAACGTGTATCAGGATCATCTCATTGGCCGGAGCGAAGCGTTCACGCAGCGCCCGGTTATCGGACGGCTTATATATGTCGCAATTTACAAAATTGTATATGACCTCGATTCCCGCCTTCGCTCCGATCACGTTTATCGTAGCCTGCTTCAGGAAATGGGAAACCGCGGTTACTCCATCGGAGCGGTCTATTGAAAACCGCGTAATAGGGAGATACGACCTGTCGGATCCCACCAGCGTGATGTCAGTTCCATGGAGAGTCGTCACGACCGGAAGTTTGCGCGGATGGAGCATAGATTTTGCGAGAAATGCACTGACTGAATGCGGTATTGCGTAGTGACAGTGCAGCAGGTCCAGCCCGTGGAGTTCCGCGATTTCGGCCATTTTGGTGGCGAGCGCAAGCGCGTAGGGAGGATGATCGAAGAGGGGATAATTTGTCACCTCCACCTCATGGAACTGAATATTGACGGACGGGGTGTTCAACCGCATCGGCAGCGAATAGCTTATGAAATGAATTTCGTGTCCTCTGTCGGCAAGTTCCTTTCCTAATTCCGTGGCAACGATTCCGCTGCCACCATAGGTGGGATAACAGGTAATTCCAATTTTCAAGACGTCTCCTTACCCCGGGCTGAACTGCTTGGGCCGGCTCATCATTCGAACGCTCTGATGATAATATCCTGCTGCTCTTTTTTGTAAGTCTTGAATGAACCGGATGCGGGGCTTGCCCTTTCTGGACGGCCGACATAGCGGAAATCGCGCCCGAATGGAAGGGTATGGGCGAGATGTCTCGATACGAAATTCCATGCTCCCATGTTCTGCGGCTCTTCCTGCACCCAGAAGACTTCGCGGGCACGCCGGTATCCCGACAGCACTCTTGACACATTCCATTCCGGGAACGGATACAGTTGTTCGATCCGGACCAGTGCTATGTGAGAGATCCCTCGGTGTGCCTTCTCCTCGAGAAGATCGTAGTAGATCTTTCCGGTACAGAGCAGGACGCGCCGAATTTGGTCCATGTGTGCGACGGACGGATCGTCAATCACCAGCTGGAACTGGCCCTCTGACAACTCATGGGGAGGAGAAGCGGATTTCGGATTTCGGAGCAGGCTCTTGGGAGTCATTACGACCAGAGGGATCCGTTTTGCATCACGCATCTGCCTTCGGAGCACGTGAAAGTACTGGGCAGCGGTCGAAGGATAACAGACCCGCATGTTGTCCTCAGCGCACAGGGTAAGGAAACGTTCCAGCCTAGCGCTGGAGTGTTCCGGGCCCTGACCTTCCATTCCGTGCGGAAGAAGGAGGACGAGGTCGCATGGCTGCTGCCACTTGGCTTCGGAAGAGGCGATGAAGTTGTCGATGATCACCTGGGCGCTGTTTGCGAAATCGCCGAATTGTGCTTCCCACAACACCAGGGCCAGCGGGTCGGCGACGCTGTAGCCGAACTCGAATCCGAGAACCGCGGCCTCTGAAAGGAGGCTGTCGAAAACGTCGAATCGTGCCTGGTCTCCGCTTATGTTCTGCAGCGGAATGTACTGCACGCCCGTGTCGAGATCGGAAAGGACTGCATGTCTCTGGCTGAAAGTGCCGCGCGAAGAGTCCTGGCCGCTCAGCCGCACCGGGGTGCCTTCATAGACCAGTGAGCCGAATGCCAGCGCCTCGGCAAAACTCCAGTCGATATCGGGATTCCCCTCCACAAGCTCCCGTCGTTTGGTTATGAAGCCGGCGAGTTTGGGATGCAGGCGGAAATTGTCAGGAATGGTCGAGAGTGCGCGCGCGATCTTTCGCAGCACGTCCATCGGAACGCTGGTGCCGCCGGGCGGCTGGAATTCGCGCAGTTCTTCTTCGGACACCGCGAGAGGAACGTCCGGCTTGAAGGGCTGACCTCCTCTCTGGCCTTCCTGGTATGCGGTCTCGAGTTTTTCCCTGATTTCGCGTCGGATGTTCTCGACTTCTTCCTGCGTGATGATTCCTTCCCGCTGAAGAGAGTCTGCATAAAGAGTCAGGACCGAGGGCCTTTCGCTGATCTGCCTGTACAGCAGCGGCTGGGTATAACTCGGTTCGTCCGCTTCGTTATGTCCGTGGCGGCGATAGCAGAAGATATCGATCACCACATCTTTCTTGAAGCGGTTCCGGAAGGCAACCGCAAGCTCCGCCACCCGTGCGGCGGAATCCGGATCGTCTCCGTTGACGTGAAAGATCGGCGCCTGGACGGAACGTGCAAGATCCGTGGGATACGGGGAAGAGCGTGCTTCTTCAGGGAGCGTCGTGAAGCCTATCTGGTTGTTTATTACTATGTGGATGGTGCCGCCGGTCCTGTATCCGTAAAGCTGGGAGAGGTTGATCGTCTCCCACACGACTCCCTGGCCTGCAAATGCGGCATCGCCGTGAATCAGGACGGGGATGATCTTGTCACGCATCACATCTCCGCCTCTCTCCTGCTTGGCACGCACAATCCCTTCGGCCACCGGGTTGACCCATTCGAGGTGACTGGGGTTGGGAGGGACTGAGACTGCTATTGTGCGCCCGTCCGGTGAGGTGAAGCGACCGGCGGAACCCAGGTGATACTTGACGTCACCGGAGCCCTGCGTCGTGAGAGGATCGACGATATCTTCAAACTCAGAGAAGATTCTCGCCAGCGGAGTGCCGATTATATTTGCCAGAACGTTCAGCCGGCCGCGATGCGCCATCCCAATCACCGCTTCTCTCACCCCGGCGCCGGAGCACTCGGAGAGAACGGTTGCGAGGACCGCGATAGTCGTTTCCGCACCTTCCAGGCTGAAGCGTTTGTGTCCCACAAATTTCGTATGGAGGTATTTCTCAAACACCTCCGCAGCCGCAAGATACCTGAGGATCTGCAGCCTTGTCGGGGCATCCATCGGCCCGCGTGCTTCCGGCGGCTCGATCCTGTCCTGGATCCAGGTCTTTTCGTCCGGATCCTGAATGTGGCGATACTCGACCCCGACATTTCGGCAGTAAGCTTCGCGCAGGGCCGAGAGTATCTGGCGCAGTGTGCCGCGTTCGAGTCCGCCGAGACCGCCTGTGAGGAACTCTCGATCCAGGTCCCACATCGTGAGGCCGAAATTCTCCGGGTCGAGTTCAGAATGATAGATCTGGTGCTTGCCGAGCGGATCGAGGTTTGCGATAAGATGGCCGCGCACGCGATAGAGGTTTATCAGTTCGAGCACGCCGATCTGTTTGTCCAGTTCTTCCTTCGCCGGTATCTGACGCAGCAGCGACGGGTGATGGTCGCGAGCCCATTGCAACGGAACCGTGGGGAGTTCGAGATCTTCAAATATGAGTTCGTAGAAAGAGTCCTGGCCGAGGAGCAATTCCTTTATCCGCCCCAGGAATTCGCCCGACTCCGCTCCCTGGATTATCCGGTGATCGTAGGTGCAGCTGATCATCATTACTTTGCTGAGTCCCAGGCTCGACAACGCTTTGGGGGACCAGGCATGGTACTCCGGCGGATATCCGATCGTTCCGGTGGCTATGACGGCGCCCTGGTTCTTCATCAGGCGCGGCACCGAGGTGTAGGTCCCGACGGTGCCCGGATTCGTGAGCGTGATGGTGGTACCCTGAAAATCGGAGGGATCCATGACGCCGTTCCGGACACGCTCGATGAGCGCGCTGTAGGCGCCGATGAAAGAGCGAAAAGAGATCTTATCGGCGTTCTTGATATTCGGCACGATGAGCGTGCGGCCTCCGTCCTTGCGCACATGGTCGACCGCAATCCCGAGATTGACCTCGCGTCCTGTCCTGTGGTGCGGCACTCCATCGATGATTTCAAAAGAAGAGTTGATGTTAGGGTGCGTGTGCAGAGCCCGGACTATGGCCCAGGCGATGATGTGAGTGAACGAGACCTTCGGCATCCCGGTGGCCTCGAGATGTTCATTGATTATCCGCCGGTTTTCTTCGAGCAGCTTTACTGGAATGGCGCGATAGGATGTTGCAACAGGAATTGAAAGGCTGGCCTCCATGTTTTCGACGACGCGGAGGTTGCCGCCTCTGATCGGTTCCGTATAGGGGTGCTCGGGGCGTTGTTCCGAGTTTTCGACAACGGGCTCTTCAAATCGCATATACGAGTCTCTCGTGTGCTGACGGGGGGAGCAGCGTTGATCATGAGCATCGCATCAGTCCTGCCGGCGGCTTTCACCTGCAAAATAGGCGTCATAGAGTTCCCTGGCGCGGGCAAGGTCTCGCTTTTCAACCAGCAGGGAAGTCATCTCGGCCTTGCTGGCTATGCCGATCGGATCGACTTCTCCTCTGACGACCGTCCTGATCCCATTCTTTTCGAGTAATTCATTGATCATCTCTGCCTGAGAAACGTTGAACAGTCTGGCCAGCTCCACGAGTTCCGTGCCTCCGGCATCGTCAGCGCTCTCGGGCAGCCTTACGCCGCAAACGGCACAGGCGCTTGCCCCGGGGGAATATTCGTTTTCACAGTTCGGACAAAACGGCATCTTCCTCCTCCTGGCCAGGCACGTCGGAAAGCGATGCACCTGCACCATCGCGTAATTGACCTCTAAAAACGCGCCTACCTGAATTATTGCACCAAATTGGCGGCGAGAATAGGGGCGTACGGGCCAAGAGAGCTTAATGCTTCCAGAACCGCGGCAGGAACCACTTCCGAATTCCTGAAGGGCTTTGCAGCTGTCCCGGTTCGACTGTCGGTGCGTGGGCGGCCGAATCGAGGTCGGCGAGAAGTTCGGCGACGCTCTGATACCTGTCTTCCCGGTTCTTGGCGAGCGCCTTGCGAACAACGGGTTCCAGCTGTGTCGGGATGGGGGATTGTTTTGACAGAAGCAGAGGAGGCTCAGCTTCAAGGATGGCGCTGATTTGCGACAGCGAGCTGCGTGCATCGAACGGGTGCCGTCCGCTCAACATCTCGTACAGGATTGCGCCGAAGGAGAAGATATCGGTGCGGTAATCGACAAATTCGCCCCGGACCTGCTCGGGAGACATGTAGGCCATGGCGCCGAGAGGAATCAAGGTATCGGCGAAGTCAACTCCCGGGTCTGACGATCGCATCCTGCCGCAGGAGGTCAATTCGGTGAACCGGGCGATGCAGCAGTCGGAGAGGAGGATGGAACCGTCCGGATTATCCAGGATCCATATGTTGGCGGGTTTCAGGCCTCGGTGGGCCGCACCTGCGTCGTGAATAGCGGCAAGCGCCGAGCCGATCTGCGAGGCTACGTGCAGCGCCTGCGACAGGCGAAGAGGTTTCTTCTCGATGCAACGGGCCAGCGTAACTCCATCGATAAACGGCGTGATCACGAAGAAATCGTCGTTGTCGTCCCCGATCTCGAGGATGGGGCAGATTCCCTTGTGTCGCAACCCGCTCGCGATCAGTAGGCACTGAAGGAAGCGTTCGCGCTTTTCCATGTTGTAAAGAATCTGGGACCGCACATGTTTGAGAGCGACCGGACGGCCATCGGAATCCTCGGCCTTATACACCGTGCCCATGGTGCCGTTGCCGACGACCGCAATTATGGTGTAGTTGCCCAGTTTCTCGCCGATCATCATGGTGTAAGTGGAGGTACTGACCCTCGAACTCCTATATAGCACAAAGGGGAATGAGTTCACAGTTCCGAGTTTTCCCGGGAGCCGGGACATGCTTCACAGGTAGGGTCCGCGCATTCCGCTCGGAAGAACGGTACTGTAGGAGGTGATTGAGCGGGACAGTTGCTGACCCGTCAGGCCGCGTGCTCCTTCAAGGACCGAGCCCCGGAAATCGGTGGCCATGATATTGGCGTTCCGGAAGTAGGAGTTCATCAGGAGAGCACCTGAGAAATCGGCTGCGCTGAGGTTCGATTCGCAGAGGTCGCAACTTGCCATCAGGGCCCTGCAGAAACTGCTCTGGCTGAGGTTGGAAAGATTGAGTTTCGCGGAATTGAGCTGTGCGCCGCGGAAATCGCAATCTGAAGCCTGTGCCGAGGATAAGTTGGCGCCCGCGAGTTTCGCTGCCGTGAAGCGGCAGGTTTGGAAACGGCTCCGAGAGAAATTGCAGCTCTCCAGTATGGACTCCGTGAAGCAGCACTCGGAAAAGGCTGAATGGAGAAACATCGCTCCTGTCAGGTTGGCGTAGGAGAAATCGCACAGGTTCAGGCGGACTTCGTAGAGCCTCGAATCACGCATGACCGCATCGCGGAACTGAACTCCATCCATTGTCGAATCGGAGAAATTGGTCTCTGCCAGAAGTGCGCGCTGAAACTGTACCCCGACCATCCTGCTCTGTGCAAAGTCGGTCTTGAAAAGCGTCGCGTTGCGGAAGTCGCATTCGTTCAGTTCGGCTTCGGTGAATTCTGCCTGCGAGAGGTCGGAATCGAGAAAGCTCACTCCTGTCAGGACAGCCCGCCTGAAGTCGGCTTTGCGCAGGTCGGCGTCGCAGAGATTTGCTCCGACGACAACGGCTCTCTCGCCACCCTTGCCTGACAGCCACAGTGCGTGCCGCCTGAGTATCTCTTTCAGCGGCTTGCCCGCAACGATCAGCCGGGTCTGAGGTATCCTGTCTTCTCCCATAACACTGCTCCCGTTCCCTGCGTACACTCGGTCGGTATTCACTTGGGCATATCGTCGATGGGGAAAGGGAACTTTATAATTGAGACCGCGCGCAGGGGTATGTCATGATAGTCGGTATGTCGATCTTTCGCTTATTCAGAATGAATGTGCCTGAAGCTCGGGAACGATCCACCGAAACCGAAACGGTCAGAAAGATTACGGAAGCGCTCGATCGAATGGAACCACAACGCGCAAAGTTCCTCGCGGCGTTTGCTTATCTGCTCGGCCGCGTCGCGAGAGCGGATCTGAAGATCACCCCTGAAGAGATTCACGTGATGGAACGTATCGTAATGGAACACGGCGGATTGCCCGAAGAACAGGCGGTACTTGTAATCCAGATCGCAAAGACGCAGAACGTGCTTTTCGGTGGTACCGAAAATTATCTTGTTACGCGCGAGTTCAGAGAGATGGCAGGTCACGAAGAGAAGATGGCTCTTCTGGATTGTCTGTTCGCGGTCGCGTCGGCCGACAAATCGATCTCGACAATCGAAGACAACGAGATAAGCCAGATCGCGGACGAGCTGCGCATCGAACACCGGGATTTCATTTCGGTTCGCTCCAGATACCGGGACAGCCTTGCCGTCCTCAAAAACAGTCAAGAACCACAATGATTGACATCCGTACGATGTCGAGTCATACTGCGCACGGTAAGCTTGGTCCTGAAGTTGTTCGCCACTGATTTGCGCCGATCGGCCGGGGTCGTAGCGACGGTCAGTTCGCTGGAAGAGGCAAGGATACAGATCACCTTAATGCACAAGACTATGACAGAGCCAAGAAGCCATCGCCGCCCCGTACGGAACCGTAAGAGGAACGCCATCCCGCTATATAAGCTGAGAACATCCGACGTCGTCAGGACGGTTGTCGATCATCCGCGGAGGCTCGAGGAGCTTCTGAAGATGCTCGAAGACACGGACAGGGACATACGGAGCAAAGCTGCCGCGACGGTCGCCCGTCTTTCCGAGGCGCACCCGGCTCGGCTGCTTCGTGCAACCTTCCGGCTCAAGGAAGCTCTTTCGGACGAATCCGCCTATGTGCGCTGGTACATGATCTACGCGCTGGGAGAACTGGGCACCCACTATCCTGCACATGCCCGGCTGTTTCTAAACGAAGTCGTAGCCCGGCTCGACGATGATAACAGGGTCGTCCGCATCTTTACGTGCAAAGCTTTGAGGCAGGTTGCCACCCGGAATCCGGCAGTGATTGAAGAGCTGTTCCAGAACCTCAAGAAAGACATACCGACTTCTGTTGCGCGCGTGCTCAGAGGCTCGAAGCGTGTGGTGAATAAACCGCGCCGCTAGGATCTCCCGTTTGCATGCCGGCTCAGGAGCACGTAAACCGCACCCACTCCTCCATCGCACTGCGGCGCCGAAGCATAAGCGAGCACATATCGAGACATTTTCCTCGTCGAAAGGAGTCGTTGAAGACTCTCCTTCAGTGTGGCTTTAGCCGCGGGTGAATTGATCCCCCGGCCGTGGATGATTTTTACGCAGCACGACTGATAGCGTGACATTCCGATTATGTACTCTTCAACCGCCGCCTCTGCTTCCGCTTTGCCCAGCCCATGCAGATCGATCTGGCCCTGAATCGAATACAGCCCGTCGCGCAGCCTGGGCAGCAGCTTCTTTCCCGCCACTCCTATCCAGCCTTCGATATATTCAGGATGATTCGAAATCGTGATGGGGGATTGTTCGTTCATGATTTCCTGCATCAGGCGCCTGCCTTCGGCGTCAGACTCCGGCTCGGGCCTGCGGCCGAGAGGAGGAGAAGAGAGCGGTGCGTGGCGCCAGGAAACACGTTCGATATTGGACATGGCCTGAGCAAACAGCTCATCATCACTCAACTCCCGGGGCTTCGGAGGTTGCGCTGGTTTGTCGGGATCTTTCAGCCGCACCCCTGCCTTATCGAGGAGGTCCGAAAGACGACTCAGCGAGTTGCCTGAAACGGTTCTGCCTTTGTCTGACATTTCTCCCTCTGAAGTGCAAAGTATCCCACGGGTACACGGTCGGGTCCAACAGGTCGAATCACCGCGCCTTTTCTTGACTTTGAACCATGGATTGGCTACTTTGGCAAGTTCGAAACCTGAAGGGAAGGAGAACCTTGATGATAACGATGACGCCGGTGGCAATTGCCAAGGTCAAAGCCATCCTCGCGGAGCGCAACGAGGAGTCGGGCCTTAGAATCGCCGTCGCAGGTGGAGGCTGTTCGGGATTTCAGTATCAGATGACCTTGGATAAAGAGCCCCGAGCGGATGACAGAGTTCTGGATCTGGAAGGACTCAGGGTATTTGTCGACACGCGTTCGCTCCTCTATCTGAACGGGACGACAGTTGATTATGTGGATGGGGCCAACGGTTCGGGATTCAAGTTCGATAATCCCAACGCCAGGGCTTCGTGCGGTTGGGGGGAGACATTCGAGGCGTAGTCAGGCCCGGCAGCCTGTCTACTTTGAGGATGCGGGTTTTCGGACCCGCATTTTTTTCGGTCGGGAAGCATGGACAGACGAGAAGACGAGATCACGCTTGCGGGAATCAGGATCAGCGCCCGCATCGGCACGACGCCTGAGGAACGGAGCAGTCCGCAGGAATGTACTGCAGACCTTACAATCACCGGGAGTTTTGCAGATGCCGCGGAGGCTGACGCACTTGACAGGTCCGTTGATTACACACGCGTTCTCGCACTTGTGCTCGAAACCGCCGCCGCCCGGGAGTATAACCTGGTCGAGACACTTGCCTACAGGATTGTGCGGGCGGTTCTGCAGTCTTTTCCAGTTCGCCAGGCGCGCATCAGGCTCAGAAAACGCCCTGCGGTCATGAGTGGAGTAGTCGATTTCGTCGAAGTGAAGGTGGAAGAGTCTTCGTCATGAGCGGGAGCTCTCTGTTGACAACCCGGACGCCCCGGTCGATCATGAGTTGGGGGAGCAAGAAGGAGCTATGATTAGTCTCAAGTCGAAGCGTGAAATCGGCATCATGGCCGAGGCGAGCAGGATTGTGGCTGAAGTCCTGCAGGAACTGCGAGAGCATTGCAAGGCCGGGGTGTCGACACTTGAACTGGATCGCATCGCCGAGGAGAAGACCGTTAAGTTGGGAGGCCAGCCGGCGTTCAAAGGATATCGCGGATACCCGAAATCACTCTGCACCTCGATCAATCAGCAGGTGGTCCACGGTATTCCGGGACACACGGTACTGAAGGAAGGGGACGTAATCGGCCTCGACTTCGGAGTGCTTTACAAAGGATATTTCGGTGATGCTGCTGTCACGGTTCCCATCGGCGCGATCGATCCGCAGACCGAGAGGCTGCTGCAGACTGCTGAAGAATGCCTCTATCGCGGAATTGAACAGCTGGTCCCATCCAACCACCTGTCTGATTTTTCCCGGGTCGTCCAAAATCATGCCGAGTCAAACGGTTTTTCGGTCGTCAAGGAATTCGGCGGCCACGGAATCGGCAGGCAGCTGCATGAAGACCCGATGGTGCTGAATTATGTAGCGAACGGACGGGGTATCAAACTCAGGGAGGGCCTGGTGCTCGCGATAGAGCCCATGCTGAATGTGGGTACCGACCGTGTCCAGATTCTCAGTGACGGGTGGACTGTCGTGACCCTGGACGGCCAACCGTCCGCCCACTTCGAACACACTGTCGCGATTACTGATAACGGACCTGAAATTCTGTCGAAAGTGGCATAATCCCTTCATGATCTCAAAACTACTCCCCTTCATGCGCTGTCCTGTGTGCTCGCACGCCGTGGTCGTCGAGTCTTCCGAAGGCCTGATGTGCGACCGCTGCCATGCTTTCTTTCCGTTGAAGAGCGGAATAGTGGACATGCTGCCGAACGAAGCTGAAGAAGTCATCACCCCGTTTCAGCGACTGATGCAGACTCCGGCAATAGTATCGGTGTATGAAGGGATGTGGAGGCGGATCGGCTACTATCTGGCGAGTTCGCGCTCATTCGCGAGCGAGCTCGAGACCGTGCTGCGCATAACCTCGACCAGGGGGGATGCCGGCGCGCTGGATCTGGCATGCGGCACGGGTGTCTTCACTCGCCCCCTGGCCAGGAGTAAGCCGGGCCTCGTAATCGGGCTCGATCTTTCGTGGCCGATGTTGCGGCACGCCCGCAGACTTGTGACGCGCGAAGGGCTGGATAATGTGCTCTTCGTACGGGCAACCGCGTTCCGGATGCCTTTCAGAGACTCAGCGTTCCCTTTTGTCAACTGTTGCGGAGCGCTCCACCTGTTTGACCGCCCGGACGATGCGTTGAAGGAGATACGTCGTGTCCTTTCTCCAGGAGGCCGTTTTTCTGTCCAGACAACCATCCGCCCCGAAAGATCCGGGGGAATGGCGTATGTACTCGAGCGTTTCATACGCTTCGGCTTTTTCAACGAAGCCGTGTTGCGACAAAAGTTGCAGCGTCACGGGTTTGACATAGTAGAGAGTGAACGCCACCGGATAAGCTTCACTTTCCTGGCTCGACGGATTGACTGATTCTTCCTGTCCTTGCCGTTCCGCTCAGAAGCCTGTCTTTAGTTGAAGATCATTTGCAGAGTGCGTGCTATGATAGGGGCTCCGTGCGAGAGATGGGAGGAGTGATATGTCAATGAGAAAGCTTAAGGAAGAAACTGAATTATTCTATTCCTATTTGCGGCAGAACGGACTCAAGAAGACCTACCAGAAAGACCTCATACTGGAAACCTTTCTCAACACTGAGGGACACCTCAGCGTAGAAGACATCTATGCTCTTGTGAAGAAAAGAGATAAGAAGGTGGGGGTCGTAACGGTCTTCCGCACCCTGAAATCTCTTACGGCGTGCGGCATTGCCAGGGAAATCACTCTGGGAGACGGACTTACACGCTTTGAGCACAGCTACCATCATCCTCATCATCATCACATCGTCTGCACTGAATGCCACAGAGCCATTGAGTTTGTCTGCCCGGAACTGGAGCGGATACAGGACGAGATCATCCAGCGGTATCACTTCAAGCCGATCCACCACCGTTTCCAGACCTATGGGATCTGCGAGGACTGCCGGGAGCATCGGCCGGTGACTGAAATCCAGAAGCACGACACCGAGCGCATTTTTGCACGCGATGCCGTGAAGATGGCGCTGGCGATGGAAAACCGCTGCCTCCAGTTCTACCGTGATGCGGCTCGGCGGAACCAGGACCTCGGCGGCAGAGAGGTGCTGCAACGGATGGTTGAGGAAGTGGAAGCCCATATTGCCGACCTTAACGCGCAACTCGAAGAGATCGTCCGGCAGGAGAAAAACCTCGAACGTGCCCCCATTTTCCTGCACTTCGACCCCTGCGAACTGGAGGCTTTGATCCCTGACCTGTCAAAGTATGAGACTGACGGGGAATTCAGACTCGATGTCCAGGCTTCCACGGAACTCGCCCTCACCTTGAACAGCAACGCCGGCGAGTTCTTCAGGAAATACGCGGAGAGTTTTGACGAGACCAGGGGGAAGCAGATCCTGATCAAGTTTGCCGAACAGGAAGCCGCGCACAATGATCTCGTGCGGCAGCGGGTGCAGGAAACCGTTGTTTAAAGGAACTCAGCGCTTCTCCCGACAGACGTTCCCGTCCCTGATCGCACGGGCGGGCCATCCTTGACTGTTCCTCTTACGGGATGTAACATCGAGACTTCTAATTGTTCAGCTTATAAGAAGTTGAGCGATTAGTTCTGTCTTTCCGGTTCCGACCTTGCATGTTTTACCTGGATAGCTTTTACCTGAATCCAGAGTTCACGACCAGAGTTACCGATGTTGATCCGGGCAGGCAATAAGAACCTGCGCGCCGATGCAAACAAAGCCACGTTCCAGGAGAGGTAATCTTGAGCACAGAGTCCATTCTGTACGATGTTGCGGTTCTTGGCAGCGGACCGGGTGGTTACGTTGCAGCGATTAAAGGCAGCCAGCTGGGGCTTAAAGTAGCCTTGATAGAGAAGTATTCCAAATTTGGGGGGACATGCCTGCACTGGGGATGCATTCCCACTAAAGCGCTGCTTCTTAATGCGGACCTTTATGAGAAGGCCATGCGCGGCAAGGAATATGGAATTCTTTATAAGGACATTAACCTCGACTTCAGACTCGTGAAAGCCCGCAAGGACAAGATTGTGAAGAAATTGTCCATGGGGACCGATTTCCTGATGAAGAAGAACAAGGTCGCAACGTTTCAGGGCAAGGGTAGATTGACGGCGCCGGGAACACTACAGGTTGAGGGTGACGTAACGACCGAAGTCCGGGCCAGACACACGATCCTGGCGACTGGATCGGAAGCAAAACTTCTTCCTGGTCTGGAACTGGACGGACAGATCATCCTTACCAACAAAGAGATTCTTGATCTTGATGCCGTCCCCAAGTCGATGCTGGTGGTTGGAGCGGGTGCGGTCGGTGTCGAGTTTGCCTCCATCTTTTCCCGTTTCGGCACCGATGTGACGGTGATCGAGATGCTCCCTCGAGTGCTTCCGTTGGAAGATCACGAAATCTCGCAGGAAATCGAGCGGCTGTTGACCAAACGGCGCATCAAATTCATGACCGGTGCCCGGCTGGAAGACATCCGGATCGAGGAGGGGAAGGTGCATGCCACCGTCACTAATTCTGCGGGCGAGACAAAGGAAATGGTTGCGGAAAAGGCCCTGATAGCGGTAGGCCGACGTCCGGTCAGCGAAGAGATCGGTCTTGAGAAGCTGCACGTAGCCACGTCGAAGGACTACATTACGGTCGACCGGAACATGCAGACGAACGTTCCCGGCATCTTCGCTATCGGGGATGTCGTTCCAACGCAGGCCCTGGCGCATCTGGCTTCACATGAAGGGATACTTGCCATGGAGCATATCGCCGGCAGGAATCCTGCGCCCATCAACTACGACCTGGTCCCCAACTGCACTTTCTGCCATCCGGAAGTTGCGAGCGTCGGTCTGACTGAGGCTGCGGCCCGCGAAAGAGGTATTGATGTAACGACGAGCAAATTTCCTTTTGCGGCTGTCAGCAAGGCGAGCATATTGGGCGAGAACGAGGGTTTCATAAAACTGGTCAGCGAGAAGAAATATCGACAGATCCTGGGAGTGCACATGATCGGCCCTCAGGTAACCGAGTTGATTGCCGAAGGAACGGCTTTGCTGGGGCTCGAAGCGGCGGCCGCCGACCTGTCGCATCTGATCCACGCGCATCCGACTCTTTCGGAAGGGATAATGGAGGCGGGACACGCCCTGTACAGCGGCGCCGCCATCCACATATAGACCTGCGGGTGTTGACGTGACTCATAGCAGGAAGTGCATTGCGGTGTGGTGTGGTGCCGTTTCATATTCCGATGCGCTGGAACTGCAGATGCGGATCTGCAACCTGAAAAAGCTCGGATTCCAGGATGATGTCCTCCTGCTGCTGGAACACCCGCCGACAATTACGCTTGGGAGAAATGCCCATGCTGACAACCTGCTTGTCAGCGAAGAGCGTTTGAAAACGCTCGGCGTCGCCCTATGGAACGTCGACCGCGGCGGAGATATAACCTTTCATGGGCCCGGACAACTCGTCGGATATCCACTGCTCTCGCTGGGGCCGGGGGAGCGCGACGTTCACGGATACATGAGAAACCTGGAAGAATCGCTGATCCGACTCCTTGCCGGTTATGGCATCGAGGGCGCCCGCAATTCAGGCTTCACCGGTGTCTGGACCGGGCGCGGGAAAATCGCCGCCATGGGAGTCCATTTGAGCAGGTGGATCACGCGGCACGGCTTTGCGCTCAACGTCAGCACGGATCTCTCTTATTACAACCTGATCGTACCGTGCGGGATCGTCGGGAAAGGGGTGACGTCAGTCGAACGTCTGATCGGTCGCGCTCCGGAATTGAGCGAAGTCGCTGAGAGGTACATTTTTGAATTCGGTTCCGTCTTTGGCCGTATCATGGTGCAAAAGAGCAGGCGCGAGCTTTCCGCCGAACTTCTCAATTTCGAGAGGGCTCAGGAACAGGTCACCATATCCACCCCCCATTGAATGCTGCGTAACTATGGCGTGCTCCGGTTGTACAGGCACTCCGCTGAATTTACACGACTTAGGAGGTAGCACAGCCCATGACGATTAAAGTGACAATGCCTCAAATGGGAGAATCCATATTTGAAGGTACAATTACCAAATGGCTGAAGAAAGTAGGCGACAGAGTTGTACGGGATGAACCTTTGTTTGAAATCTCGACCGATAAAGTGGATTCCGAAATTCCGTCGCCGGCCTCCGGGGTCCTGAGCCAGATCCTTGTTCCGGAGGGGAAAACGGTCCAGATCAACACGGTTCTCGCCATAATCAACGGAGCAGGCGCGGAAGAGAAGGACGAGAGTATGTTTCATTCCGGCGACGTCGCGGCGCAGGAAATCCCCGAAGAAGAACCGCCCGCGAAGCCTGAACCTGTCCCGGAAGCCGAAGAGCCGCCTCCTCCTCGTGAGGCTCCGAAACCATCCGAAGTCGCGACCGGCATTCAGGCGCAGGACATCCGGACTTCGCCGCTGGTACGGAGGCTTGCCCGGGAGCACAACATCGATCTGTCCCGGATCCAGGGCACGGGGCTCGAAGGTCGAATCACGAAAGAGGACGTGCTGAATTATCTGGAGCGCATCGAGGCGCCGCCGCGCGCCGAGGAACGAGTCGCGCCGACGCCTCCGTCGGCTCCTGCGCCGCCGCAGCCGGAACCTGTCACGTTTGCAGGCGAGAGTGAAGTCGTTCCGATGACTCCGATGCGCAAGGCCATTGCCGAACACATGGTCGCCAGCAAGAGGACGTCGGCGCACGTCCATACGATCTTTGAAATCGATATGACGCCCATCGTGAATCTTCGGCAGAAGCACAAGAGTGATTTCGAACGAAGAGAGGGTGTCCCCCTTACTTACAGTCCGTTCTTCGCCAAAGCACTTGTCGATAATGTGCGGGAATTCCCCGTGTTCAACGCCTCGGTGTCGGGCGACGAAATCGTGTACAAGAAGCCTGTCAACCTGGGGATTGCGGTGGCTCTCGATACCGGATTGATTGTGCCGGTCATCAAGAACGCCCATCTGAAAAGCCTCACGGGATTGGCGGTCGCGATGTACGACCTTGCCGAGCGGGCGCGCAGCAAACGGCTCAAGCCGGATGACGTGCAGAACGGGACCATCAGCATGACCAATCCCGGCAGCTTCGGGGCTCTTTTTGGAACACCGATCATCAGCCAGCCTCAGGTCGCCATCCTGGGGGTCGGAGGAATAGAGAAACGCCCCGTGGTAATCAATGATGCGATCGCAATACGATCAATGGTGTACCTTTCCCTTGCTTTTGACCACCGGGTGATTGACGGGGCCGTCGCGGATCAGTTCATGGCGAGGCTAAAGGAACGCCTGCAGTCCTGGACCAGCTGGATTGATTAGGAATCTGCCCGGACCGGAATTTCAGGAATTCCGGTCCGGGGTTTCCGTCTCGAGACCGTCGGCCAGGATTTCCGCGATATCCCTCACCTGGATGCGCTCCTCTGAATCGAGTGCTTTGACTCCGTCGCTCAGCATCGTCATGCAGAAGGGGCACTCGGAAGCAATAACCTCGGGCCGGAGCGACATCGCTTCTTCGGTTCGTTCGAGATTGATCCGTTTACCGATCTTCTCCTCCATGAACATTCTGGCGCCGCCGGCACCGCAGCAAAGGCCCCTGCTGCGCGACCGCTTCATCTCCAGAAGATCAGCGCCGGAGCCGGAGATCAGGTGCCGTGGAATATCGTAGATCGCGTTGTATCTGCCTATGTAGCAGGAGTCGTGAAACACCGTCCTGCTCCGATTTGCGGACAACCGGAGTTTGGATGAGCGGATCAGCTGCCACAGAAACTCAGTATGGTGCAGAACCTGGTAGGCAGCGCCAAAGCCCGGGTATTCATTCTTCAGGGTGTTGAAGCAGTGAGGGCAAGTCGTCACGATCCTGTTGAACGAGTAGCGATTCAGGGTTTCGACATTCTCGGTGATCAGCATCTGGGCGAGGTACTCGTTGCCGCTTCTGCGTGCCGGATCTCCGTTGCACTTTTCCTCCTTTCCCAGGATGGCGAAGTCAACTCCGGCGGCATTGAGCAGCGCAGCCATAGCACGCGAGACCTTCTGGTAGCGCGAGTCGTAGGAGCCGGCACAGCCCACCCAGTAGAGAACGTCGCACTTACCTCCTGCTTCAGCGATCGTCCTGGCGTTGAGGCCTTTCGCCCAGTCGCCTCTTGATTCAGGGCTGAAGCCCCATGGATTGAAGCTGGTCTCGAGACTCTTGTAGGCGGTTGTAAGCTCCTGCGGGAATCGTGATTCGGTCAGGACCAGCCAGCGGCGCATCTCCATGATGGCGGGAACATGCTCGATCATGACGGGGCATTCTTCCATGCAGGCGCGGCACGTCGTGCAATCCCACAACTCCTGCTCAGAGATGAAGGAATCGACCAGGCGGTGCCCGGTGAGTTCGTCCGTGCCGTCCCGGTTCAGCTCCGTCGTGCGCTGGCGTATGTTCATAATGATTTTGCGCGGACTGAGCGGCTTTCCGGTGATACTGGCAGGGCAGGCGGCGGTACATCGTCCGCAGTCGGTACAGGTAAACCCGTCGAGAAGCTGCTTCCACGTAAGGTCCTGAACGTCGGCCGCACCGTAGCTCTCGGCAGTCTCGTCTTCGAAATCGAGGCCTGACAGTTGTCCGCGAGGCTTCAGTGAGGCCAGGAAGACATTCGGGATGCTTGTGATGATATGCAGGTGCTTGGAATACGGCAGATAGTTGAGGAACCCCAGGATGACCACCAGATGCGTCCACCAGAACAGGCGCAGCCATGCGTCGGCACCGTCTGAAGAGAACAGCCCGGCAAGGCGGTTCGAAATGAAACGGGCAGGCGCGATCTCTGAAGAGGCTGCCGCGGAGGCAGAGTAGGTTCCGAACATGGACGCCATAATGATCAGGATGAGGACAAGAACCAGTGCCGCATCCAGTCTTACAGGACCGGTGATTTCACGCCCGAAGAATCTGGCGGGAGGGAAGAGAAACCAGCGTGTCAGGGCGAAGAGACAAGACAGGATCACCAGGGCCCCGATGGTTTCCTGTAACGCCGCCAGAGGCGGGAAGAGAGGGCCCAGCATCGTGAGTGAAAACTCCGGCGCGATTCCCTGGATAACGGCCTCGACTACTGCCGAAAGCAGGATCATGAAACCCCAGAAAATGAAGAAATGCATTATTCCCGCGACAGGATCGCGGAGGAGCTTCGACTGGCCGAATGCAACGGTCAGGACATTCCAGAGCCGGGCGGGGATATTGTCGCTGCGCCTTTGGGGTTTTCCGAGAGAAAGGGCTTTGATCAGGCGCGAGCAGCTATACAGGAAGAAGCCGGCGGCGACAACTATCAGGGAGCAGAATACGAGTAACCTGAGCATTGCTAAAGAATGCACTAATCCAATGGCAAAGCAACCAGATTCCAGACTTTTCTTCTTGACCGGAATTGTGCCGCTTGGATAATCTTCAAAGTCGATTTCACCCAGACTGACCTCAATCCACCCTGAAAATCGCTTGCAAAAATCAGGGGTGATAGGTAAGGTAAGCCGATCGAAAACGACTGTGTTCCACTCGGTTTAAGCACATCGAGCACGGAGTGATTCATGGCATTCGGGTTCGCAAGTGTTCTTCTGTTTTTCGTCATAGGTCTGATTTTCCTCGCCATCACGCTTTTCCTTTCGCGCCTGATTCAATACAAAGGGAAGCCGGGAGTTGACAAGTACATCCCTTACGAGTGCGGTGAAATACCTGAAGGGTCAGCATGGGTCAGGTTCAACATCCGCTTTTATGTCCTTGCCCTCATCTTCATTATCTTCGACGTCGAAATCCTCTTTCTCCTTCCCTGGGCCGTCGTGTTCAAGAAACTGGGATCATTCGCATTCATTGAAGGCCTGATTTTCATCGCGATTCTCGCGGTAGGGCTCGCCTACGTCTGGAAGAGGGGCGATCTCGACTGGGTGAAAGCCGGTGATCTGGAAGCGATGAAGGAATAAGAGGAGAACGGCATGGGAATCTTGGAAGGGAAGTTCGAGGATAATGTTTTCATCACCTCTCTGGACTGGATTTTCAACTGGGCCCGTTCTTCTTCGCCGTGGCCTCTGTCGTTCGGTCTGGCCTGCTGCGCTATTGAGATGATGGCAACCGGTGCTGCGCGCTACGACCTTGCCCGTTTCGGGGCTGAGGTTTTTCGCGGGTCGCCACGGCAGGCAGATGTGATGATCGTTGCAGGGACCGTTTCGCTGAAGATGGCTTCGCGTATCAAGCGTCTCTATGATCAGATGCCCGCTCCCAAATACGTCATCTCGATGGGAAGCTGCGCGAATAAAGGCGGACCGTACTGGCAGCACGGCTACCATGTCCTGAAAGGTGTGGACCAGATCATCCCCGTGGATGTGTACGTACCCGGTTGCCCGCCGCGTCCGGAGGCCCTGCTGGAAGGAATCATTCAGCTGCAGAACAAGATCAAACGCGAAACCCTGGCCAGGAAAAAAGAAGGTACGGTATGAATGCTCAGGAAATCGCCGCACTCCTGACGGAGAAATTCGGCGGCAGGATCATCGAGTCGAAATCCGACGGCATCAATCCCTACAGCATAGTCGATCCCGCAGCGATTCTGGAGATCAGCCGGTTTCTATGTTCCGACGAACGTCTGGCATTGGACCATCTCGAACTGCTGGGCGGAGCGGACTACAAAGACCGGATTGAGGTCGTCTACGTGCTGTACTCCATGAAGCACCATCACCGCTATACGGTCAAATGCCGGCTCCCCCGCGAGAACCCGTCTCTGCAAACGGTCGAATCTGTCTGGAAGGTCGCCAACTGGCACGAGCGTGAAGCTTTCGATATGTTCGGAATTGTCTTTGAGGGACATAGCGACCTGCGCCGTATTCTTTGCCCGGATGACTGGGAAGGGTATCCGCTGCGCAAGGACTACAAATACCCGACCAGCTATCGGGACATGCCTGTCTAGGAGGGATGAATGGAAGTCGAGTACAGCGGCGACGTCATGACCTTGAACATGGGGCCGCAGCACCCTTCGACCCACGGTGTGTTACGCCTCGAGCTGAAGACCGATGGGGAGATCGTCGCGGCTGCGATACCGCACATCGGATATCTGCACCGGTGTTTTGAGAAGCATGTCGAAAACGTCGACTATGCCGGCGTGGTTCCCTACACGGACCGGATGGATTACTGTGCCGCGATGAACATGGAACTCGGCTACGTCCTCGCGGTTGAGAAACTGATGGGAATCGAGGTGAACAACCGCGTACGCTGCATCAGGATCGTAATGGCGGAACTCGGTCGCATTGCCAGCCACCTGATCGCGGCAGGGACTTACGGCAACGACATCGGATCATTCACCCCGTTTCTCTGGTGCTTCCGCGACCGCGAGAGGATCCTCGACATGTTCGAGGAAACCTGCGGTGCGAGGCTGCTCTACAACTACAATTGGATCGGCGGCCTGATGTTCGATATCAAACCGGGGTTCGAGGATAAGCTGATCGAGTTCCTGGATTATTTCGAACCCCAGGTGGACAACCTCAACCGGCTGCTGTCGGATAACTGGATATTCATCAAGCGGACCGCCGAGGTGGGGATTCTTTCTCCCGAGACTGCCATAAGCTACGGGGTAACAGGTCCGAATCTGCGCGGCAGCGGCGTAAAGTTTGATGTGCGCCGGGATGAACCGTATCTCGGGTACGATGAATTCGACTTTGAGATTCCGGTGGGACAGGGCGAGTACGGCCCTGTCGGTTCGTGCTGGGACCGTTACATGGTCCGGATCCGCGAGGTCAAAGAGAGCTGCAAAATCATAAGGCAGGCGGTGGCGAAGCTGACTCCGGGCGACGTGCATGAATCCATTCCCAAACGGATCAAACCCCCGGCCGGTGAAATCTACATGCGGACCGAGTGCCCGCGCGGAGAACTCGGGTATTACATCGTCAGCGACGGAGGGCTGAAGCCGTACCGGCTGAAAGTGAAGTCCCCGTGTTTCACTGTGATGAGTGCGTTCGAGGAGGTGAGCAGAGGGGCTATGATTTCCGACGTTATAGCCATTCTTGGCAGCTTCGACATCGTGCTGGGTGAGATCGATCGATAGTAAAGGGGACGCCGATGCAGTCCATTGCGGAACTTCTTGGATTATTGCCGGGATATAGCTCGATCCCGGAGACGTATCGGGCGCTGATCCCGGTTGTGGTCAGCTGTGTCGTGATATTTGCGTGCATGGCGCTTGCCGTGCTGTTTGCAGTGTGGCTCGAAAGGAAAGTCTCGGCGCATATTCAGGACAGGCTTGGGCCGATGTATGTGGGCGGATGGCATGGCTGGGCTCAGACGCTGGCCGACGCGGTGAAGCTTCTTCTGAAAGAGGACATCGTTCCGGCCTCTGCCGATAAGCTGCTGTTCAAGGTTGCCCCGTTCGTGGTCTTCCTGGGAGCCTTTGCCGCCTTTGTCGTGATTCCGTTCGGAGCATCTTCGTTTGTGGCCGACCTGAACATCGGGCTGCTGTATGTATTTGCGGTCGGCAGTCTCTCGGTCATCGGGATCATCATGGCCGGCTGGGCGTCGAACAACAAGTACTCCCTCTACGGCGGCATGCGGGCCGCAGCCCAGATCATCAGCTATGAAATCCCGTCGGCAATCGCCATAATGACGGTCGTTATACCGGTCGGAAGCCTTTCGCTTGTTGAGATCGTCAACGCGCAGCAGGGTGGGATACAGAACTGGTTCATCTTCCGCTATCCACCGCTTGTCTTTCTTGGATTCATTATCTACTTTATCGCTTCGCTGGCCGAGGTGAACCGCACCCCCTTCGATATCCCGGAAGCGGAATCGGAACTGGTGGCGGGATACCATACCGAATATTCGGGGATGCGCTTTGCCTTTTTCTTCCTCGCCGAGTACGCAAACATGTTTCTGGTCGCGAGTGTCGCGACTGCGCTGTTCCTCGGCGGCTGGACCTGGTTTGTTCCCGAATCGGTCGTACCGCAGTTCATTCCGGGGCCGGTCCTGTTCTTCGGAAAGGTGCTGGCGCTGGTCTTTGTGCAGATGTGGCTGCGCTGGTCGCTGCCGCGGCTGCGTGTAGACCAGCTGATGTATCTGAGCTGGAAAGTACTACTTCCCGCTTCCCTCGCTCTGGTGCTGGGCGTGGGCTGGGTGACGGTTTACTGGTAAAGGATTCAAGAGGAATTCTTATGTGGAATTATTTCAGGGATATCGGTCTCGGGATTGTCACAGTCCTGACGTCGATGGGAGTAGCCTGGCGGCATCTGTTCACCCGTTCGGTCACGCTGCAGTATCCGACAGAGAAGTGGACCATGCCTGAGCGGTCCCGCATGCGGTTGTTCAACAAGATCGAGGACTGCATCGGCTGCGGCCAGTGCGCCAGGGCATGTCCTACCGACTGCATCACGATCCAGACCGAGAAGCGAGGGAAAGACGAGCCGGAGGTATTCGCGTCCGACGGCACCCAGATCAAGCTGCGCACGTATGTTTTCGACATCGATATGGCTCTGTGCTGCTACTGCTCTCTGTGTACCTTCCCCTGTCCGACCCACTGCCTGGTTATGACGCCCGAGTATGAGTATTCAGTCTACGACAAACTGGATCATATCTACCGCTTTGCCAAGGAGAAGCCGTTGAGCGGCAAAGCGCAAAAGCCGCATTCCGAAAAAACAGAAAGCCATGGACAATAATCTGCTCGCACAAATCGTCTTTTATTCATTTGCCGTTCTCACGGTCGGCTCTGCTGCCGTGGTGGTTTTTTCAAAGAGCCTGATCCGGTCGGCTTTTGCTCTTCTGTTCACTTTTTTCGGCGTGGCCGCCCTGTACGCATTCCTGGGCGCGGATTTTCTGGCTGCGGCCCAGATGGTCATCTACGTCGGCGGCATCCTCGTGCTTCTTCTCTTCGGCGTGATGCTCACTCACAAACTCTATGATCTGAATCTCAGATCGGAGACCTTCCAGTTCGTGCCGGCGCTGGTTGTCGCGGCGGCGGTCTTCGCAGTGATCGTCACGTTCATGCTTAGAACCAGCTGGCATACAGGACCGCCGGCTTCGGACGCTCCCACGACGGCGGCAATCGGAGAGCTTCTGATGACCGACTACATTCTTCCGTTCGAGGCAGCCTCGATTTTGCTTCTCGTTGCCATGATCGGTGCGGCGATGATCGTCAGGAGAAGATCAGAATGATTGGACTCGGCCATTTCCTGGTTATAAGTGCTGCGTTGTTTTCACTCGGCATAATGTGCGTTCTTACCCGAAAGAACGCGGTCAACGTGCTCATGGGGGTGGAGCTTATCCTGAATTCCGCCAACATCAACCTGGTCGCGTTCTCAAAGTTTTCGGCCGGGAACATGAGCGGACAGATATTTGCCATCTTCATCATTGTGATTGCAGCCGCAGAGGCGGCTGTCGCTCTCGCGATAGTCCTGTCGATGTACCGGATAATCAAATCGGTTGATCTGGATCGAGCAGATACTCTGAAAGGGTGATCAATGAATCCTCAGTTGCTTTTGGACCTTCAGAAGTTCTATCCGGAACTTGCCCTGACTGCAGCTTTTCTCTGCGTAATTGTCGCCGACATCGCGTTCCCCCGGATCAGGAAGAGGCTCACGTTCGCTATTGCAGCGCTCGGGCTGGCTGTCGCGTTTTTCCTCTCGCTTCCTCTCATCGGCGAGCCGGCGGGCACGATATTTTCCGGAAGCCTCGCGCTCGACGAGATGGCTGTCTTCTTCAAGTGTTTCCTCATCGCCACCTCGCTACTGGTGCTGCTGGCTGCGCCCGGATCGAAGGAACTCTCGCAGCGCCATATGGGCGAGTTCTACATGCTTCTGCTCGGAGTCACTCTTTCGATGCTGCTGCTTGCGTCGAGCGTCGACATGCTGATGCTCTATCTTTCGCTGGAAATGGTTTCAATTGGAAGCTATGTGATGGTGGGGTACCTGAAAAACGACCGCCAGTCCAACGAAGCCTCGCTCAAATACCTTCTGTTCGGCACCGTGGCGACCGGCGCGATGCTCTACGGGATTACGATTCTCTACGGACTGACCGGCACCACCAAGATCGCCCTGCTGCGGGAAGCGCTAGCCACAAACATCGCGACCGGAGAGAACGCGGCGATGCTGCTGATTGCAACCGCCCTGATCGTTGCAGGCTTCGGTTTCAAGACGGCTGCCGTACCGTTTCATTTCTGGTGCCCGGACGTTTACACCGGCGCGCCGACCCCTGTGACGGCGTTTCTGAGCGTCGCGCCCAAGGCTGCGGGATTCGCTATTCTGATACGGTTCTTCTTTACCGGCTTCGCCGAATCGGGCTCTCCGGGGAGCTGGACTGCGTTCAGTTTCATCGACTGGCGGCTGCTGATTATCGTGATATCGGTGGTCACGATGACTTTCGGCAACATCGCCGCGCTTCGCCAGAACAATATCAAACGGCTGCTGGCGTACTCGTCGATCGCACATGCAGGATACATTTTAATGGGGACGGTCGTCCTCAATTCTCAGGGACTGCAGTCGGTGCTGATCTACCTGATTACGTATCTGTTCATGAATCTCGGAGCCTTCCTGATCGTCATCGAGATCTTCAACCGGACCGGCAGCTTCGACATCGACGATTATCGCGGCCTGTCGCGCCGCTCACCTTTTCTGACCATCGCGATGACCATATTCATGCTGTCGCTGATGGGAATCCCTCCGTTTGCGGGCTTTTTCGGCAAACTGTACGTCTTCGGCGCGGCGGTGAATAATGACCTCGCGTGGTTTGCGGTGGTGGGTGCGTTGAACAGCGTCATCTCGGTTTACTACTATGCGCGGGTTATCAGGGCCATGATTATCGAGCCCGGCCGGGAGACCTCGTTGATTCCACTGCCGTGGACCAGCCACGTGATGGTCTGGATCATGCTTCTTCCGACGGTAGGACTGATGCTGTTCTGGAACGACATACAGCAGCTGACGATGAGTTCGCTGAGATTGTTCCTGGGTTAATGCCAGCTAATCGATGTAGCGCCCGGTGTGCAGGTAGTTCATGACTACGGTGGTACCCAGTGCGGCAAGCGACGCCATGCTGGATATCTCCTGATCGGGCGGCATGTACAGGTCCAGATCGCGGCAGCGCAGGTAAAACCTCCTGATGACGGGCGCAACCACCTTTTCGCGTGCTCCGGTCCACTGCGAGATGGTCTTGATCAGGAAACGCCGGTTTCTGCGGATAAGCTCTTTGGCCGGGACCATCCTTCTTCTGTTTCCGTTGACCGCTGTGGAGAAGATGTTCCCGAGATCCTCATCATAAATGCCCAGCGCCTGGTCCTTGAAGTTGTCGAGTGTCTCGCCGTAGTACTCGATCAGGGTGTAAGTCTTGGAGTGATAGGGGGAGTCGAGCGGACCGCCGGTCACGGTAGGCTTCCGGTTCCGGAGCTTCTTCATCACACGATCCACATATTCGAGCTTTTTGATTGACGGCCACTTCCGGTATACGGTGCGCCAGTTGGATCTGGGCGTCAGCCAGACTGCGAAAGTCTCCGCGAAATCCTCGTCCGGATGGGCCTGAGCGTAGTACTTCGGTTCTCCCAGGCTCTTGACGTAAGTGCGGCTGAACGGATTAAACTTAAACTTGAAGTTTGTCGGGTAAGTAGCGTAAAAATCGCCAAAAACCTCCCGCCATTCGTCCTGCTCATAGAGCTCGTAGGCATAGTTGATGGCATGCCCCGCCTCGTGTCGCAGCAGCACCATCAGGTCGTGACGGTCGTAGGTGGCGTAGCCCATTTCCTTCTCGATGCGCACCAGGCGGTTGTCGGCAAGGTGGAACGGGATCCCTATGATCGGAACCTTGTCGGGGCAGCCCCATTCGTCACCGGCGCAGGTGAAATAATACGGGGGGCGGAATGAGAGTCGCTTTGATTCCAGTTCAGTGTAAAGCTTATGGATACAACGGCATAGCAGTGTCTGCTCGAAGTTGAGCCTGAGATCGCAGATCCGCGTGTTCAGAAGCGCGTACCTTTCGGTTTCCCAATTCAGCTCAAATCGCGTCGCGGTCGCCATTGTCTGATGTCCGGGCGGTGAAGACGACTGGACCTTCCACCTCGGGTGCAATGATTATAGTAGATGGCACGGGGATGGTGAAGAGATCCGGACAGATATTTCGATTACTGCAACCGGGTGAAAACAGGAGACATACCGTTATTTCCCCTGTTCCTCAGTGGAAATCTTTATTTCGGTTGCGGCTCCGTCGATCGCCACCCCGTTTCTGCTGGATTTCTTCAACTCCTTCTTGATCTGAATGATGGAAAAAGCTTTCAATTCCTTGAATTCCGCCGGTTTGCCATTTACCGTGATTTTCGCCGATGCGGCGTCGAGCAGGAACTTGGTCTTGCCCGGTATCTCGGAAACAAGGATCAGTTTTTCCGAATCAGAGACCGAAAGAAGGCGGTACATGCCTGTCTCGACTGCGAAGGAAAGCGCAGAGAAAAGCAGCAGAGCCGTCAACGTCCACACCGGTCCATTTTTCTTCATCAGGGCACGCATTCTCCAGAATAGTTTTGAGTGATCCGGCCTTTGGAAGGTTCACCCTTCCTGTAATCTCGACCTTCGCCGTTATTATACGCCCTGAGGCGGAGGAAGTTCATCCGGAGTGCGGATGCAAAAGCTGACGCTTTACAGGGCATTCAAAGCGTGGTAACCATACCCGACTGGAGAGTATCAGGTGACACGGCTGCTGACGTGGGCTTTTGTTTTGTTGGCTTTGACGGCTGTAGGGACGGCTGCCCCGGCAAAGGTGATCGTCTATCGTCTCGAGGGACCGTCGGGAAGCGATTCGCTCGAATGGCTTGGTGAGGGGATAGCGGAATCGATCTCGAAGCAGGTGAACGAGGACATCGGAACTGTCAACAGGGAAGAGCGCCTTAGACTTGTCGAAAGCCTTGATCTTCCTCCGGGCGCAAAGCTGAGCCATGGGAGCATGATCAAGGTTGCGCGGCGTGCGCCTGCAGACCTGCT
The DNA here is from genome assembly GCA_012719355.1 of Acidobacteriota bacterium. Taxonomy (GTDB): domain Bacteria; phylum Acidobacteriota; class UBA6911; order UBA6911; family UBA6911; genus UBA6911. The sequence continues at coordinate 31,501 of JAAYAM010000034.1, forward strand.
GATTGTCGGAAGCTATCAAGGGTCGGAGAAGAACCTGCGAATTGCGATCAGGATTCTCGACCTGAAGACACTGAAGTTCAGCGGAGAAATCGTCGCTAACGGGCCCTTGTCGGCGCTGCCGCAGATGGAGAACGAGTTGGCTTGGCTGGTCCTGAGCTACACCGGGCAGGGGAAGAATGTGTCGAGACAGCGTTTCCAGGAACGGAGGCGCAAAGTGGCCAATCAGGCATACCGGTATTACATCGAAAGCTTCGGAGCCGCCAGTGAAGCCGAACAGCAGCGCCTGCTGCTGAAGGCCGTTCAGGGAAGTCAGGTTTTCCCGGAAGCGCATCTCCTGCTCGGACGCAGCTACTTCCAGCGGGGGGATTGCGGCAATTCGATTCGTCACCTGCTGCCGGTCCGGGGAGAGAAGAAGATGCTCGTCGAGGCCGGGTTCATGCTTGGAACCTGTTCGGTACAGCAGGATAAGCATCTCGAGGCCATACAGTATTTCTGGCCGCTACTGCAGTCGGCACGCAGTTATTCGGTTCTCAACAATTTAGGGGTGGCGTATCTGCGCAAAGGGGACACTGCGCTCGCATCCAACACACTGGAGGAAGCCGCAGGGCTCGCGCCTGAAAACGCGACCGTGCGCCTCAATGCTGCGATCGTCCGGCACATCCAGGGAAACCGCGCGGCGGCCATGAACCTGGTGCAAGAGGCGGCGCAATCCCACCCGGAGAGTGGAATGCTGCAGTTCATGCTCGGTTTTCTGCTCAAAAGGGAAGGGAAGGCTGATTCGGCCGCAGCGGCCAGCGCCAAAGCTTCGAATCTCGGAGTGGATGTGGACACGCTTCTTCAGCAAGATCCAACCCGCTGGTCGCGACTGATTTTTGTCATGGAAGAATTCGGCGGCGAAAATTAAGCAGGTCCGGAAGTCACCGGCTTCTTGACAGTTCCGATTCCCGACAGTAAGATACCTGTTCTTGATTGCCGAAGTGGCGGAACTGGCAGACGCGCTAGGTTCAGGGTCTAGTGATCTTAAGGTCGTGGGGGTTCGAGTCCCCCCTTCGGCACCACCCGCCTCAGCCTTCTTCCTATTTTTTATCCCAAACGTTTTCAGATCGTGATATATTCGCCTGCCAAGAAACTAGTAGAGAGCGGTTGGTTCTTTGTGACAGGCAGTGGTGTTGGTCGAGGAGAAAAGGTTCTATGCATAAGCCGGTGAAATACGTTGAGAAAATCCTCACTATCGCGGCAGGAGCAGCATTTGAGACGGTGGATTTCTTTACCAGATCGGAGAAACCTTCGTTCACTCCCAAATGGTCAGATAAACCTCTGCTGAAATCCAGTCAGAAATCCAAACCCCCACTGGGCTGGCCGAGGGAGACGGACTCGCTCTGCCCGAAGTGCATCATTGAAGCACGCAAGAAGATCCTGAACGGGGAAGAGGATTACAGGGTGCTCGTCGAAAAGAAGGTCGGCGAGATCAAGGCCGCGATTGTCGAGCGCGGCGGGCAGATATGGATGGAAAAGGAGTGTCCGATTCACGGCAAATTCGAAGACATCCTTTCGCTCGACAGCAAATTCCAGGAACGGATCGAGAGCTTCTTCCCGGGGCGTGACATTGAGGCGCACAACGACACGGCGCTGCACAACCATGGCTCAAGCACGGTCAAATACGGCAGGGGAGCGGTTCTTACGGTGGACCTTACGAACCGCTGCAACATGATGTGCGATCCCTGCTTCACCGACGCGAACCAGGTCGGGTTTGTCTGTGAACTCGGCTGGGAGGAAATCAAGGCGATTCTGGACCGCGCCATAGCAGTCAAGCCCCGGCGTCAGATGTCTGTCCAGTTTTCCGGCGGTGAACCGACGATCTCGCCGTATTTCATCGACGCGATAGCATATGCGCGTAAAGTCGGCTTCAACAGCGTTCAGGCTGCCACAAACGGCATCGAGTTCGCCAAGGACGCGAACCTGGCCAGACGCGCCTACGAGGCGGGACTCAGGTACGTCTACCTGCAGTTTGACGGGATAGGGAATGAAGCCAACAGCCACCGGAAGATATCGAATCTGTTCGACGTGAAGCTCAGGGCGATCAACAACCTTCACAGCGCGGGAGTCGATATCGTTCTGGTCACGACCATTATAAACGGTATCAACAATGATCAGGTCGGCCCCATCATCCAGTTCGCGATGGACAATCCGAAAAAGATCGCGTTCGTCTCGTTTCAGCCCGTATCCTTCACGGGCCGTGATGAAGAGATCACCGACGAACGCCGGTTCCGCCAGCGCTACACGCTCTCGCATCTCGTTCGGGACGTCAGAAGCCAGTTGGGGGTTTCGGAACCGCTCAGAGACTGGTTTCCGATCTCGCTCATGAGTGTCTTCTCGGACTTCGGCGATCTGGTGCATGGACCGCAGGCAAACTGGGGGCACCTGTGCTGCAGTTGCCACCCCGACTGCGGCGTCGGGACGGGATTCATGATAAACAAGGAGACCAAGGAAAAGGCCATGGTCCCGCAGTTCATCAACGTTCCCAGACTGGCCAGAGATACTGAGAGAGTCAATGACAAGGCACGCGGCAAGAAGTTCTCGAATTTCATGATGGCGCTCGCGCTGCTGCGCAACTACAACCCGTTCGGGGCCCCGCAGAGCCTGACGATGTCTGACATCCTCAAGAAGTTTGACAAGACCATGGGAGCGACAGGAAGGGATTACGGCAAGGGGCTGGAGCGGAGAAATGACCCGTGGAACTTCCTGTTCGTAGCCGCCATGTGGTTCCAGGATCTGTTTACCTATGATTTCCGCCGTACCGAGATGTGCATCATCCCCTACGGCACCCAGGAGGGAGAGATTTCCTTCTGCGCCTACAACACGGGAGTCGGCTGGCGCAATGTCATCGAGAAGATGCACATGAACTGCACGACCGCGGAATGGCATAAGAAGTACGGCAGGCATACGGTGTATGCCAATCGCAAACCCCTCGAACTCGACAGCTATGATCACAATCTTGTCGTGGATCCTGCCGCAGTGAATCGAAGGAGAACGCAGGGCTCCGCCGGTGAGGAGGCCGCCGCTCAGGGGCAGGAACTGGTGCAGATCAGGTAGGAGCCACGGAATCCGGGCCGCTCATCAGCGGCCCGGATAGTCCGGGCTAGAGGGCGTTTTTCTCGTGTTCGGCTATCTTCGCAGAGAAAGAGAGCAGATATCCCAGGTCATCCAATCCCTGTAGGAGGCATTTCTTCGAGTACGGGTCTATCGGAAAGGGGACGCTCTCCCCGCCTGGGAGGAGCAGCGCCTGTGACTCGAGATCGACTGTGACCTCGACTCCGGGGTCTTCCTTTACCATTTGAAACAGCTTTGCATGGACGGCTTTTTCCACCACTATGGGAAGAAGACCGTTCTTCAGGGAGTTGTTCCTGAAGATGTCGGCGAAAGTCGTGCTTATGAGTGCGCGGAATCCAAAATCGGTCAGCGCCCATGGCGCATGTTCTCTGGAACTGCCGCAGCCGAAGTTGTGCCCGGCCAACAAAATCGACGCTCCCGCCATCTCAGGCCTGTTGAGCGCGAAATCCGGTTTAGGGTTTCCCGATTCGTCAAAACGCCAGTCGCAGAAGAGGACCTTTCCGAGCCCGGTCTTCTCGGTAGTCTTGAGAAAGCGGGCAGGAATGATCTGATCGGTATCAACGTTTTCCTGCGGGAGCGGTATCATTCTGCTGCTGAATTTTCTGTAAGGTTCCATTATCTGTTCCCTCGGATCACAAAAGTTTCCTGACGTCCGCAACCGCTCCTTCGATGGCTGATGCAGCCGCTGTCATGGCGCCTGCCAGGAAGGTTCTACCGCCCTTACCCTGTCTACCCTCGAAATTTCTGTTGCTCGTGCTGACGCAGTACTGACCTGGAGTGAGCTCGTCTCCGTTCATGGCGATGCACATGCTGCATCCCGGTTCTCTCCATTCGGCACCGGCCTCGATGAAGATCCGGTCGAGGCCTTCGACCTGGGCTGCATTCTTGATTGCACGCGATCCCGGGACAACCAGCGCTCTCACATTGGGATTCACCTTTCTGCCCTTGAGTACACGGGCTGCGGCGCGCAGGTCGGACATTCGTCCGTTCGTGCAGCTCCCGATGAATACCACATCGATTTTCTGACCGAGAATAGGTTGACCAGGACGCAGATCCATGTAGGAGAGCGCCTTGGAAAGGGCCTGCTTCTTCGAAGAATCGGGTTCCCGGTCGGGATCAGGAATGCTGCCCGAGATCGGAAGCCCCATACCGGGACTGGTGCCGTAGGTGATCATCGGTTCGAGTTTCGCCGCATCGATCGTGATCTCCCTGTCGTAGGATGCGCCGTCATCGGTGCGCAGCTGTGACCATTGTGAGACGGCCTTGTCCCATTCGGCTCCCTTGGGAGCGAACGGCCTGCCGGCAAGATATTCAAACGTTACGCTATCCGGCGCAATCATCCCGGCACGGGCGCCCGCTTCTATGGACATGTTGCAGACAGTCATGCGCTCATCCATGTTGAGCGAAGTAATGCCGCCTCCGGTATATTCGAAGACGGAGCCGGTGCCGCCATCGGCGCCGATTCGCGCAAGAAGGGAAAGAATTATGTCCTTTGCCTCGACCCCTGCCGCAAGTCTTCCATCCACATGTACCCGGAAGGTCCCCGGGCGACGCTGCAGGAGACACTGGGTGGCCAGAACCTGTTCAACTTCGCTCGTACCGATTCCGAATGCGAGGGCCCCGAAGGCGCCATGTGTCGAAGTGTGACTGTCGCCGCAGACTATCGTCTTTCCCGGCTGCGTCAGCCCGAGCTCGGGCCCGATTATGTGGACAATACCGTTGTTGGAATGTCCTATCCCGTACAGCGAGATGCCGTACTCGGCGCAGTTCTTTTCCAGCTCTTTGACCAGTCTTGCCGCCAAAGGATCAGTGGGCGGCCCCGACTGGTTTCCGGTCGGCACGATGTGGTCCATGGTCGCCACCACCCTATGCGGAGCATGGACTCCGAGCCTGCGGTTGCGCAGGCCCTGGAACGCCTGTGGCGACGTGACTTCGTGAATCAGGTGAAGATCTATGTAAAGGACGACAGGGGAGTCGGGTTCAGAAACCACGACATGAGACTCCCAGACTTTCTCAAACAGCGTTTTTGGTTTCATACGGTTACCATATCAGCAACATAGGATAAGGTCATCAACTTTTCACGGTGACCGGATCAGATGACGACCACGGGAACTGGTATAAACGACACGATAAGGATTACAAGCGCAACGAAGGCCAGCAGGAGTCGCGGCAGACCGAGCCGGTCATCTTCAAGCAGCGTCGGCGGGTGATAGAAGCGGAATTTCAATCCCAAAACGAGCAGCAGGAGACAGAACAGCAGGTATGAGACAGTGGAAAAGCACACTGCCGTCAGCACTACCAGAGCGATCACCGACAGCCTCTTCTGCAGAGACTTCCCGAAAACTGAGTACGAAATGTGGCCGCCGTCGAGTTGCCAGATGGGCAGAAGGTTAAGGCTCGTTGCCAGAAGCCCGAACCATGCAGCCATCACAAACGGGTGCGCGAACATATCCTGGGTTTCCGGAGAATACCCGAGGATGATCCCGCCGAAAAGCCGCAGCAGCAACGGTTCACCGAACACCAGGCCCTGCGTTATGCGTCCCTTCGGTACTACCTCCGAAAGGGTTATCCCGATCCACAGGGTGGGAATGATAAATACGAACCCGGCCAGCGGCCCGGCAATGCCGATGTCAAAGAGAGCTCGTTTGCTGATGAACTGCGATTTGATCTTGATAAACGCGCCCAGCGTGCCGGTGATCGGGATTGGGACCGGGATGAAGAAAGGGGGAGTACAGCGCATCCCATAGTAGCGGCAGGCCAGGAAGTGACCGAGCTCGTGAGCGGTCAGGATGGCAAGAACCGGGACGGAAAACAGCAGTCCTCTTAGCATCAGCCCCGGATTGGAGAGAAGCCTGAGAGGAGCGAGAAATATCGCGTCCCCGGCCACATAGAACAATCCGGCGAACGAGGTGGTGACAAATGTCAGTCCAAACAGAAGGGCAGAGATTATCCATTCGCGCGCCGGGGGACCCGGTTCGCGCTGATGAAGTTCGCCACTCCAGGAACAAGAGACGGGGGAGGATTCCGGAAAATCACTGCTCACAACAGTTCGGGGCTTTCTGGGCTCAGCTGGTAACGCCGATCTTGTCGGCTCTGATTTCTTTCCCGGGCTTGAAGCGGATGGTCTTGCCGGGCGGAATCGCTACTTCCTCACCAGTTCGAGGATTTCGTCCCACGCCACTCTTTCTTGGCTTGACGATGAAGACTCCGAATCCCCGCAGCTCGATTCGTTCACCTCGTTTCAGCGCATTCTTGAGTGAGTTGAAGACAGATTCCACCGCAATTTCCGCTTTTACCTTGGTGATATTCAGCTGCTCTGCGACACGGTTTACGATGTCCTGCTTGATCACGCTGAACCTCCCTTAACTTAGTGAGAGCATTTTACTTGTGGCCCTGAGAGCTGTCAAGCCATTTCTATTTACACGGTCACGGCCGGGTGATAGACTCGCCGCTTCAGGAACAACAGGAGACCTCATGACCGTACTTCCAGACAAGTGGATAAAGGAAATGGCGAAGAGCCACCGCATGATAGAACCTTTTTCAGACCAGAAAGAACGGACTGGAAAAATCTCCTATGGAGCATCTTCGTACGGCTACGATTTCCGGCTCGCAAGCGAATTCAAAGTACCCGACTTCGGAAGCGTCAAGTGCCTTGACCCAAAGAAGATGGATCAAATCGGCTTTCGTGACGCAGTCGGCAGGTCGTGCCTGATTCCGCCCAACTCTTTTATCCTCGGCAGATCTCTTGAGTACTTCCGCATACCTCGAGATGTAATCGTCATATGCCAGGGCAAATCGACGTACGCTCGCAGCGGCATCGTCGTAAACATAACTCCGCTTGAGCCGGAATGGGAGGGGTACATTACGATTGCGCTCGTCAATACGGCTCCTGTTCCGTCAAAAGTTTATGCGGGAGAGGGAATTGCACAGTTGATATTCATCCGTGCGGAAGACGAATGCCTGGTTTCGTATGCCGACCGCAAAGGTAAGTACCAAGCCCAGAAACAGATCAGGGTCGCCCGTGTCTGACCTCACAAGATCGCGCATCTCGATGGTTGCAGCGGTTGCCGTTGTCCTGTTTACGGCCGCGGCCTTCTCGGGCTGTGGATACAGAGTCCGAAGTTCCGTGGGAAAGCTCCCTTCAGAGGCACAGTCGCTTGGAATTCCTACTTTCCGCAACCTGACGACCTACTACAAAATCGAGCAGCTCATAACCGGCGCAGTGCTGAAGGAATTTACACAGCGTACCCGCACCATCGTCAACTCCAGCAGTTCAGGAGTCGATCTTGTTCTGCTCGGAGAGATCACGGGAGTGGATTCCACTCCTGTAATTTTCAGAAACGAGAGGGAAGGGAGCGAAACATTCGGTTCGGCCTATCTGGTTACCGTGAAGCTTCGGGTAAGGCTTGTGCGCTCGAAGGATTCGGCGGTAATCTGGCAGAACAACGGCTACGTGTATCGCGAACGGTATGTTCTCAACAGCAGGGTCCAAGATTTTTTCTCGGAGGAGAACCCGGCGCTTGAAAGGCTTGCCAGAAATTTCGCAGCCAGCCTTGCCAGCACGGTCCTCGGGCGGTAGCGGTGATACTTCAGCAGATTGAAGAGCTCGAAAAACAGCTGCACCGGAAAGAGTTGCACCGCGTCTATCTGGTTGTCGGGCCTGAGCTCTACCACTGCCGTGCCGCGTTGAATCTGCTGAAAAAAAGCGTGATTACTCCCGACGCCTATGCGTTCGACTATTCCGAATTCACGGCCGGCGAGGACACGGTGGATGCCGTCATAGAGGCGATCGAAACGTTCCCCATGATAGCGCCAAGAAGGCTTGTCGTCGTCACGCGGGCCGAGAAGCTCAAGGAAACTGAGCAGCATAAGCTGCTGGCCGCAATAGAAACGATGTCGAAGCGAACCGTGCTGATCCTGACGGCCGACGAACTGGACCACAGAAGAAGGTTCTACAAAGTCCTGTGTGAGAAGGGCTGCGTCGCCGAATTCCCGAAACTAAAGGAAGCGGCTCTCGAGCGCTGGGCCGAGTCGTACGTACAGCGGCAGGGATACCGCATTTCCTCGGCTTCCGTCCGCAAACTCGTCGAAATGGCCGGCACGGATCTGCAGGGCCTTGCGACCGAGCTTGAAAAGGTAATTCTCTGGGCCGGCAACGAGAAGAACATTCCCGATTCGGCAATAGAGGATTTGGTACGGGAAAGCCGTCACCAGGGGATCTTCGAACTGATCGGTGCGATAGGGGAGCGAAATCGCGGCAAGGCGCTCAGGAGCCTGGCGAATCTGCTGAGCATGGGTGACAACCCCATCGGGATAGCGGCAATGATGGCACGCCATTGCCGGCAGGTCCTGATTGCCAGGGAATGCCTGCTCCAGCGCAAAGATCCAAGAGAAATTGCAGGCGCGGTCCAGATGCCTCCGTACTTCCTCGACCGTTTCCTCCGGCAGGTCCGCGCAGCCGACTACGAGTCGATCCGGGAAATCTTTATGCGACTCGCTGATGCGGACCGTCGGCTGAAATCCTCTTCAGTCGACGGTCGGATACTCCTGGAGAATATTATCTGCACGCTGGTCTGATCCACGGGACCTATCAGGCGGACTTGATGAAGCTGTTCAGGCGTCTTGTCAGGCGGGATTTCTGCCGGGCTGCCGCGTTCTTGCTGATAGCCTTCTTCTGCTGCGATTTGTCGATGGCGGCATACAGGGCCGACACGGAATTCCCGGCCTCGTCTGTCTTTCCTGCCTCGAGCTGTTCTTTGAATTTCTTCAGGGTAGTCCGCAGGCTGCTGCGGTTACTGCGATTTCTGTCCCGATGTTTGATGCTCTGCCGGTGGGCCTTGAGCGCCGACGCGTGATTGGCCATCCTGAGTAACTCCTTTAATTGTCGGACCAACCCGGGCATACACTTGGCCCGGGCACCATGAACCCTTTACATTACAATCAGTTAACTTTCCTGTCAAATCAAATTTTCTCGTTGACTTCAGCCGCACACGCGACCTAGAATTTCGTTTAGACATGCGAGCGCAATCCTGGATGAGGTGTTTGATGTCCCACAGTTCAGGGACAGGTCATCCCTTCTTGAAATCCTTCCTTTCAGTGAGGTTAAAGCCAAGTACATAAATGAGAAAAGTTTTGTTGTCCGATCGAAGCCTGCAGCTGCTGTTCGGCCCCCTGGATGAAAACGTAAGATTCCTCGAAAACCTGTTCGGCGTGAGTATTCAGGCGAGAGATTCCGGACTTGTCATTGACGGGCAGGAAGAAGATGTAACGGCCCTTGAAAAGATACTAGCGGATTTTTCGGAACTGGTTGACAAGGGGCATTCGATCACAAATGGAGACCTCAAGTCGGCTTTCAAACAGATTGCAGAGGACGCAGCGCTGTCACTGCACGACTTTTTTCCGAAGATGCAGCTGCTGACCACCGGAAAACGCCGCGTCACACCCAAGAGCCTCAACCAGCGTCGCTACATCGAAGCAATAAGAGCGAACGACATCGTTTTCGGCATAGGTCCGGGAGGCACAGGCAAGACCTTTCTGGCGGTGGCGATGGCGATAACCTACCTGCTCGAAAGAACGGTGTCCCGCATAGTGCTCACGCGCCCGGCCGTTGAGGCAGGGGAAAAGCTCGGATTTCTTCCGGGCGATATCGAGGAGAAAATCAATCCCTATCTGCGTCCGCTGTACGATTCGCTTCATATCCTTCTCGACAGTGAGAAGATTCAGCGCTTAGTGGAAGAGGGAACAATTGAAATCGCCCCCCTGGCATTCATGAGAGGACGCACCCTCAACGACGCTTTCATAATACTAGACGAGGCTCAGAACACGACATCGGAGCAGATGAAGATGTTTCTGACCCGTATCGGGATGAGATCGAAGGCTGTCATTACGGGCGACGTCACCCAGATAGACCTTCCCTTGGGACGATCCTCCGGCCTGATCGAAGCCAGGAACATATTGGGGGCGGTAAAAGGTATCTCGTTCTGCTACTTCAATGAGAACGATGTAGTGCGGCACCATCTGGTACGGCTGATCATCAAAGCCTATCAGCAGCATGCTGAGAACGAGATACGTTCCGAGGACGACGGGAATAATGGCAAGGGGTCGAAGAACTAAGCTGGGAATCATTTTTGGGGGAAAGTCCGGAGAGCACGAAGTATCGTTGACGTCAGCCGCATCCGTCATCGGCGCTCTCGATCCCGACGAATTTGAGATAACGGTCATAGGCATTACGAAAACCGGTCGGCTGGCCGACGCATCTGAAATCGGCCGCATGCTTCCGGCATCAGTGCTGCAGCGCGTACGCACAAGCCCTTCCCTTGAAGCGGACAATTCGAAGATGAGAGTCCTGTCCGCTTCGTCCTCCGACCCGGGCGGGTTCACTACCGGGCCGGGAATAATTTTTCCCCTGCTTCACGGCCCCTATGGCGAAGACGGAACAATCCAGGGCCTGCTCGAAATTGCAGGAATACCCTATATCGGGTGTGGTGTGCTCGCTTCGGCGGTGGGGATGGACAAGGACGTCACAAAGCGCCTCTTCCTGCAGGAAGGGCTTCCCGCAACACCGTATCGTACGGTCCGTTCACGCGATCTCGGAAAAGATCTGACGGAACTGAGGCGTTGTGTCGAAGATGCATTCGGGTACCCGATGTTCTCCAAGCCGGCGAACCTGGGTTCCTCGGTGGGAGTAGTCAAGATACATTCTGCAGACGAATTCGAGCGCGGCGTGAGGTTCTCGGCTCAGTACGACAGGAAGATCCTCATTGAAAAAGGCATCTCGGGGCGCGAACTCGAATGCGCAATTATTGGCAACGATACTCCTTCGGCCTCCGTAGTAGGAGAAGTGGTTTCGGCTCACGAATTTTACGATTACGAAGCTAAGTATGCCAATCCTGAAAGCAGACTCGACATTCCGGCTCGCATCGATTCCGGTAAGGCCGAGGAGATCCGGGATCTGGCTGTGCGGGCTTTCAAGGCGATCGACGGCTCGGGACTTGCCCGCGTCGATTTTTTTCTGGAACACGGTACCGGCAAGGTATGGATCAATGAGATCAATACCATGCCTGGATTTACTCCAATCAGCATGTACGCCAAACTGTGGGCGGCCAGCGGAATTGGATTCGAAGAACTGGTGAGAACTCTGATTCGCCTGGGTGAAGAGCGGTACCAGGAGCGGATCAGGATCTCGTCCAGCGGAAATCATGACGTAATTCAGACATGAGCCTTTACCGGCATGCACCGGTGAAGGCTGACAGGAGGTTAGGCCTATGAGCGGTGTAACGAACGAGGCGGAACTCCGTGATCAACTGTTGAGAGAGAACCCGGAGTATCGCCGGCTGGCAGCGGAGCATCAGTCTTACGATGATCAGTTGGAGGGTCTGCTCAACAAGCATTTCCTGAGCGAGGAAGAACAGCTGCAGGAGAAGACGCTCAAGAAGAAGAAGCTGATGCTTAAGGATCAGATGTATTCGATGGTACAGAAATTTCGCCGTGAGATTGAGGCCGGATCTCACTAAGGCGCTGCCGCAGGGGGAGGAGTCGTGCATGGACGGCTCCTCCCAATCTTTCATTCCTGATTCTTCCGAAAGGACAACGGATGGTTCGCGATGCCTACAAACTTGCTCTTCCAGTGCTGACACTGGGCATCGTCCTCTTATTTCTGGATATCTGGTACGGCGCTGTTTTTTTCCTGCTTATAGGCGGCTTTATCTGCTATTTCTTCAGGAATCCCTACAGGGTTATCCCCGACGCTCCCAACCTCATCGTATCGCCTGCTGACGGAAAGGTCGTCAAAATCGCGGACGGGCCGGAAGGCGAGCGTACCATCAGCATCTTCCTCAGCATCTTCGACGTCCACGTGAACCGTTCGCCGGTGTCCGGCGAGTTGAAGAGCCTTGAGTACAAGCGAGGAAGGTTCAAGGCTGCGTTTGATGAGGAAGCTTCACGGGTGAACGAACAGAATATCCTGACGATTCAGGGTGACGGCATCCGGGTCACGGTGAGGCAGATTGCTGGGCTGATCGCGAGACGTGTGATATGCTGGAAAAAACCGGGTGATATCCTGAAACGCGGCGAGTTGATTGGGCTGATTCGCTTTGGATCAAGAGTTGACATCGTGATTCCGGAACGGACGAAGCTGATGGTAAAAGTGGGGGAACGGGTCCGGGGCGGAAGTTCCATCATCGGGGAGTATTTATGAGCGAACCGCCGGTGGAAGAAGAATTCCGGGAATTCATGCCCGAACCCGTGCAGCGGCGCAGGCGCCTGAGCCGAAGCGTGTTCGTCCTGCCGAGCATCTTCACTGTCGGAAACATCTTCTGCGGCTACTATGCAATACTGCTGACGATGTACGGCGGCTTCGACGCGGCGGCCAAGGCCATCGGGATCGCCATCGTTCTCGATATGCTCGACGGGCGCATTGCACGGCTGACGAATTCCACGAGCGGATTCGGGCTGCAGCTCGATTCGCTGGCTGACGTGATCTCATTCGGAATCGCCCCCTCCATTCTGGCGCTGGTCTGGGGACTCGGCGCTTCGGGCGTGGATCAGCGGCTGGCGTGGATTGCGGCATTCACATTCACGATCTGCGGAGCGATGCGGCTGGCCCGATTCAATGTCCAGGCCGGCAATCTGAAATATTTTGTCGGGCTGCCGATTCCTGCAGGAGGAGGCGCGATTGCCGCGGTAGTCCACTTCTTCCCCGAACAGGTCAGGAGCCTGGCGGGCGGGCATCTGGTGGTTGCCGGGGTCTTTATCCTCGGGCTCCTGATGGTAAGCACAATCCGCTACAGCAGCCTGAAACAGCTCACGCTTGGGAAGAAATCGCACCTGACGGTGCTGGTGATCGCGTTGCTGGTGGCGTTGATCTTCTTTTTGTCCAAGTACGTACTCCTGGCGATCGCAGGGCTGTACGTTCTCTCAGGTCCGGCGTCCCGGATATATGCGTTTGTACGCCGCCGCAAGCCGGGCGAAGAGATGGCTCTGGCCGATTCGGCGCAACATCACTGACCATGCCTGTCTACGAGGCCGAAGCTATCGTTCTCCGTCAGTACTCCCTTTTCGATTCAGACCGCATCGTCGTCTTCCTTACAAATGAATTTGGGAAAGTGCGGGCGGTTGCACGGGGAGTCAAGCGCCCCAAGAGCAGGATGGGTGGATGCCTCGAGCCGCTCAATCATATAAAGCTCGAGTTTTATGCGCGGGAGGGAAGGGAACTCGGCCAGATCCGGCAGGCGGAACTTATACATTCCTATCTCGGGAAACAGACATCACTCAGCCAGATCTGTGCGTTCAACTACTTTGCCGAAATAGCAAACGAAATCGTTCAGGACAATCAGCCGAACCACAGATTGTTCCGGCTGTTTCTGGCATCCCTGAAGGCAGGGGAAGGCAAGGGCGCGAGCGAAGAGCTTATACGATATTTCGAAATCTGGAGCCTCAGACTCAATGGGCTTTTCCCCGATTATGGCTATTGCTCGAACTGCGGTAAGTGTGTTAAAGATGAAGGGTTTTTCGCCTGGTTCGAATCCTGCCAGGCGCGGTGCAGCCTGTGCTCAAAGGGAAGGGGGCTCCGGATCGGCGCCGCCGCGTCTTCCGCTTTGGCTGCAATGATGCGGCTTTCTCCGGATGAGTTCATGAACAGCCCGCTCGACCGGGCTGCCGCTGCTGAAATTGAACGTTTGTCCCAGAGGCTTCTGAGTTTCCACTTGGAGAAACAACTCAAATCCTACCGGGTTTTGCAGGAAATGGTCAACAATCAGTAATGAAACCGAAAAATATCCAGCAGGTCATTTTGGCGCTTGAGCAGTTCTGGGACCGTCAGGGCTGCGTGTTGCAGCAACCATACGATGTCGAGGTCGGGGCGGGAACGATGGCGCCCGAGACCTTTCTGCGGGTGCTTGGGCCCGAGCCGTATCGTGTGGCCTACGTGATGCCTTCCCGTCGCCCGACCGACGGACGGTACGGTGACAATCCAAACCGCGTGCAGAAACACCACCAGTACCAGGTGATACTGAAGCCGGCTCCACGAGATGTCCAGGATCTCTATCTGCGCAGCCTGACTGCGCTCGGCATCAATCTGCGTGAGCACGATCTGCGCTTCGAGGAAGACAACTGGGAGTCTCCGACTCTCGGGGCCTGGGGCATAGGATGGCAGGTTCTGCTTGACGGCCTGGAGATAACCCAGTTCACCTATTTCCAGCAGGCCGGAGGGCTGGATCTCGATCCGATAAGCGCGGAAATCACCTATGGCCTGGAGCGGATCGGGACCTTCATCGCGCAGGTCGACAGCATCTATGACCTGCGCTGGTCGGATGAGGTCAGTTACCGGGATATTCGGCACCGCGAAGAGGTGGAGTTTTCAGAATATAATTTCGAGGCAGCAAATACGGACATGCTTTTCCAGCTGTTCTCTCTTTACGAAGATGAAAGCAGGCGTCTCCTGGAACGGGGCCTGGTCCTGCCTGCCTATGATTACTGCCTCAAGTGCTCGCACACTTTCAACCTGCTCGATTCGCGCGGGGCCATCAGTGTGACTGAGCGAGTCGGAATTATTGCACGCGTAAGACAGCTTGCCTGCGAAGTCGCCCGGCGCTACCTGGAGAGCCGTGAGAAGCAGGGATTCCCTCTGCTGCAGGCACAGACAGCATAGCCGGAGCCTTGAACAGTGGATATGAAGACAGGAGAACTCGTCGTCGAGTTGGGTGTGGAGGAGATACCGTCCTCAATGATTGAGGACGCAACCAGCCAGTTTGCAGGCAATCTCTCACGATTACTTAACGAACAGCACCTTTCTACAGGAGAGATCACGAAATGGTGGACGCCGCGTCGCATCATCGTGGGAATCTCCGATATCCCGGTGCGGCAGGATGATCGTCGTGAGACCGTCATGGGTCCGCCCAGGAGAGTCGCCTACGACGCTGCAGGAGCGCCGACCCGGGCGGCGACGGCCTTCGCCGAAAAGGCGGGCGTATTGATGTCTCGGATTAAGATCATCCAGACTCAGAAAGGGGAATACCTTGCGGTTGACCGGGTTCTGCGGGGCGACAAGACCCTGAAGATTCTGCAGACCCTCATCCCTTCAGCCATCGCCGGCATCCAGTTTCCGAAAACGATGCACTGGACGGCAGACCATTTCCGTTTTGCCAGGCCGCTGCGCTGGATCGTGGCGCTGTTTGCGGGCAGGACGGTCCGGTTCACCATCGCTGACGTGAAATCGTCGAATGTCACAACGGGACACCGCTTCCTCGGCAAATCCAGGATTGCAGTCGATTCGCTGGCCTCACTGCAGGAGAAGCTGCGTGAGAATTCGGTCGTGGTCGATCCGGCCGAAAGGCGCGAGATCATCATGTCTGGACTCGGAATGGAGGCGCAGGCCTGTGGCGGCACGCTTTTGGAAGACCCCGATCTGCTGCAGACTGTGGTAAACCTCAATGAGGCGCCTTCCGTGATCCGCGGTGCGTTTGAAGAGCGGTTTCTGTCGCTGCCGAAGGAGATCCTGATCACCGTCATGCGTGAGCACCAGAAGTATTTTTCGGTGCTCGGAAGTTCAGGGGAACTCCTGCCCGCATTTCTTGCGGTCGTCAATCTGCAACGCGACCCCGGCCACATTATCAGGACCGGACACGAGCGTGTGCTGCGCGCCAGGCTTGCCGACGCGTCGTTCTTCTGGGAGACCGACCGGAAGATACCGCTGGGCGACCGCGAACCTGCACTGAAAAACGTTCTGTTCCAGGAAAATCTCGGATCCTACCACGAGAAGACCCGGCGTATTCTCGCGCTCCTGCCCGAGGTGACTCGGGCTCTCGGCCGTCAGGATCTTCTGCCGGACCTCGAAACCGCCGCACACCTGTTCAAGTGCGATCTGATCACAGAGATGGTGAAGGAATTCACCGACCTGCAGGGGGTGGTGGGAGGTTTATACGCCAGAGCCGAAGGATATGCGCCGCCGGTCTGGCGGGCCGTCTACGAACAGTATTACCCGAAGAGCACGACTTCGCCGTCTCCGGAATCGGAGACGGGCGCCATCCTTGCCCTGGTCGACCGGCTCGATACTGTCTGCGGCTGTTTCAGCGTGGGGCTGATTCCGTCCGGTTCGGGAGATCCGTTTGCTGTTCGACGGCAGGCGAACGGCATACTGAAGATCATTATTGATCACCGCCTGAGCCTTTCGCTCGATCATCTGATAGAGAAGAGCCTCTCGGGCTACGGCAGAATGGACGGAAGCCTTGCTGCTGAACTCAGGGGATTTTTCGAGGGAAGGTTACGGTTTCTGTTCGAGGAAATGGGGTACGGGTACGACTCTGTCAATGCCGTTTTGGCTGCCGGATTCGACAATCCGCTCGATGCGTTTGAAAGGCTCCGAGCTCTTGAGGATCTGCGCCAGGAATCTGATTTTTTTGCGCTCGCTTCGAATTTCAAACGGATCGTCAACATTCTTTCACAGGCCGGGGAAGTGATCGGTACGCTCGACGAATCCACGCTGAAGGATCCCGCTGAAGTGGAGTTGTGGCGGACCCATTCAAGGATTGAACCCGAGGTGAACGCCGCAAGCGAGAAACACGATTATGGTGCGGCGCTGCGTGCGCTCGCTTCAATGCGCGGCGTGGTCGACGAGTTCTTTCGGCAGGTGATGGTAATGGACGAGAACCTTTCGGTGCGGCGTAATCGCATCTCGTTGCTGTCCATAGTGTCACAGCCCTTCAAAAGGATAGCGGATATCTCCAGGATTGTGATAGAAAAGGGATCCTGACGGTACGTCTTTGGAGTTGTTGCAGCTCTTCCCGTAAGAAGGGCTCCAACAATCCCAAAAGTTGTTGCAGTTTCGCGGGCAGATTCACACTAAATCGGATGATGCAGCTGCGTCATCCCTCTTGAGGAATTGAACATGATCTCCAAAGGAATGAAGATTTCGCCTTCGAACGGGAAACTGGGAGTCGTGATTCCCGGCATGGGCGCTATCACCTCGACCTTCATCGCGGGAGTGGAGGCCATAAAAAAAGGACTCGCCAAGCCTATAGGTTCGCTGACGCAGATGGGCACCATCCGGCTGGGAAAACGGACAGACAATCGCGTACCCGCGATAAAGGACTTCGTGCCCCTGGCGAGTCTGGACGACCTTGTGTTCGGCGGATGGGACATATTTTCCGACAACATCTACCAGGCCGGAATCAAGGCGGGAGTTCTCGAACCGACGCTTCTGGATAAGATCAGGCCCCAGCTCGAAGCCATCAGTCCCTGGACAGCGGCCTTCGACAGGGCGTACGTGAAAAGGCTGGACGGCACCCATGTGAAAAAGGCCGCCAACAAGATGGAGCTGGCCGAGCAGATCCAGGACGACATTACGATATTTCAGAAGCGGAACAATCTCACCCGCACCGTCATGGTGTGGTGCGCGAGCACTGAAATTTTTCTCAAACAGGAAGCCGTACACGCTACGATCGAGAGTTTTGAACAGGGATTGCTGAAGAATGATCCTGCGATAGCTCCGAGCATGATATATGCCTATGCGGCAATAAAGGCGGGAATTCCCTACGCGAACGGCGCCCCCAATCTTACGGCGGATATCCCTGCCCTTACCCAGCTTGCAAAGGACCGCGGCGTACCGATCTGCGGAAAAGACTTCAAGACGGGCCAGACGATGATGAAGACGATCCTAGCTCCAGGACTCAAGTCACGGCTCATAGGTCTGAACGGCTGGTTCTCGACCAACATCCTTGGAAACCGCGACGGTGAAGTGCTGGATGATCCGGATTCATTCAAGACGAAGGAGGAAAGCAAGCTGTCGGTGCTGGAGCACATTCTGCAACCGCAGGTCTATCCCGATCTCTACTCCAACTACACGCACAAGGTCAGGATCAACTATTATCCACCCCGCGGCGACAATAAGGAGGGATGGGACAATATTGACATCTTCGGCTGGCTCGGCTATCCGATGCAGATCAAGGTCGACTTCCTCTGCCGCGACTCCATCCTGGCGGCACCGCTCGTTCTGGACCTCGTCCTGCTCCTCGATCTTGCCCAGAGATGCGGAATGGCAGGCATCCAGGAGTGGCTGTCGTTCTACTTCAAGAGCCCGATGTGCGCACCGGAACTCTATCCGGAGCACGATCTGTTCATCCAGCTGATGAAGCTGAAGAATACGTTGCGCTACTTGAAAGGGGAGGAACTGATCACCCATCTGGGACTGGAGTACTACGACTAACCCCCCGATTATCTGCAGGCGTCCGGATTGAGCGGCAGAAACGCCACTCAATCCGGCGTTGTACGACTATACCTGCAACGAAAACATCTCACGCATAGCTGAAGATTTGTGGTCTGTCTGCGGAAGAATGGTCGGACGGCGGAGCCGCTCTATGCCGGCCCCGCCGCCTCGATGAGATCATGCGGTGTGAGAAATGGTCTGTTGCGAGCCCAGTGCAGCCTGCGCCGCAGCAAGGCGGGCGATAGGAACCCGGTAAGGCGAACAGGAAACGTAGTTCAGCCCCACCATATGGCAGAAGTGCACCGAGGAGGGCTCTCCACCGTGCTCCCCGCAGATCCCCACTTTGAGATCCGGCCGGGTCTTTCTTCCTCTCTCGGTTCCGATCTGCACCAGCTGACCGACTCCTTCCCGGTCAAGCACCTGGAAAGGATCGTCCTTCAGGATGCCGGTCTGGATGTACATCGGCAGGAATTTACCCGAGTCGTCGCGCGAAATGCCGAACGTGGTCTGGGTAAGGTCGTTCGTGCCAAATGAAAAGAACTCGGCGACTTCGGCAATACGGTCGGCGGTCAGGGCCGCCCGCGGCAATTCAATCATAGTCCCGACCAGATATTCAAAATTCTGGCCCGTTTTCTCCATCACTTCTGAAGCGACTCTCCGGACAACCTCCGCTTGAAGCTTCAGTTCCTTAACATCGGATACAAGCGGGATCATCACCTCGGGAAGTACTTTGACCCCTTTCTTCTGCATGTTTGCGGCTGCTTCGAAAATGGCGCGAGCCTGCATTTCGGTGATTTCCGGGAACACGACACCGAGCCGGCACCCGCGGTGGCCGAGCATCGGATTCGCCTCATGCAGCGACTGCACTTTATCCCACAGGTTCTTGGCATTTACCTTCAGTTTGCGCGCCAGCTTGCGAGTATCTTCCTCACCGTGAGGCAGGAATTCGTGCAGCGGCGGGTCGAGAGTCCTTATCGTGACAGGCAGACCGTCCATCGCGCGGAAGATGCCTTCGAAGTCCTTGCGCTGCAGGCGCAGGAGCGCGTTGAGTCCCCCTTTGTACAGGCGTTTCGGTTCTTCGAGATTCTTCTTGAGCTTTTGGCGGGTCTCCTGAAGCTGTTTGCGTCTCTTGGGTCCCCCGCCTCGCTGCAGCTCTGCCTCGACGAGCTGCAGTTCCCGTTCGAGCCGCTTGTAGTCCAGCGATCCGAGAATCATCTGGCGTACGGAGTCGATTCTGTCACCCGCAAAGAACATGTGTTCGGTCCTGCACAGTCCTATCCCCTGCGCTCCGAAACTGCGCGCCACCGCAGCGTCCGCCGGAGTGTCCGCGTTGGTCCGGATCTTCAGGGTGCGAATCTTGTCCGCCCATTCCATCAGCTGTCTGAAATCCTCCCCCAGTTCAGGATCAATCAGCGGCGCCTGGCCGAGAATGACGCGGCCGTTCGTCCCGTCGACCGTAATCCAGTCGCCCCGTCGCACCCGCGTACCGTTGACCGAAAATTCGTTCTTTGCGTAGTCGACGGCTATGGCGCCGGCGCCTACAACACAGGGCTTGCCCCAACCGCGTGCCACCACGGCTGCATGGCTGGTCGGACCTCCGGTCGAGGTCAGGATCGCCTGTGCCGCATCCATTCCGCGCACATCCTCCGGAGAGGTCTCGCGCCTTACCAGCACAACCCGCTCTCCCTTTTCCTTAAGCTGCTCCGCTTCTCCGGGAGTGAACACGACTTTGCCGGAAGCCGCTCCGGGGCTTGCGTTTATTCCCGTGGTCAGGACGTTCACTTTGGCTTTTGGATCGATCATCTTATGAAGCAGCTGATCGAGATCGTTGGCCGGAACACGCATCAGAGCGGTCTGTTCGTCAATCAGTCCTTCTTTGACCATATCGACTGCGATCTTGACGCCGGCCGGCCCTGTCCGCTTTCCGTTCCTTGTCTGCAGCATCCAGAGTTTTCCGCGCTCGACGGTGAATTCAAGGTCCTGCATATCCCGGTAATGCCTCTCAAGTTTCGCCGCAACCTGCACGAACTGGTCATAGATCTCCGGCATATCCTCCTTCAGTTCGTCGATATGCTTCGGAGTCCGTATTCCGGCAACAACATCCTCGCCCTGTGCATTGAACAGGTAATCTCCAAACAGCTCCTTCTCGCCGGTAGCAGGGTTGCGTGTAAAGGCCACTCCCGTCCCCGAATCTTCACCCATATTGCCGAAGACCATCGTCACCACGTTGACGCCGGTGCCGAGATTATCGGGAATCTTCTCGCGCCGTCGGTAGGCTATGGCACGATCGCCGTTCCAGGAGCGGAACACCGCCTTGATGGAGGCTTCGAGCTGCTGGAAGGGATCGGTTGGAAATTCAGAACCGGTCTCGCGTTTGATGATACGCTTGAATGCCTTGCAGACTTTCGCAAGATCGGCGGCCTTGAGGTCGGTATCGGTTTTGGCTTTCACCGAACGCTTGACCTTCTCCAAAGCTTCTTCGAACAGGTCGCCGTCGATTCCCAGAACGATCTTGCCGAACATCTGGATGAACCTGCGGTAGGCGTCGTAAGCGAAACGCTGGTTCGAGGTGAGGGCGGCGAGCCCCTGCATCGTTTCGTCATTCAGCCCAAGGTTCAATACGGTGTCCATCATGCCCGGCATGGAGAACTTCGCGCCGGATCGCACAGAGACCAGCAGCGGATTGGCCGCACTTCCGAATTTCTTGCCTGTGGCCGCTTCGACAGTCTCAAGAGCAGTCAGAACCTGGTCCCACATCCCCTCGGGAAACTGCTCTCCAGAATCATAATAGGCGTTGCACGCCTCGGTCGTAATGGTGAAGCCCGGAGGGACCGGCAGGCCCGCATTCGTCATCTCGGCCAGACCCGCCCCTTTTCCACCGAGCAGATCCTTCATCCCGCCGTTTCCTTCAGCCGCTCCATTTGCAAATAAATACACGTATTTGTTGGACATGTTCGTTAGATCTCCCGCATTGAACGTTTTCACGTCTTTTTTCAAGACGAATCCAATATCTTACATCAGAATTACCCTGGGATCAAAGGGAGGTTCTATTGGCAGATTAGTAGTCGGGGAGCAAGCGGGCCCGGCTCGCAACCAACGCCCCGGAGGGAACCGAAAGCGACTGGCGGCGGGCCGGGCACCTGTCGAATAGCCTGGAGTGCTTATCGGCGTTTTCCGGAAATCAATCACCCCTATTTTCCTGATTCTCCACAATATTCTTCAGCTGCCGGACCTCCTTCTCCAGGTCCCGTATTCGGCGCATAAGCTGGGGCAGCCTGGGGAAGATCGCGGTCGAACGCAGCCATGCAGCGTTTTCAAAAGCCGGAGATCCGGACACCACTCCTCCCGCCGGAATATCATGCGATGTGCCGCTCTGGGCAGTGATGATCGCTCCGTCTCCCACGTCGAGGTGGCCTGCGAACCCGACCTGTCCCCCCACCATCACGCGGCTCCCTATGCGCGTCGATCCCGCAACCCCGACCTGGGCGGCAAGCACACAGTCCTCGCCGATCTGCGCACCGTGCCCGACCTGCACGAGATTATCGAGTTTGGAACCGCGGCGGATGACCGTGTCTCCTACGGCGGCACGATCGACCGTGGTGTTCGCCCCGATTTCGACATCGTCCTCGATCAGCACCCGCCCCGTCTGGCAGATCTTGTAGAACGTTCCCGTTTTGGTAGGTGCGAAACCGAAGCCGTCGCCGCCGATCACGACTCCGTTCTGAAGAATCACCCTGTTTCCGACAACGCAGTCCTCACGAACGGTCACGAATGAGTGAAGGACGCAATCGCGGCCTATCGAAACCTCTGGATACAGAACCACATGGGGGTGGATCGTCACCCGCTCTCCGATCGTGCACCCGCTTCCGATGACGGCATAGGCGCCGATGCTGGCGCCCGCACCGATTTGCGCGTCCTCTGCAATCACAGCGGTTGGATGTATCCCGGGATCGGGTTCCCGAGGAACGAAGAAAAGCTCGAGAGCGCGGGCAAATGCCAGGTAAGGATCGTCGGTTCTCAGGCTGGGAATATCGACCGGTGGAATATCGTCGCCGAGAATAATGGCTGAGGCCCGGGTCGTCTTGATGTGGCTGACATATTTTCGATTGGAAACGAAGGTCAGGTCTCCCTGGCCCGCCTCATCGATGCCGGCGATTCTGACGATTTCGACGTCGCCATCGCCTGCGAGCCGGCAGTTGAGCCTGCCGGCGATTTCGGAAAGCTTCATAACAGCGGGTCCCTTCTGCAAGATAAGGCATCTCAATGTTTTACGATATTGAAGCACTATGGTAGTATTCTGCCCCCGTACACGTCAAGGAGAGGCTTGCCTTGGAGCCGACACCAGAGACCGCTCATAGGAGAGACGAAGGCATTGTTCTTGCGGCCGGTTCCGTAAGCATTGCGATCATGATAAGCCGTCTTCTCGGACTTGTCCGGGAAATCGTGCTCGCGCGCTATTTCGGCGCCGGAATGAGAACCGATGCATTCAATATCGCATACCGGATCCCGAATCTTTTGCGCGACCTGTTTGCCGAAGGGGCCTTGAGTTCCGCGTTCGTCCCCACGTTCGTCCGGACCCTGACCCGTGAAGGCAAGGAGGAAGCGTGGCTGCTGGCAAACCGGGTGATCAGCCTACTTCTGACAGTCCTGGCCGTGGTAACGCTGGGGATCTTTTTCGGGGCGAAGCTCTTCGTCTATCTCCTGGCCGCCTCGTTTGCTTCCGATCCCGAAAAATTTGAACTCACGGTCCAGATGACGCGGATCATGTCGCCGTTTCTCGTGTGCATCGCGCTGGCGTCGGCGGGGATGGGAATACTGAATGCTTTCGGCACTTTCTTCGTGCCTGCGCTGGCGTCTTCGGCTTTCAATGTCTGCTGTATCCTGGCAGGGATTTTCCTTTCCCCGCATATGCCTCGCTGGGGCATGGATCCGATTGTCGCGATGGCAGTCGGCGCCCTGGCGGGCGGCATGGCCCAGTTCATCGTGATGATCCCTTCAACGCGCCGCCATGGTTTCAGGTTCCGCTTCGATTTGAAGTCTTCCGACGCGCGGTTGCGGCACATCCTCAACCTGATGGTTCCTGCAGTCATAGGTCTTTCAGCCACCCAGATCAACATCACAGTCGACTCCCAGCTCGCATCCATATTCGGAGACGGACCGGTTTCATATCTGAACTATGGCTTTCGCCTGATGCAACTCCCGATCGGGATCTTCGGCATCGCAATCGCGACCGTAACGATGGTTTCCGTATCCCGCTTTTCCGGGCAGGTCCGTACAACACTCGGCTCCAGTCTGCGTCTTGCAGCCTGTCTGACTTTTCCGGCGACGGTGGGTTTGATTCTGTTCCGGCACGAGATCGTGGCGCTGCTGTACGAAGGAGGGTCGTTCACGGCCGCCGATACGTTGAAGACGAGTCAGGTGGTTCTCTTGTACGCTCTGGGGCTGTTTTCCTATTCCGCGGTCAAGATAGCCGTTCCGGTCTTCTACGCTCTCGATGACACGCGCACGCCGGTCACCGTGAGTCTATTGACTGTAGGGATCAAGATCGTGCTGAACCTCATCCTGATCGTCCCCTTCGGCTTTTTCGGACTCGTTGCGGCGACAACGGCGGCATCGTGGTGCAATCTGGGGCTGCTCGCGAGACAGTTGCGGAAGAAAACCGGTGCTTTTCCGTGGGCGGAAGAGATAAGATCCTATTTCATGATTGTGCTGGCTTCATGTCTTATGGGGATAGTCTGTCTCACTGTCTTTCGGATCTCCTGGCTGATTACGTCTGGACCGGACGTTCTGGAGCAGATATTCCGCCTCGGGACGGCCATTGCGGCAGGGATCGCCGTCATCTTCCCGATTCTTCGCATTTTGGGAGTCGAAGAGGGTCGTGAAATCCCGAGACGAATCAGGGCGCTGTTGGGCAGGTCTTCATGAGCCGCGACCTTGTTGGTGAGTTCGAAACCTATCTGAGGGTTGAGAAAGGCTTTTCCCTCAATACTGTGGCAGCCTACAGGCGGGATCTGCAGAAACTGAGCTCATTCGTCCTTGAAAACGGTCTCGAGCTGGCCGGGGTGGGGCCGGAAGACCTTGAGAAGTGGAACCGGGCGCTCGTCCGCTCCGGGCTTGCACCACGTTCGGCGGGCAGGTGCCTGGCTGCTGCCCGCAGTTTCTACCGTTTTCTGCTGGGTGACCGGATCATCAGCTGCGATCCGACCGAGCATCTCGAAATGCCGCGCTTTCAAAAACCGCTCCCGCGCTACCTAGACAAGGATGAGGTGGAGAGCCTGCTGCACGCCCCGGACACTGAAGAAGCTATCGGGAGCAGGGACCGTGCCATGCTGGAGGTCCTATACGGTTCCGGTCTGCGGGTATCTGAGCTGGTGAAGCTCCAGATGACTCAGGTGGATCTTACGCTCGGAGTAGTAACCTGCATAGGGAAGGGAAGCAAAGAGCGGATAGTGCCGATTGGATCGGTGGCAAACGACAGAGTGCGGGAGTACCTGAGGAGGCATCGCCCGGAACTGCTGCAGAGGAAGAAAAGCAATTTCATTTTTGTCACCCGTCGCGGCACGCACATGAGCCGTCAGGGCTTCTGGAAGATCATAAAAGGTTACGGAGTGAAGGCGGGGATTTCAAAGCCTCTCACTCCGCACATGCTCCGGCACAGTTTTGCCACTCATCTGCTTGAAAACGGGGCGGATCTCCGTTCGGTGCAGATGATGCTGGGCCATTCGGATATTTCGACCACCCA
>JAAYAM010000261.1 GCA_012719355.1 Acidobacteriota bacterium
GAACAGGAGTTGATCGAAGTTCATGAGGCGATTCAGCCGGCGCAGGAGGAGGAGAGCCCGGCAAAGCTGTTCAACAAGGGGCTCGAGCTGATGCAGAACAGGAAGTACAAGGAGGCGATTTCGGTTTTCCAGAATGTGCTTCTGCTTGATCCGCAGAACACCTGGGCATCCGAACAGATCGAACAGGCGGAGAAAGCGCTCTGCCAGGAGTATTACCAGAGTTCGATTCCTGCCGCCAAGACTCCGTACTTCATCGTTCCCGAGACTTCACTGATGCGCTACAACCTGACCCACGAAGAAGGCTTTGTCGCCTCGAGGATAAACGGCACGTGGGATGTCAAATCGATCGTGATGCTTTCTCCCCTGAGGGAGATCGAAATCCTCCAATCTCTCGAAAAAATGTTGAAAATGGGCTTGATCGCGCTGAGATGAGTCGCTCTCACTCTTCTCCCGAGCGAAGTTTTTCAAGCACCGACAGATCTTCGAGCGTGGTGATATCTCCCTGGACCGCTCCGCCGGCGGCAATTTCGCGAAGGAGTCTCCGCATGATCTTTCCCGAACGGGTCTTCGGCAGGGCATTCGTGAAGCGTATGTCGTCCGGTTTCGCGATAGCGCCGATTTCTCTGGCTACGTGTTCCCGCAATTCCTCTTTCAGGGCGTCGCTCGGCTGGATGTCTCCATCAAGCGTTACGAAAGCCACGACCGCCTGCCCCTTCAAATCGTCCGGCCTTCCTACGACCGCGGATTCCGCGACTTTAGGGTGTGACACAAGTGCGCTCTCTATTTCCATGGTTCCGAGCCGGTGTCCGGCGACATTGATGACATCATCGACTCTTCCCATGATCCAGAAATAGCCGTCTTCGTCGCGACGGGCGCCGTCTCCGGAGAAATACATCCCGTCGATCTGTGACCAATACTGGTTCTTGTATCGCTCGTCATCTCCCCAGATGGTGCGCAGCATGGCAGGCCATGGTTCCTTGATCACGAGGAATCCGCCCGTGTTTGGAGGAACAATCTTGCCGTCGGCTCCGACGACCTCCGGCACGATGCCGAAAAAGGGGAGAGTAGCGGTGCCCGGTTTTGTCGCTGTCGCTCCCGGGAGAGGAGTTATCATTATGCCGCCTGTTTCCGTCTGCCACCACGTGTCGACGATGGGACAGCGCTCTTTCCCGATCATTTTGTGATACCACATCCACGCTTCCGGATTGATCGGTTCTCCGACTGTTCCGAGAAGCCGCAGGCTCGAGAGATCGTGCTTCTCGGGCCACTCGTTGCCCCAGCGGATGAACGCGCGAATGGCGGTCGGTGCCGTGTAGAAGATGCTGACGCGATGCCTCTCGATAATGTCCCATAGCCTGTCGGGATAGGGATGATTCGGCGCCCCTTCGTACATCAGGCTGGTCGCTCCGTTCAGCAGCGGGCCGTAGAGCACGTAACTGTGGCCGGTAACCCATCCAATATCGGCCGTGCACCAGTAGGTGTCTTCTTCCTTGAGATCGAACACGTACTTCGATGTCAGGTACACGTACGTCATGTAGCCGCCGGTGGTATGAACGATCCCTTTGGGTTTGCCGGTGGTGCCGCTGGTGTAAAGCGTGAAAAGCGGATGTTCCGAATCGACTGGCTGCGGTTCAGAAGCGGCGCCTGGCTTTTCCATAAGTTCGTGCCACCAGTGATCGCGTTCTGCTTCCATTTTGATCTTCGTGCCGGTTCGGCGGGACACGACTACGTTCCTGACCGTCGGACATTGTTGCACGGCATCGTCGACGTATGCCTTCAAAGGTATCTCGGTGCCACGCCTGAGTGAACCGTCCTGGGTAACGACTGCCGATGCCCGGGCATCATTTATGCGATCCCGCAGCGCCTCGGCGGAGAAGCCGCCGAACACGACGGAATGGGTCGCACCGATGCGGGCGCACGCCAGCATCGCTGTCGCCAGCTCCGGCACCATACCCATGTAGAGAATTACCCTGTCACCGGTCTTGATCCCCAAAGAGAGGAGTGCATTGGCGAACTTGCAGACTTCATGATGCAGCTGCTGGTAGGTAAGGGTGCGAACTTCGCCTGATTCTCCCTCCCAGATCAATGCCGCCTTGTTCCTGCGGGCGGAGTTGAGGTGACGATCGAGGCAGTTGTAAGACAGATTCGTCTGGGCATCGACAAACCATCGGGCGTGTGGAGGATTCCACTCGCGCACTCTGCTCCACTTCTTGAACCAGTGCAGTTCATCTGCGACCTTTCCCCAGAATCCTTCCGGATCATTGATCGACTCGTTATAAAGTTCCCGATAATGGCCGATTGCTTTGATATGGGCGACGCTGCTGAATTCTTCCGGAGGCGGGAATAGCCTGTTTTCGATAAGGATGGACTCAATATTAGACGACACTGCTGCTTCGTGGTGAGACATAAAAGCCCCCTTGATGGCTTACGGTAGAGGAAAGCAAGTAAACCCGAGACATTGTTGCTACCATCATAATTGTCGATTCGGGTGTGTCAAGGCGGGGCGGTGATTTTCCGGAGATGCAAAACGCGGGGGCACAGAGGAGGAGAGCTTACTTCCCCCTGTGCCCCCGCGTAGTGCTACTCTGCCGGAATGGCGAACTTCATTCCCGCCATGAAGTTCGCACCCAGGGCAGGGAAACCGAAGGTCTCCTCGTATTTCTTGTTCAGGATGTTGTACACGCGTGCATAGATTTCGGCTCCATGCGGCAGACGGTAGGAGAAACCACCATCGACCCGCGTGTATCCGGGGTTGTCGAAGATGCAGGGATTCCCAAGCGTGCAGGCAAAGAGTCCATCGGTGGGATCCACGTCGAGAACGGAACCGCGGATGTAGGCATTCGTGTTCAGTGTGAGGCGTTTGTATCTCCAGGTGACGTTGTAGGCGGCTGAGTGACGCGGCCTCCTGAGCAACTGCTGTCCCACTTCGAAGATGCTTCCCGTCTCGGCGGAGCCGTCAAGAGCGAGAATGGAAGCGTCAGTGAACGTGTACTGTCCACCCAGTTCCAGTGAGTCGACCGGTACCACCCGGAAGGTGAATTCGAGGCCCTGTGCCCTCGAGTTCTTCAGGTTATCCGAAGAATAGCTGCTGAGATTGCTCAGAGAGCCCCCGATCGTCACGATCTGGTCTTCAAACCGGTTTATGAAGTAAGTGGCATCCACCAGGACACGCGATGCGAAGAACATCTGTTCCAGGCCTGCATCGAAGCTGATGCTTCTTTCCGGCTTCAGGTTGGGATTGTTCGTGAAGGCAAGGTCGAAGCCGTCGGGAGGACGGATTCCGGTTCCCATGCTTCCGTGTATCCGGGTGCCGCCGAACGTGTCCGGGATATCGCTGCTTCTGGCGATATAAGATGCTGAAATCCTTGGGTTAACTTTGACTATGGACGTCTCCGGCCGGAAGGGGCGGGTGCCGAACATGTCGGCGGGTAGCGAATGGGTCCGGAGATCGTCAACCCGGATGCCGGTTACAAGGTAGAAGCGGCTCGAGGGGCTCCAGCGGTTCTCCACGAAGTACGCGAGACTGGTGCGAGGCAGGAGAAAAGGCGAACCCTCCCCGTCTGTGATGAAGCTGTGCCGTATCTGTTCGCGATTGAATTCGAACCCGGCGGCCAGTGTATCGGTGTTCGATAGTGTGATTTCGCTGCGGGTGTTGAATACGCCGCGCAGATTCTCGGAGGTATAGCCGAACAACGAGTAGTAGGCGACGTCGTTCGTGGTGAGCGTTGCGGTGGTCACCTGGCGGAGCCTGGGAAGAAATTGCTCTACGTGCTGCAGCTGATATCCGAACAGATTCTGTTTCCCATGCGTAGTGGTGTCGATTCCGGGAAAGTTGTTGTTGGGGTTGGACCCGTATGCGCCGGGCACGCCATTGTGGTTGGCATTGCCCATGAAGCGGAATTTGAATTCTCTGCGTCCGCCCTGCTGGAACCCGAGGTTGAGAAAAGCGGTCTGGTTGCGGTAGAAATCATTCTCGACCACTCCTTCCGAATCGAGCCGGGAAAGGTTGTAGGACCAGCTCAGACCTTTGGTACGACCGTCTCCGCCGGTGGCGAAACGCCGGGTCGAGTAGCTTCCTCCTTCGGCCAGGGCGGTGAATTTCGGCGGTCCCTCGCCTCGACGGGTAACTATGTTGATCACGCCGGTAAGTGCGTTTGAACCGTAGAGGGCGCTTTGCGGTCCGCGCGTCACCTCCAGCTGTTCGATGCCGTCGGCCGGCAGGGAAGCCATGTTGAACGGGCCGCCGAACTCGTTGATCTGCATCCCGTCCACCATCACGGCGTTGTATTTGGATTCGCCGCCCCTGATGAACACACCCGTGACTGCGCCGCGCCTTCCGGTCTGGTTGACCTCGATTCCCGGAATGCCACGTATGACTTCGAGCGCATTCTGCGCGCCGCGGTCTTCGATTTCCCGGCTTGATACGAGACTTACCGATGAACCTATCTCCGGTGAAAGCGCTCCGCCGAGTGCTGCGGAAACCACCACACGCGATACGACCGCGCTCAACTTCAGCTGGATATCCTGTTTCGCTCCTTCCGAAGTCAAATCCACTGTGACCGCAGCCGACGTTAATCCCGGCAGACTCGCCGAGACCTGGTACGTTCCTGTCTGCAGGCCGTCGAAGCGGTAAACGCCGTCAGTATTGCTCTGAGCCGTGCCGACAGCGACGAGCGCCCGCAACAGGCTCACCTGCGCGCCGGGAACAGGTTTGCCGCTGGGATCGTAGACCGTTCCCTCGAGAATGGCCGCGTACAGATTGAGTGAAGCTGCGGACAAGAACAGGAGAAACAGGCTGGAAATTCTGCAGATTTTCATAGATGGTGCTTCCTCATTGAATAGTGGGGAGGACTTCCATTCTTCCGCCCGGAAGCGGACGGACCGTGAAATCCAAACCAAAAAGTTGTTTCAGATGCTCCTTTGTCATTACTTCCTGAACGCTTCCCTGGTGCCGTATCACACCCTGGCTCATGAGTATGACGCGATCGCAGAATGTTCCCAGAATGTTGATTTCGTGAGATACCACAAGGGTCGCAAGCCTTTTTTCTCGTGTGATTCGTCGCACCAGGCGCATCAGCTCCACCTGGTAGTTGATGTCCAGATTTGCCGTGAATTCGTCAAGGAGCAGTATCTCGGTCTGTTGTGCCAGAGCCCGCGCCAGCAGCAGGCGCTGTTTTTCTCCTCCCGAGAGTTCAGAGACTCTCGCGTCGAGATAGTGGGAGAGTTGCGTCATCTCGAGGACTTCCCGGGCGATTTCTTCGTCACGCATGCTCTCGAAGCCCATCAGCGAAAGGTGGGGTGATCGTCCCTGGATTGCGAACTGAAAGACCGTCTGATAGAAGTACGATCCGCCATTCTGTGGGACCATGGCGATGTGGCGCGCAATCTCTTTTCGCTTCAGACTTGAAAGAGGCGTGTTTCCCCGCAGGACCACCTCGCCGGACAGAGGCGCGATAATTCCGTCGAGCAGCCGCAGAATGGTTGTCTTGCCCGAGCCGTTCGGGCCGATGATTCCTGTGATGGTTCCCGGCATCAGGCTGAACGAGACATCCCTGACGATAGGACGATTGTAGCTGAAGCACACATGACGGGCCTCGAGCATCGACGGCTCTCCGCTCATTGGTTCCCCCTTTTCCGATGGAGCAGATAGATGAACAAAGGTGCGCCGCAGACCGCGGTAACAATTCCTACCGGGAGTTCAGCTGGAGACAGTACCGTCCTCGCCAGGGTATCGGCGAGAAGGGTGAAGACGGCACCGAAGATGAACACGGTCGGGAAGAGTATCCGGTTGTCGCTGCCGAACATCATACGGCAGAGATGGGGGCAGATTAGACCGATGTAGGCGATCGGGCCGCTTACCGACACGACGGCGCCCGTGATCAGCGATGCGAGAACGTAAACCCAGTTTCTGACGCGCCGGACTTCTATGCCAAGGATGAGAGCGTCGTTTTCCCCCATGCTGATCAGGTTCAGGCTGTGGGAGAAGAGATACAGTAGAAAAGCTCCCAGGAATACAAGGCCCGTGACCGGGATAATTGAAGGATCGACGGGGCGGCTGAGATCGCCCATAAGCCAATAGAAAATGCCTCGAAGGTCAGCCTGATTCATGCTGGTGAGGAGGAAGACATTTATCGAAGAAAGGAACGATGCCAGTACGATGCCTGCCAGGAGCAGCCTCTGAGAGCTCTCGCTGTGATGCGATGATCTTCCGGCAAACAGGTAAACGGCGGTCATGGTGAGAACCGCTCCCGTAAACGCCGCGAGAGGGCGTGCGAAAATCGCACCTCCTCCAAAAATTCCGAATCCCATCCAACCGGCTATGAGCGAATAGAGAATGGTACCGGTCGATGCCCCCGTTGAAACGCCAAGCACGTACGGATCGGCAAGCGGATTTCTCAGGAGGGACTGGAAGGCTGCACCCGCGGTCGCCAGCGCGGCCCCTACCAGTGACCCCAAAAGCACTCGTGGCAGCCGTACTGAGAAGAGGACCGCCGCAAGTGGATCGCCTGCGGGATTCTCACCCGCAAGGAAATCTCCGACGAGTCGAAGGGAGGTGCCCACGGGAACCCTGACGCTGCCGATATTCAGCGACAGAAGTGCCACGATGATCCAGAGTCCAAGCAGGGAGACGGACGCTCCGAGTATCTTGGTCCGAGAGAGCCGGTTCATTTGAATCGCTCCGGATAAAGCTTCCTGGCAAGGTCTTCTACGCCGTCGACGAACAGAGGAGAGGGGTGCTGCAGATACTCGCTAAGAAAGAATACCTTGTCTGTTTTGACGGCACGCAGGTCTTTCCAGCCTGCAGTCCTTTTGAACGGCGGTAGCGGATCACCTTTATGCTCGATCGTCAGAATGACGTCCGGATCTTTGATCAGCACCTGCTCAAGACTGTATCTCGGGTAAAACTGGGGAATGTCGGCCGTGATGGACTGCACGTTTGCGTAACTGAGAACGTCATTCTCAAACGTGATCTTGCCCGGGGTCAGCAGAGGGTCGAACCAGGTAATGAAGAAGGCTCTCACAGGGGGGAGGCCCTCCAACCGCGCCTTTATTCTGTCGAGCCGCTCTTTCATCTCGGCCAGTAGCCGAACCCCCTCTTCACTGCAATCCGTGATGCGGCCTATGTTTTCGACGGTCTGGAAGATCGACTGCACGTTTCGCGGCGCAACGACGTAGACCGGCACTCCCAATTCCGCAAGTCCCCGCACCGAGTTCTCATCGTTTCCGGCCGTTGAAGCGATGACGAGATCAGGTTGGGCTGCAAGGATAATCTCGTAGTTCGGACTCAGGAGCGTGCCCATCTTGGGTACCTGTTTTGCCGCTTCCGGCCAGGTGCAGAGTGTCGTGTTTCCTATCAGGCGGTCCTGGGCGCCCAGCAGATAGATAGTTTCGGTAACACTCGGGGCAAGCGATACGATGCGCAGGGGGCGCTTTGGGAGTTCCACCTCCCGGCCGATACCGTCACGGTAGACGGCAGTATCGGCTAATGCTTTTGCGGAAGGCTTCGTCTCATCCGATTGGCGGAGGCCACACCCTGACAAGAACACGAAAACGAGGAGGAGGATAGGTGCGATGCCCGGGGTCGAATTCTGGAATGACTTCTTGTTAGACGGCATTTCAGGTCTCTTTCTCACGAAGAGCCGGCTGAAACTGGCGAACGGGCAGGTTTCCTGACTTACGGGTCATCACCGGATCTCTCGCCTTCCCCGTTGTGCAACGAGTGGCGGGCTCTTGAGACCTGAGGCCGCAGAGACCGGCTTTCCGATTACAGTGGCGGGACCGTGTGGGAATTTCACCCACTTCCCTTTTATCCCAACCGGGCACCTGTTCGCATTTCAGAGAACGATTCTAAAAACCTATTCTTTACAGTATTGCTTCCGACTTGTCAAAGGAAAACCCTCAGTTCCGGGACGGTGGCTGCCGCTCGATCACCCGCCGGTAGAGCCGAGCGTACATGTAAGCTTCTTCCTCTATCCTGGGAGGGACACACTTCGCTATCCCCTGTTTGAGCTCATTGAGGATTTCGGGGGAGTCGATAACTTTCTTCAGTCTTGCAGCCAGATCTTTGTCGTCGCCGACCTGAAAGGTGAAGCCGTTGACTGAATCCTCGATTCTTTCAGCCATTCCTCCTATGTTTGACGCGATCACCGGCACGTTGCATGCCAGTGCTTCGTGGAGAACGAGCGGATAGTTTTCATAGCAGGTAGACGGAATGACCAGCAGGTCCAGGTCTGAGAGCACATCTCCCACCTGTTGTTCAGAGTAGGGCTCGCAGAACTGGATCCTCTGATCTCCCCATGCCATCTTCTTCAGGTAACGGAGATAGTCCTGCTCATGGAAGCAGGAGCCGTACAACTTGAGCTGGCAGTTCTTCGGATTCAGCTCGAGGAAAGCCTTCAGAAGCAGGTGTACCCCTTTGTGTGGGGCAAGCACGCCACAGTATCCGATCGTGAGTGTTTCGTTTGAGCCGTATCTTTTCAGGTTTGATTTGAGGTGCCTGAATTCCATGCCGTGTGGAATGATCCGCAGGTCAACATCGGGCATCTCTTTCTTGAAGATGCCAGCCAGGAAATTGGAGGGCGAAACGACCGCCTGCGCGCCGGTCAGAATCTCTCTTGCGTGAGCCAGCCGGTCCTTGATGAATGCCTGCTGGATTTCCGGACACAGACCAGCGCAGGACTCTCCCCCTTCCGGACCGCTGCACAGGGTGCCCTCCGACGTCGTGAGCAAAATCTTGGGACAGAGCATCCAGAAATCGGTCAGGGTGACGATGTAGGGAAGGGACATGTCCCGCGCCGCTCCTGCGAATGAGACAAGCCTCATCGGGTGGCCGATGTGAACAAGATCGTAGCCTCCCTTTCTTTGCAGGAATTCCAGCGCAAATTTGTAAACGTCCGCATTCAGGCAGGAAAAATGAATATCGGCCGGCGTCTTTCTGTGCCTTATTGAGGTGACCGGCAGACCCTGGTATCTGTATTCGCGGATCAGAAGGTTTCGTTTGCGCACGAATCCTTCATCTTCGACGAAAGTGTATGCGACGATTTCGGGAAAATGAGCGTCTCTCTGAACGGCAGTCGAAAGGTTCAGCAGGAACTTCTCAGTTCCTGACGAGAATTCCGGATAAAACTGGTGAACCACATACAATATCTTCATACACCTGAAGTCAGTCTCCTATCCAAGTCAATGACGGCTTCTCCAGGTGAGCCGCAAGTCGAAAGAGTGAGGTAGAGATAGGCTAAATGTGCGCCTGAACAGAGAGCAAACAGCTTATACAGAGCGGCCGTCAGCTCGCCCGTGAGTTGTTCGTCGACGTAGCGACGGCTCTGCAGCAGAAAATCCTCCATCACTCCCAACCCTTCAAACATGCGCGGAACCAACATGTTGTCTCTGCAGGAGTACTTTGGGCGATGCACTCCCCCCCGGTCTGTCAGATCATCAACGAACCGCGCAAGATGCGCTCCATCGGGATCAAGCGGGGGGCAATTCCAGTCAGGGCCGTTTTCGGAAGAGTAGACTCTTCTGATCCTGTCGATCAAATGTCTGACTCCGGTGGCTTCTCTTGCGAAGCCCGTGATTGCAGCGACAGCATGGTTCGTTCGTGAATACATGGCCGCAATATCACGAAAGGCCGTTTGCTGATCACGCACCGCCGGAAACGGGAGATTTGGGAAAGCCCCGTTCAGAAACTTGGCATCGACGTAGCCTCTTTTCAGGAAATAGAACGCGGACCTTCTGTGCGAATGCAGGATGCGCGTGCTGTAAAGAAATCCGATTCTGTGCCCGTCCTTTATCAAACGGATTCCGAGGTCCAGATCCTCGGCATAGCTGGTTCGGAATCTGTATTTCTCGAAAACCTCCCGGGTGATAAGCGCCGCTATATCGCTGATTTGGGCATTCGACCGCAGCCCCGTGTCGGACGAGCAGCTGTTGTCCCATGAAAGAAACCGGTCTCTGTCGAGGCGGAGAACTCTGTTGTGGTTCCAGATTATATGCTGATAGAACAGATCACAATCCGAACGCGGGTATTCCGCGCAGCTGACTGCCGCCACGTCATTGTGTTCAAGCGTATGTGCCATTTCCCACAGCCAGGTATCCGTCAGAGGAAGGGCATCCTGGACAATAAACAGCAGATACTCGCCCGTGGTGCATTCGGCTCCTCTGTTTCTCGCGTATGCGTGAGTGAAACTCTCGGGAGGGATATGTATGACAGTCGCTCCTTCCTGCCTTGCGACCGCGGCACTGCCATCAGTCGATTTCGAATCGACCACCACGATCTCGCATTCACGGAGTCCTTTCTGGGCTTTGATCTTCTTCAGCAGATTTCTGAAATCTTCGCCACCATTCTTGACCGGAATAACGACTGAGATTTTCTTGTCGATCAGCGGCAGATTCTCCTCGCAGCCTGGAATTTCAGCCATTGCGACCGAAAGAGGCCGGATATCAAAACGCGAAGGTCTTGCGTCTGTGTGAAACTTCTGTAATGCCCGTTTCAGGGCGTTCCTGAACCCGTATATGCGGCAATACCAGACAAACTTATCCATGAGAACCTGTGCGCGGAACAGGCCAAAGGATCTCCTCAGCTTAGGCAGCGGCTGACGCGTCGCCGCCCGCCAGAGGATTCTGACGGCTTTCCTCCGCCTGCTTCCCGGAGGAAACACCTGTTCTCTCAGCCTGTAGTACAGTTGGAGAGCCTTCCACCCATTGGAACTCTGAATCCGGTTCAGGTGAGTCTCGAGTTGCCGTACGAGTTCACTGAATCGGATGACTTCCTTCCGAAAGGCTTCCACGGCTTGCCTTTGTTCTGCTTGCATCGACTTCAGCGACTCTATTAAGCGTTCCTTCTTCTCCAGTTGTGCTGACAGTTCGCGCAGCGCCTTTTCCTTCCCGGCATCCCTCAGGCGGAGAGACCGGATCTTCTCTTCGCATTCCCGCAGTCGAAGGCGCAGGCGCTCGAGTTCAGCCCGGTATCCGGCTTCTATCGGCAGGATCAGACTTCCCGGATGTGAAAGGAATTTCGGGGACTTCATGGCTTCACGATTCCACAGGCGCTGCTAAACAGATCCCACTTCAACCACAGCAACTCCAAACTGGAGCTTCTTAGGCATACAGCTGTTGCTATCGCCAGAGTTGGCGCGTTCAGGAATATCAAGGGCTGCCGGCGCCGTTTGTCGCCAACGCTCGCAGCGATTCCCTGAATGGGGGCCGCGCTATGCCTCGATCCGTAATGATGGCGCTTATAAACCGTTCCGGAGTAATATCGAATGCCGGGTTGGCAACTACGGCATTCTCCGGAGTGATCGGAATTCCGTGGATGCTGCGCACCTCTTCCGCAGCTCTCTCCTCGATTGTTACATGGGCCCCGTCAGGTATGCCAAAGTCGATTGTGGAGACCGGGGCCGCTACAAAGAAAGGAATTTTGTTTTCATTTGCGAGCACTGCCGCCGAATAGGTCCCGATCTTGTTCGCCGTATCTCCGTTTGCCGCTATCCGGTCGGCACCGACGATCACGCAATCGATCATGCCCTTGTACATGAAGTATCCCGCCATGTTGTCCGTAATCACAGTCACCGGAATTCCATCCTTCTGCAACTCCCATGCTGTCAGGCGCGCCCCCTGGAGAAAAGGACGGGTTTCATCGGCGTAAACCTGTATCTGTTTTCCCGCTTCCACCGCCGCCCGTATCACCCCCAGAGCGGTTCCATATCCTGCAGTAGCGAGCGCCCCTGCGTTGCAGTGAGTCAGGACGCGCGCATTATCCGGAATCAGTTCCCGGCCGAAACATCCCATCTGCCTGTTGGCTGCGATGTCCTGCCGATGCATCTCGCCCGCTTCCCGTATCAGGGCTTCCCGGACGGCTTCAATCCCCTCGTTCCGAGTCTCACGGTAGACGGACTTGACGCGGTCCACAGCCCAGAAAAGATTCACCGCGGTAGGTCGTGTGCTGGAAATACACTCGCAAATGTCATGGAATTCACGATCCAATTCTTTCAAGGATTGTGCTGAGGAATGCTGTACGCCCAAAGCGACGCCCATGGCGGCAGCTATGCCGATTGCCGGCGCGCCCCGGATCACCATGGAACGGATCGCCTCGGCGACTTCACGATAGTCCTTGCAGGTGCGGTAGACTTCCTCGGCCGGCAGCAACCGCTGATCCAGCATGACGACGCCGGAGTCCGTCCATTCAATCGTACGTATCATAGCATCCCCGAAAACAGCAGCAGTCTAGCGCAGTCAATGTAAATTTTAAACCGGCATTGTGGATATGGACAGAGCGCGAAACTGGGCGGCAGTTCATCGACAATTCCTGAATCTCCTCCTTCTTATCTCTTAGAACGAAAAACAGCTGCGACCGTCTACCGCAAATTGTTCCAATCGCGCGTTAACGGCCCGGCGACCGGATTGTACAGGCCCGAAAAACTCAGATGCCGTCGGGATGCTGCAGGTTCATAAAAACGTGCCTGCCGGTGTATCTCTGACAAACTGAGGGAAAATGCGCTAAACTGTGCTGCTTGAATGGAGCGGGAATGCTGGTATTGGGGATTGAGTCTTCGTGTGACGAGACAGCTGCGGCCCTGGTGGCAGACGGGCGTGTGGTGCTCTCGAATGTGGTTGCGTCTCAAATCAAAACGCACAGGGATTTCGGCGGAGTCGTTCCGGAACTTGCCAGCCGCGAGCACCTGCGCAACATTGGCTACGTTGTACGGCAGGCTTTCACAGAGGCGCGAAAATCGTACCGGGACATCGACGGGATCGCCGTCACCCAGGGGCCGGGCCTGATAGGGTCACTTCTGGTGGGAGTATCATTCGCCAAAGCAATGGCTTACTCCATAAAGAAGCCTCTCGTCCCCGTCAACCATATCGAAGGACACATTTATTCCGCCTTCCTGGAAAACCCGGACATTGGGTACCCGATCCTCGCCCTTGTGGTCTCCGGAGGCCACACGTCTCTCGTCTATTCTCCTGCGCCCGGCAAGTACCAGCACGTCGGCCGGACGAGAGATGACGCCGCAGGCGAGGCGCTCGATAAAATCGCCAAGTACCTCGGATTAGGGTACCCTGGGGGACCCGTCATCGACAGGCTTTCCCGGAAAGGCGATCCGGATCGATACCTCTTTTCGATTCCCAAAATCAGTGACGGGAGTCTCGACTTCAGTTTCAGCGGATTCAAGACTGCCGCACTACGCCATATCCAACAGGAAAAGATCGCGCCGCGCAGGCCCGGTGCCCGCCCTTCGCGGCAAATCGTGGATCTTGTGACCAGCTATCAGGCTTCAATCATCAGGACTCTTGTGATCCAGACAAAAAAGGCCCAGACTCGCCTGCAGGCCCGCTCAATCCTGTTGGTCGGAGGCGTCGCCTGCAACAGCGAATTGAGGAAATCTTTCAAGCGCAGTTTTGAGGAGGCTGAAAACCCGGTGCCTGTCTACTACCCGAGTCCGGTCTTCACGACCGACAACGGGGTGATGATTGCTGCCGCCGGGACTCCCAAGCTGCATCACCCCCCTCCGCTTGACCTCGAGTTGAATGCCCAGGCTGACCTTCGACTCTGTTGACCTCGGGTGCGGGCTCTTTCTTCTTCGCAATCGGACGGTTGGAAAACCAGGCGCGCATTTCGCGTCCTGAGATACGCTTTCGGCCCCGGATGGATTTACGCACTGCCCATGCGTCCGGAAACGCTCTGAAGATCAGAGGTATGGCCCGCATCGACGACCTCTCAAATAGAAGAACGTATCCCAGGATGGCCAGATCCCTGAGGGTGATCGGGATGAAATACCGGGCATACGTCCCCATGTCCATGTTTTTCAACCGCATCAGGAAGCGATTCTTGAACGAGTGCATGTTGATGATGTCCGGGAGCGCCCGGCGCCTTTCGGGAAGCACTCTCCTCACGTGGTATGCCATCGCTTGCGGGACATACAGACAGCGCCACCCCAGCCACTGCGCCCGCCATGCGAGGTCGGCGTCTTCCCGGTATGCAAAAAAATGTTCGTCAAAAAAACTGTCGCCTTCTCCGATGTCCAGCAGCATGGCGCGCCGGTAGAACGCGGCCGCTCCCGACGCCCCAAAAACATACTCGGGGGTGTCGTATTGTCCGCGGTCAGGCTCTCCGGATCCCCTGTCGAAATGTCGCTGGTTGGGGGTGAAGTAAATGCCGGTGCTGTCGAGAATCTTCTTCGTGGCGGTCTGGTTTCCAGAGCGCCACAGTTTGCCTGTCGCCGACCCTGCAGACCGATCGTCGTCCATCGACGTGACGAGAGTTTCGATGAAAGATCTGTCGAGGACAACGTCAGGGTTGAGCACGAGGATGTAATCGGAATCGGCCGAGGAGATCAGACGATTGTGTGCGGCGCAAAAGCCGATGTTTTCTGCTGATATGTGGCTGAAACCGAAAAGCTTGCCGTTTCGAGCGATGATTTCTCCGGTTCCATCGGTGGAGGCGTTGTCCCAGAGTGAAATGCTGAAGTCTCTGAATGTCTGATCAGAGATGCTGTCAAGGCAAGACTGCAGGTAACGGGCCGAGTTGTACGTCACAATGCTGATCAGAACCCGCGAGCTCATAACTCCGTCTCCCGCAGATTTCTGATTCTTCTCGCCGCGATCCTAAACGTCTGCGATGCCGTCTCACGCCCAATGCCAGGAAAGGGGGAGCGGATCAACGACAGTGCACCGCGCAGCAGGAGACCCGCGACTATCCAACGTTTGGCGCGAGCCGCCGCACGGCTGCCGAAGTGCTTCCGGAAGTACCTGATCTGGTTCGTATGAAAATGCTCGAGGAATGCAGTCCTGGCCATTCGCTGAAGACTGTATCCCCCCTGGTGCCGGAAAACAGCCGCGGGCTGATACAGAATTCTGCCGCCCAGTGAGCGAATCCTACGGCAGAGATCCACGTCCTCGAACCACGCGGGGTGAAACCTTTCATCGAAACCCCCGATCCTTTCGAGGGCTTCTCTCGTCACCATCAGGCATGCGGCGGCAGGTTGGTCCACCTCCACGGCCGCATCTCCTCCATGCCGGTTGCTTCTTCGAACGTACATGGCTTTGCCGATTCCGTCGAGTAACAACATCTCCGCTGCCAGTCTTGGGACGTTCGGGAAACTGCGGATGTTAAACGCAGCCTGGTGAATTCCGGATCTGTCGACAAGGTGTCCGCCCGCGGCCCATACGTTTTCTCCGGATGCCATAGTCCGGTTCAAAATCTCGATCGATCCGGGAAGGCACTCAGTGTCAGGATTAAGAAAAAGTACGTACTCAGTGGCCGTCGCGCGCCACCCGATGTTGCAAGCTGCGGCGAATCCCAGGTTGCTCTGGTTCCTGATGATGGAAAGGACTCCCGGTATTGCATGGGCAAACTCAAGGCTGCCATCGCCGGATGCGTTGTCTATGACTACTGTGGGGCACTGCGGTGCGTGCCGGCGCACAGAGTTGACGCACTTTTCGAGAAGCGGTCCCGAATTCCAGTTGACGATCACGATCGAGATCATGGGCGGCTGTCCGCCTCCCCTTTCTGTGGGAGGGTTCCTGGAAAGAGCATGAAATACCATCTCAGGAAAAGCGAGTCTGTCTCCGCTCCCGAAAAATCTCTCTTTGCCTGCAACTCGGAAGCCAGAATTTTCTGCCAGAGGTGCCGACATGAAAGCCGCCGGTGGGCGCGTGATTCGAAACGGGCCCGAACCATTGCCGGAGCAAGAAGGAATGCGCCTGCAAGTCCCCTGAGATAGCTTCCGATCCTCCCGTGTATTACCGTGCGCAGAAGCCATACCGCCTGTGCAAGAATGATCATCGGGAGGCACCGCAGGACCACTGCAACCGGAACACTCTTGAGCAGAACGAGGAGTGCATTCCGGGTGCGCAGCCGGACCGACAGGCGCGAGAACTCTCCGCCGCTGGTCGCGCCCCCGTGATGGTACACTTCAGCGCGCGGTATGTAGAAACCGGTGTAGCCCGCACTCTGCAGCCTCAGTCCAAGGTCCACATCCTCGAGATATGCGAAGAAGCGTTCATCGAACCCGGCCAGTTCTTCCAGTACAGTTTTGCGATACAGGGCTGCGCATCCGGATGCGGAGAAAACCTCGCACTCGACGTGAAACTCCTTACGGTCGCCCTGTTGCTGGCCCCGCCGGTATCCGATGCCGGCGCGCAGGAAACAGTCTCCAGCGCTGAAAAGCCTGTCCCGCCCGGCGAATTCCAGGATGCGGCAGGCGAAAAACGCTGCTTCCGGCCGCCTTCGGATCGCCGCAGCGCATTCACTCAGCCACTCCGGCGACAATTCGGTATCGTTGTTCAGAATTGCCACCCACTCTCCGCCCGAGGCCTTGATACCCGCGTTGGCTCCTCCCGCAAATCCGGTATTGCGTTGTTGCAGGATGATAATCGCTCCAGGCGCGACGGACTGCGCGATTCTGACGGATTCGTCCTGTGAGGCGTTGTCGACCAGCACTATTTCAAAGTTTCTGTATGTCTGGGCGGCGAGAGACCTAAGGCACCGCTCGAGGTAGTCGGCGCCGTTGTAGTTAGGGATGACAACGGAAATCAGCGGCAAATCCGGTGCGGAGTTCATGTCGGCCCCGAAAAAGGAAAACGACATTATAGTCGTTTCACCGGAAGCGCGACACGAAACTTTGCCGTGTTACGAACGCAGGGTTCTGACCATCCTTAAAGCGGCCTGGTACACCTCGTCGACCGTGGTCGCATCCATGCAGGTAACCTGTTTAGGGCACTTGCTGAGATAGCAGGGGCTGCACTCGAAGTCGGTGACGATTTTGATTCCGCGTCCGTAGAGCTCGATCTCCTGGTGGCAGGTGGGGCCCAGAATTACGACCACCGGCACCTTCAGTCCAATTGCGATATGCATCGCGAGGGTGTCGCCGGTCACCATGAGATCGCAGTTTCCAACAATTCCTGCAAACTTCCGCAAAGGATTGTCATGGCCCGTATCGATCAACGGGGAGCGCGAGGCGGCCGCAATTCTGCGGTTCCGTTCCTTTTCCGCCGGGCCGCCTAAAAGGAGAACGCGCGCGCCGAGTTCTCCGACCAACCTGTCGGCGAGTTCGGTATAACCGGGTTCGGTCCATTTCTTGGTGGCGAAGACGTCACCTGATCCGGTGTTGAGTCCTATGGTGAGGTGACCGTTGGTAATGCCGTGCCGCTCAAGCTCCGACCGGGCCTCCCGGATTTCGGCCGTCAGATCAGGGAAAACGTATTCCCTCGGTTCCGGGTAGGGAATACCCGCGCATTCATAAATCAACTCAGGGTAGGTCTTGTTGTTGACCCGGAATTTGAGATGGTCGTTGATCCCAAGCTCATATGTGTATTCGGAGCTCTTGCTGAGCGGCACGATGGCGCCGAACCGGCTCATTCCAAATCCTGCCTTATGCTCCGAGTGGATTTTCATTGCGAGCGCCGAGGCCTTGGGTTCCTTGTCGAAGCAGTACAGATAGTCAAACGACTCCATTTCAAGCTGCAGGGCCGTTTCGTGACTGTAGGAAAGGAGCCGGTCTATCTCGCCGGTCCCTTCCAGCATGGGAATTACGTTAGGTTCCGTCAGCCACGTGATGTGGCAATTCGGATAGGTTTCACGCAATCCGGGGAGCAGTGTCGTTGTTCGCAGCACGTCTCCCATCGCCGCCAGCTTGATAATCAGGATCCTTTTGCCAAAGGGGGAATAGTGCGGGCATCCCTCGCATTCACGCCGGAACTTGCACGGTTTGTGGCCGAGGAAATGACGGCAGTCGTAATTGACGATCATGGCTCTGCGAAATTCTCCGGGTTTTCATTGCGGGGGGAATGGAGGAGGGTAACTGCTACTAAGGATACCAGAAAACCTGCAGGTGGGTCGCCTGCACGGTGCTCAACTGCGGCGCATCTTTATCATGTCGGAGAACAGCTGCTCGTAGGCGCCGACCACGGAATCCCATGAATAGACCGTCCGGGCACGTTCCATTGCTGCAACCTTCAGACTGGCGACCGCTTCCGGATGTTCCGCGACTTCCCGCATGCGGCGCGCGAGATCATCCACGTCGTTCTTCCGGTAGAGCAGGCCGGCGCCCTCGAGCGCTTCCGCATTTTCCGGAGTTCCATTTGCGATGATCAGATTCCCCTGTCCCATCGCTTCCACCAGGGCCGGGTGAATGCCGCCCACTTCGGTGGCGTGTACATAACAGAAAGCGTTTGCCTGAAGCTGCCAGTATCCGGGGCCGTAGATCGCGCCGGGAAACAGAATTCTCGGATCACGTGTTGACTTGATCTTCTTAATGTACTCGGGTGCGTAGGGGGCGTCGCCTACAAGCACAAGACGCATCGGAATTCCGGTCTTCTCGAAAGCAGCTACCACCTGGTGCGCATTGTTTTCGGGTTCGAAGCGGCTTACGTAGAGGAAGTACTCGTTGGGCACAAGACCGAGCCTTTCGAGCGTCTCGATACCCTCCGGCCTCGTGATTCTGGTTCCGTAAGGGATGTACACGGACTCTGCACCGTAGTTCCTGAGATAGTATTCCCTGATGATGCGGGCGTCTGTGACGATGACGTTGGG
Source organism: Acidobacteriota bacterium (assembly GCA_012719355.1). GTDB lineage: Bacteria > Acidobacteriota > UBA6911 > UBA6911 > UBA6911 > UBA6911. Next base: position 18,530 of record JAAYAM010000261.1, read on the forward strand.
AATCCTTGTCGAAAGATACTCAGAGAGATGATAGTAAGCCTTCGCGAGACGATTCCATTTACGGCGCAGTCGCTCGATTCCATCGACGTTGACGGCGACGGGAATTCCGAACAGCCTTGGAATCGCGGCGAAGATGCTGTTTGCGGCATTGCAGATCAGAATCGCGTCATATCGGCGGGTAACCGCATGAAGCACCGATAGAAAAGTATGGACTATCGTATCAGTGTATTTCCACTCCAGAGTCGGCAGGACGACCAGGCGTGCTCCCCTGTGTGTCTTCAGTGCACTCGACACGTAGTGTGACCGGCAGTACACGGTGACATCGTGTCCCCTCGCGGCGAGGCCGGTGGCGCACTCTTCGGCAAAAGTCTCGAAGCCGCCGTAGTTGGCAGGAATGCCCCGCGTCCCAAGTATCGCTATTCTCACATTGGCACCGTCAGACTTTCTGAATGCTGCCGGCTCGGCGTCAACAGGGCATACGGCGCCCCGGTGATAAAAAGAAAGAGGGTGAGGACTTCAGAGTCTCCGAAGTTGTACTCGAACATCCCAGCGGAAATGAGCGCAGCCCATGATGCGAGAGCCGCGGAAGAAGCCGTCAAGGCTTCTCTGCGCGCCGCTTCGTTCCGGAAACCGGACTGCGCCGCCGTCCGCCGATAGCAGAGGAGCGCATCCCACGCCAGCTGCCCCATGAACCACAGCCAGAGGATCAGTCCCGGAATCCCCGATTCCGCGGCTATCTGGAGAAAGTTGTTGTGCATGTGAATGTAGAGCACATCGGGGAAGTCGTTGTTGCCGCGGTATCGCAGGGCTTCCTCGCTCACCAGTCTCGGGCCGACTCCAAACCACGGGTTGTCCTGTATCAGCCTGACCGAGGTTTCAAACAGTTCAATACGATTCCTGGTATTCGGATCGGCCGGATTCATCCCGGTCTGGATGCGCTGCTTCACCATCCCGGGCGAGAGGAAGTAGAAAACCATAACGCCGGGAATCAGAAGAATGAGCGCCTTCGGCCGCCAGATTATCACCAGCAGGCAGATCCCCGCCAGCGCGCCAAGCCATGCGTTGCGGGTCTGAGACAGCAGCAGCGCGGCGATTATCAATCCCGCGGCCGGGAATGCCCAGAGTTGCCTGCGCAGTCCATAGCCGATGGCGTAGGAGGCAAGCAGTACGAGAGCAAGCATCAGGAGTCCGGAATAGGTCATCCAGTGCCCCATGAACCCCGAGATGCGATGCAGCAGGTCCCGTTCCGGATTAGCGGCAAACTGGACTATCCCTGCCACCGACGATATGATCGCGACAGCAAATATCGCCCGGTAGGTCCACACTATCCTGCCGGCGCCGCGCAGCACGAACGGGACGATTGCCAGCAGGAGGTAGAGATAGAACTTCTTGCTGGTGAGAATGCCGCGGGCCGGATCAGACGAGGCCGCCGCAGCTATCAGGGTCCAGATCATGTAAGCCAGCAAAGGGACAAACACGCGTATCCCGAGAGGGTACTTCTGTTGCTTCAGCAGGTAGATTGATCCGGCGATGGCGGCAGCCAGCAGGATCTGGGAAACGGCGATTGATACCAGGACCAGGGATATGCTGCCCGCCAGCGCCAGAAACGTTGCGGTCTCCCACCGGTTCTGAAGAGACGCGGGCAGATATCTCGTCGTGGATCTGAATTCAGCCATAGGTATCCATGTCGTGTATCAGCGGTGCAGAAGCGACTCGCAGATGTTTTCGGTATCGAGAATCTTGCGCTCCATCGTGAATTGCTCTTCGACGCGTGCTCTTCCTCTCTGCCCCATATATCTGGCCGCATCCGGGTGACCGGCCAGGTGGTCGATGGCCCGCGCAAGTGCGGCAGCATCTGCGGGGGGTACCAGCAGGCCGGTTTCCCCATCAATGACAAGCTCCGGAATCCCTCCCGTTCTGCTGGCGACCACAGGAAGTGAGGAGGCCATTGCTTCCAGAATCGCCGACGGGAGACCTTCAGACAGACTTGGAAGTACGAAGATATCGAATCTTCTGAAAAAATCGAGCGTATTCGACTGAAACCCGGGGAACTCGAAGATCTCCTCCAGCGCCAGCGCGCGGACTGAATCCTTCAGTTCCGGAAGACAGCGGCCGTCTCCCACGAGAACAAACCGCAGTCTCGTGCGTACCTCCGGTATCAGGGCCGCCGCCTGTACGAGATAGTTCAATCCTTTCTCCGGACTCATATGCGCAACGTTGCCGACAACGAGGGGCCCGGAGCCGGTGCGCCTGTAATCCGAATACTGTGAGAAGCGCGACAGTTCGACCCCTTCGTATACAGTCCTGATGCTGGAAAGCGACAGGCCGTCGACCTGCAGTTGACGCCGGATAGCCTCTGAGTTGGTGATGATGCAGTCAATCCCCCATCTGTACTTGAGTCGGGTGAAGAGTGACTTTCTCAAAGGGAACTGGACCCTGCGGAAGATGACTTGCCCACGGACGTTGCTGAACCTTGACGCCACAGTTCCGGCGAGGATCGCCCGGGGAGTATTGAAGGCAAGGATCTGCGGGCGTACTCTGCGGAGAATCGACATCAGCCGGAGAGTCGCGGGAAGGCTCACCTCACTCCGAATTCTCAGCGGGTGCACCGTGATTCGCTCGCCCTTTGCCTGTGCCGCGAGAGGTGCTTCGGGTGGGCATGCCAGATGTATTTCGTGGCCCCGGCGTCTCAGACCGGTAAGGAGAGTGAAGAGTTGTTCCTGCCCTCCCCTCCATACACGTTCCGTATCTACAAACAGGAATGAGATCATTGTGTCTGCGCGATGACAGGCTCAGGAAATACCATCCGCCGCCTTCAGGATATGACGGTAGTGATCGACCACCTTGCGCAGACCGTCTTCCAGTGAAGTTCCGGGGGAGTATCCCAGGAGTCTGCGCGCTTTGGCGATGTCGGCCAGGGAGTCGCGAACGTCCCCCTTTCGGGGCGCTTCATACTGAGGAGTCAGCCCACTCCCGATGATACCTTCGAGTTTGGCGATCAGCTCGTTGAGGCTCGTTCTTCCGCCGCATCCTATGTTGAACACCTCTCCCGCCGCTGCCGGTTGTGTCGCCGCCTTCAGATTCGCCTCAACAACATTAGAGACATAGGTGAAATCTCTCGTCTGCTCCCCATCTCCGTACACCACAGGAGGCGATCCTGTCAGCAGGCGAGTCGTGAAGCGGGGAATCACGGCGGCGTAGTGCGAATTCGGATCCTGCCGTGGACCGAACACGTTGAAGTAGCGCAGCACCACCGTTTCCAGTCCGTAGAGCCGGTAGAACAGCCGGCAATACTCCTCAGTCACAAATTTGCTGAGTGCGTAGGGAGAGAGGCAGCGTCCGGTTCGTTCTTCCTTCTTCGGCAGATTGGGATCGTCTCCGTACACGGAAGAGGATGATGCGGCAACGACTCTCTTTACCCCGGCATCCCTCGCGGCGGTCAGCACCGAGAGGGTTCCGTTGATATTTGCCATCTGAGTCGCAGCCGGGTTTTCCACCGATCGCGCTACTGACGGTATGGCTGCAAGATGAAAGATGCACGAAGCATCTGCGAAAGCGCCGCGGAGTCCATCGGTATCGTTAATGTCAATGAACAGAGCCTGGAATCTGGGTCCTGCCCGCTCCGACCAGCCGTCGAGATTCTCCTTCCTCCCGGTGCTCAGGTTGTCGATGACCGTGACCGGGAAACCGCTGTTCAGAAGAGATTCAGCAAGATGAGATCCTATGAATCCGGCGCCTCCCGTTACTACGAACTTTTCCATTGTCAGAACCTCTCCCCCCAATGATGCCAGTTGTCTGTCGCTGAGGCAGGCTGCATCCTACCAGAAGAGGACATGCAAGGGCAATTCTCCTCACTCGAAGGGAGCGGCCGGACGCTGTGCTAATATTCAATCAGTATGCGAATTCGTATGTACAGTAACGGCGTTGAAGCTCATCTGACCCCTTTTATCGCGCAGTTTGTGGGTAACGTCTGTGCGGGGATAGCGACTTCCCTCAAGACTCCGCTGCCTATCAGAAGACTCGACTATGAGCTGGATGGAGAGGCGGTTCTTATTCACGTCAACGAAGTTCCCGTCAGCCTGGAGATGAGCCGTTTCTCGAGAGTCATCGTCAGCGACACAATCCGGGGCATGATCCGCCACCTGAAAATGGCGGATCCTGACGGACTCATCCGGATACGCATCGAAATGGAGGCGGAACTATGAGGAAAACCGGCAATGCCGTTACGTTGATTCCCGGCGACGGCATCGGACTGGAGATTTCCGATGCCGTGGTCAAGATTCTGGAGGCAGCAGGATTCCGGCCTGAGTGGGAGATCGCTCTTGCGGGCGAATCCGCGATCAGGGACAAGGGAGTGCCTCTGCCTGCCGACGTTATAGAATCGATTGAGCGGACACGTGTCGGACTGAAAGGGCCGCTCAAGACTCCCATCGCGACAGGGCACAAGAGCGTCAATGTTTCGCTGCGCCAGCACTTCAATCTGTACGCCGCCTACAGGCCTGTTCAGAGCCTCGAAGGCATCGATACCAAATGGAAGGGAATCGACCTTGTCGTGATCCGCGAAAACACGGAAGGATTGTATTCCGGAATCGAGCATGAGGTTATCCCGGGGGTGGTCGAAAGCTTGAAGGTCATAACGCGCAGCGCTTCGGAAAGGATTGCCGCTTTTGCCTTCGATTATGCCCGGCGCACCGGACGCAGAAAAATCACGATCGTGCACAAAGCCAATATCATGAAATTGAGTGACGGCCTGTTCCTCGAATGTTCCCGGAAAGTCGCTGCCCGTTATCCTGAAATCGAGGTCAATGATTCCATCGTCGACAACACCTGCATGCAGCTGGTCATGAAACCGGAGCAGTTCGACATACTGCTGCTCGAGAATCTCTATGGAGATATCGTTTCGGATCTGGCGGCAGGGCTCGTGGGCGGATTGGGGCTCGTTCCGGGAGTCAACTATGGCGACGACTGTGCGCTGTTCGAGGCGGTCCACGGCACGGCACCGGACATCGCGGGCAAGGGCCTGGCCAATCCCATTGCGCTTCTGCGTTCGGCCGTCCTGATGCTTGAGTATCTCGAGTTCGGAGAGATTGCCGTGCGCGTCGACAAGGCTATGCGCAAAGTCGTGCGGGAGAGGAAGACCCTGACTCCTGATATCGGAGGGAATGCAACCACCGACGAAATGTGTAAGGCCATCATAGGCAGCCTCGAGTAGGAACGGAGGAATGGAATGGCACGTTATCGCCTTTCAATAACCACCTGCTGCGTGCTCTTTATATTTGCTGCACTGCTGAGGGGACAGTTCAACGACAACCGCCGGCGCCAGGACCTCAGCCCGATAACGCTTCCGGGCGGATCGAGAATAGAATTCAGGTCTTTCGATTCCAACAGTATCGGAATGCCTGCGCGCTACAGTGTTTTTCTCCCGCCGTCTTTTTCGAAGGATTTGAATCGCACGTATCCGGTCATCTATTTCCTTCATGGTCTCAATAACGACGAGACCAGCTGGACCGTCGAACGCTATGGGAGTTTTCAGGACCGCCTTGAGCAGATGATCCTTTCGGGAAAAGTCCCGGAGTTCATCATGGTTCACCCGCGCGGAGACAGCAGCTTCTACTGCAACTACATCGACGGCTCGAAGATGTACGAGGACCTGATAGCGCGGGAGTTCATCCAGTTCATGGAGACTTCCTTCCGGGCCCGCAAGGGACGTGAGAACCGCGCCATTGCCGGAACATCAATGGGAGGGTATGGAGCGCTCAAAATCGCCATGAAGTACCCGCAGAATTATGCGGCCGTAGCGGCACACTCTCCGATTCTTATCCCCGGACTGAACCCGGCGGCAGTCCCCGAATCTATGAAGTCTTCGCGTTTTTACACCTACTTCATCGGGATGATCGCACCGATTTTCGGCAATCCCATCCGGCAGGATCTCTGGAATGCAAACAATCCCCTGGTCCTGGCAAAGAAAGGAAATTTGAAAGATTTGGAGATCTATTTTGATTACGGAACCGATGACCGGTACATCCCGACAATCCGTCTCGATGAAGGGTGCAGGGAACTGGATCGGATCCTGACCGGGTCGGGGGTGTCCCACGTCTTCAAGATACATCCTGGGGAGCCGCATGGATGGGCTCTGATAGCAAATCATCTCGACGAGACTCTTCCCTTTCTCTCCCGCACGTTCAGATAAGGACCGTTGGCGTAGGCGGCAAGCTTCAGCTGTCGCAATCCGCGTGGAGCTGTCATAATTCCGCCTATGGCTGACCTGAGTTCGAGAATTCGCAACGAAGCCCTGCGGCTCGGCTTCTTCAAGACAGGGATTACTCCTGCAGGTCCCCTCCCGTATGAGCGGGAGTTCGCCGACTGGTTGAACGAGGGAAGGCACGGCGAAATGCGCTATTTGGAGCGGCAGGCGGTCAAGCGGCGGGATCCGGACCTGGTTCTCGCAGATGCGAAAACATTCGTCATCGTGGCGATGAACTATTGGACGCCGTATCTCCTGGATGCAGATCCTTTCAAAGGGAGAATCAGCCGCTATGCCTGGGGAGAGGATTACCATTCTGTTGTGATGCATCGCCTCGAGTCTCTCCTGGAATTCATCCGGAGAGAGGAACCCTCCGCGCACGGGATATGCTACGTTGATACAGGACCGGTGATGGAGAAAGTCTGGGGCGCCCGGAGTTCCCTCGGCTGGCTCGGTAAGCACACCAACCTGATTGCGCGCGAACGTGGTTCCTGGTTTTTCATCGGCATCATTCTGCTCGATATGGTTTTGGACTATGATGCTCCCGAAAAGGACTATTGCGGTACGTGCGACCGCTGCATCCGGGCGTGTCCGACAGGAGCGATAATCGCTCCCTATCTGCTTGACGCGCGGCTCTGCATCTCATATCTGACCATCGAACTGCGGGGGATCATTCCGGTTCGACTGCGTCCCTTAATAGGAAATAGGATATTTGGATGTGACGACTGCCAGGACGTGTGTCCATGGAACCGGTTCGCGGTGCCGACTTCGGAAGAGAGCTTCAAGCCCAGGGCGGAGAACCTGATGACCGAGCTTGCGTCGCTGATCAAAATCACTCCCGGCGAGTTCAGGGAACGGTTCCGAAAAAGCCCGCTGTGGCGCGCCACTCGGGACGGCTTTGTCAGGAATGTCGCGGTAGCGCTCGGCAACTCCGGCAGCAGACATGCGTTGCCGGCGCTTAAGTCCGCTCTCAAGGATGACAGCCCGCTTGTTCGTCTACACGCTCAATGGGCTTTGGAGCAGATAGCGCGCTGAATTATCCGAGTGCATCAAGGGCCCGGATCACCTCTTCCGCATGCCCGTCAACCTTGACGTTCGGAAAGACCTTCTTGATTAGCCCATCTGTTCCGACGATGAAGGTAGTGCGCTGAATTCCTGGCACTGGCTTATCGTTCAATACACCGAATGCGGCTGCAGTCTTCCTGTCGCTGTCGGACAGCAGCGGCATGTTGAGGGTATATTTATCGCGGAATGCCGCCTGGGCCTCGACACTGTCGAGACTCAGGCCGATCACCGCCGTTCCCCTTTTCTCGATCTCCGCCATGGCGTCGCGGAACCCGCACGCCTCGCGTGTTCAACCCGGCGTGTCAGCCTTGGGGAAAAAAAAGAGAACAATATTCCTGCCGGCGAAATCGCCGAGCGTGCGTATCCGTCCGTGATCGTCGGCAATTGAAAAATCAGGCGCCCTGTCTCCCACTTTCAACATATATCTCCTCCACATTAATTCTATATCCGGCAAATTGGTTTTGTAGACCCGTGGCCGAAATGCTTATAATGGAGGCTCTTATCTGGAAAAGTCGCAAACGGCTGCGGTTCTACCGGGGCTTTCCGCCTGTGCCGCATGCAGATGCATTTGAAGGTGGATCCTATGAACAGAACCAGGAATGACCGGATTGCATCACAGGGATTCAACGCAGAAGAAGAGCTCAAGCGGATCAGGAGGAAGTACGACGATCTGTGCCGCCAGATGGATGAGGCTCTCAGCGAGACCATGGAACGGTCCAATCGGATCGTCATGGAGACCGAGATATCAAATCTCATAATGAACCAGGTCTTCAATGCGTCCAACGACGGGATCTGGGCCGTCGACAGGAATCATAAAGTCATCCGTGTGAACAGGAAGCTTCTGGATCTGCTCGGGATGAACGCCGAGGAAGTGGTCGGGTTGAAATGTTACGATCTCCTGAATGATGCGTGCCGCCGCGGCAGCGAAAAGTGCCCCATGAAACAGATCCTTGCCGGCGAACGGATGATCGAACAGGAGAAGGCCTTGACTTTCAGGTCGGGCAAGACCATCCCGTTTTTGGTGACATCGACTCCACTGGCGAACCTGGAGATGAGCACCATCGGACTGGTCGAAACGTTTTCTGATATCACCGAAAGAAAGAACTCCGAGATGAAGCTTCAGCTTGCCAACAGGGAACTGGAGCTGGCTAACCGCAAACTTGCAAGACTCGCCACTGAAGACGGATTGACAGACCTCCACAACCGGCGTCGTTTTGACGACTATCTCAACACCGAATGGCGCAGGCAGGCCCGCGAGCGCAGGCCGATTTCACTCATCATGGCCGATGTCGATTTCTTCAAGCGTTACAACGACTGTTATGGTCACCAGGCAGGGGACGCCTGCCTGAAAATGGTGGCCGCGGTCATCCGAAAGAAGAGCCGCCGCTCATCCGACCTGTGCGCCCGGTACGGGGGAGAGGAATTCGCCGTAGTAATGCCCGGGACAGATGTTGAAGGCGGATTGCACGTTGCGGAGATGATACGTCAGGAGGTGGCCGGACTGAGGATTCAGCACGACAATTCTTCTGTTGCGCCTTATTTAACGGTCAGTTGCGGCGTTGCCTGCGTCATTCCTGACCCGCGTGCAAACCCCCAAACCCTGATCGAGCGGGCGGATCGGGCGCTCTATGGTGCCAAGATCAAAGGGCGCAACTGCGTCCTTCGGTACGAAGATGTATCGAGTGATTCGGTTAAGCGGCTTCCCACCCAGGCGAAACAGTCCTAAGTTCCGGTCTCATCAGGCCGATAATGTCAGAAAATGGACGAAACTTACTACCGGGATCCAGATAGTGGAGAGTTGCGGCCGGAGAGACGTTCAGGAATGGACCGAAGGGGCCCAGTGTCTTTCCGGGAACTGTTTGTACGCCCTCACAAGCGAAGAAGGAGCAGAGGACGCCGCAGGACTGACAGGGGTGCATACGTCGACATCTATGATCCCCGTACCATAATAATTGCGATCGCGGTTGTGCTTCTTTCCGGCATGGATGCTGTGATTACCGCCGTCCATCTGATAAAGGGGACAGCAACTGAACTCAATCCGATTCTCGAACGGGTCATCAGTAGCGGTGGGCTCCCTGCTTTTTTCACAGTAAAGGCTGCCCTGACTGTCATCCCGATAGCGATTATCGTGGTCCACCAGGAATGGGCCCTGGGCAGGTATGCAGCGCGGCTGTGCCTGCTTTCGTATGCTCTGCTGTCCGTCTATCATATCTGGCTGATAATCGCGCTCGGAAAGAGCGGCACCTTTTTTGCGTTTCAGCTCTGGTAGATTTCCTTCTTGAGTATCCCGAGGCAGGTGAGATTACGGTAGAGTTGGCCGTAGTCGAGGCCGAATCCGACCACAAAACGATCGGGTATTTCAAAACAGCTGTATTTGACCGGTATGTCGACGAGCCGCCGTGTAGCCTTGTTGACGAACGTGCAGACTGCTGTACTGTGCGGATGCCTCTCCTGAAGCATGTTCAGCAGGTAGCGGAGCGTCAAGCCCATGTCCACGATGTCCTCGATAATGAGAACGTCCATTCCCTGTATCGCGATGTCGAGATCTTTCGAGATTCGAACGACTCCGGGCAAAGCCCTGCCGGGAGAGAAACTCTCGATTCCCAGGAAATCGATGCGCACGGGAATGCTCAGGGCCTGGGCGAGATGGGTCATGAAGAAGACCGCTCCTTTTAGCACTGCAACGAGGACCAAATCGCGGCCTCTGTAGTCGGATGATATCTCCCCGGCGACTTCCTTGATGCGTCGGTGGATTTCTTCTTCGGTGAAAAGTATTTTTTCCAGATCCTCGATCATGAGACTTCACCGGGATTGACCAGTTTTCGGGCAGTGTATTTGAAGATCAGGTCTTCCAGATCCTTCTGGTAGAGAAGCTGTATTTTTATTTCCGGATATCTTTCCCGCAGCATTCTGACCTTGCGGTTCTTCCTCGTGACGAGAGACTGCTTCATTGTGGTGAGCTCCACGTAAAGATCGCTGTCAGGAAGGTAGAAGTCCGGCGAGAAAGCCTCCAGAATATTTCCTTCCTCATCGAAGCGAAGTGGAAACGTTCGCGGTTCATATTCCCACCTGATTCCGTAGAAATCCATGAGGCGGGAAAAGAAGAGTTCGCTCGGATGCGCGAACTGGTTCAGGGCAGGGTTATGTTCCAGCGAAAGTGTTGTCAGGGTCCTCTGCAGCCTGATCTGGTTGCGCAGTTTCAGCCTCTCGACTGTCTCGTTCGAAACCATTCCGTATGTTTCGACCTTCTTTGCCCTTGCGGCCGCCAGGACAAGCTCTGTCACCTGGCTTATTCCGAGCGAGGCGGTATTTATGGTGAGGTCATAATGCTCCGGGATCTCGCTCGAGCACCGGAAAGTCGAGCGAAGAAAACGGTGATGGCTCCGGTCCTGTTTCTCAACCTTGTGTAAAGCGTCTTCCATGGAAACCGACTCCGCCTGCATGACATGCCGTGCCCTCGCTTCACGCGGAGCGGTGATCCGGACGTGAAGAGCATTCGGGAAAGAACGGAAGATGAACTGCCCGCCGCACTCGAGGATTACGAGGTGATTCAGCAGTGCCATGTCGGCGAGAACTGCGGAAATGAGTCTGGAGAAAAGCTTGCCCGATTCGCGTTCACGTGGAGTGTGGCTGATTTCGCCCTTAAGGGAGTAGTCAAGCTGATAGCGCTCGCTGATGATTTCGCTGACCCGCTCCGGGGTGATCAATTCAAAACCAAGCCGGACAGCGACTTCCCGGCCTACTGTCTCTCCTCCGCTCCCATATTGGTGCGAAATTGTGATGATTGCCAACCCGACCTCCGGACTGCCCCAAGCTCATCCATACCATACTGGAAGCGTTCGGGGTAGAGCCAACTGAAATCGAGCGGGACGCTTGTTGAGGGTTTCAGCGTTCAGATGCTAGTATGGGTAGGAAGCTCGAAAGGAGGGCCGCGGATATGAAACCGAATATGCGACGTACCGTACTATACGTCCCCGGCGACAGCGAGAAGATGCTGGGGCGCGCCGCAGCACTGGATTCGGATACGCTTCTGCTGAATCTGGAGGACGGAGTCGCATCATCGAGGAAGGACGCCGCTCGCGCGAACGTGGCCGCAGCACTGGAGCAGATTGATTTCGGCCGCAGGGAAGTCGTGGTCCGGATCAACAGCCTTCGTACCGATACGGGAAAGCGGGATTTGGCTGATATAGTGCCGCTCGGCCCGGACGCCGTATGTTTGCCGAAAGTTGAGAAGGGTGCTGACATCCTCGCGGCGGAAGCATTGATCCTGGAACTCGAAACCAGGCACAAGATGCCTCCGGGAGGCATAATGCTTCACGCGATGATCGAATCCGCAGCCGGGCTCCTGCGCGGCGCCGAGATTGCCAACGCCTCACCACGGATGTCGTCACTCGTTTTCGGATCGGCCGATTACGCCAGCGATCTCAGGTGCCATGTCGGTGAAGATCGTTCGGAACTCCTGCTGGCCCTGCAGATGATCGTCGTTTCAGCGCGCTCCGCGGGAATTGATGCCATCGACGCTCCGTGCTTTGACATCAGGAACCTCGATCTGCTTGGCAGAGAATCGGCGCAGGCCCGCAGAATGGGATTTGACGGCAAGTGCGCCTTGCATCCGGATCAGCTCGAGACCATAAATCACGTCTTTGACGTAACTCCGGAAGAGATCGCATGGGCCGAGAAGGTGCTCAAGGAGCTCGATGATGCGGAATCAAGAGGAAAAGCCCTGACTACCGTTGATGGTCAGCTGCTTGACAATCCGCATCGGACTGCCGCAGAGAGAATACTCGCCGGGAAGGGACGGCAGGCACAATAACAGCGTAACAGGAGGTACTCACCGCAGATGGACAGATTCAAAGGGACCGGCAGCTATATCCTCAGCGATGCTCTGAGGGAAATCGTCAATGCGTCGATCGTTCTCCGCAGGCCTCTCCTGTTGAAGGGCGAACCCGGGACGGGAAAGACGGAACTTGCGCAGGTGATTGCGGAGGACCTGAAGCTGCGTCTGATCCGCTGGAACATCAAGTCGACCACCAAGGCAAGTGACGGATTGTATGTCTACGACACCGTTCAGCGGCTGAATGATTCGCGCTTCCACGACAAGGACGTTTCCGACATCAAGCAGTACATCAAGCTGGGTAAGCTGGGAGAAGCCCTGTGTGCTCAGGAACAGGTCGTACTTCTAATCGACGAAATCGACAAGGCGGATCTGGAATTTCCAAACGACCTGCTGTTTGAACTCGACCAGATGAGCTTCGACATCGTCGAGACGGGAGAGCATTTCAAGGCCAGCCACCGTCCAATTGTGGTTATCACCAGCAACAGCGAAAAGGAGCTGCCTGACGCCTTCCTACGCCGCTGCCTGTTCCACTATATTGAATTCCCGGATCCCGAGATGATGGAAAGAATAGCTAAAGTCCACTTCCCGGACCTGAAGCAGAATCTGCTGACCCAGATTGTCGCGAAATTCTACTTCATCCGCCAGAGGCACGAGCTCAGGAAGAGGCCGTCAACCAGTGAATTGCTTGACTGGATCCAGGCGATTCTAGCCGGAGGAATCACCGAAGGCGAACTGAACAAGCGCCTGCCATTCCTTGGCGTACTGCTGAAGACGGAGGAAGACGTCGCCAGAGTGGCTGTTCACTGAAGATCCCAGCCGGGACAATAAAGGGATGTTCTTATGTTCGTCAACTTCTTCAAGGCCTTGAGAAGGCGGGGAGTGCCGGTCACTTTCAACGAGTGGCTCCTGCTGCAGGATGCGCTTTCGCAAAACCTAATTGACAGTTCACTTACGCGCTTTTACTACATAGCCCGCTCGATCCTGGTCAAGAGCGAGGGTCATTTCGACAAGTACGATCAGGCATTCCTTGAGTGCTTCGGACATATCGAATCGGATGATGACCTGATCCGCAGAATAGAGGAGCGGCTGCTCCAGATGCCTCCGCTCCAGCTTACGGAAGAGGAGAAGCGGATGGTGGAGGAGTTGTCGCTGGAAGAAGCGCGAGCCCGCTTTGAAGAAAGACTGAGGAACCAGGACGATGATCTGCACGTGGGAGGGAACAGGGCCATCGGGGTGCGTGGTCGATCACCCTACGGCGCCTGGGGATATAATCCTGCCGGTATCAGGATCGGGCAGCATCAGAGCCGCATGCGCAGCGCGATTCAGATCGCCGAGAAGCGAACCTTCAGAAATTATCGTGATGATGTAACGCTCGATACCCGCTCCATCAAAACGGTCCTCAGCTACATACGGCAGGTCGTGCGTGAAGGACCGCGCGACATGCTGGATGTGGAAGGAACCATAGATGCGACGTGCCGGAATGCAGGTGAACTCGAATTCATCTGGGAGAGGGCGAGAAAGAAGCGAATCAAGCTGATGCTTTTGATGGACGCCGGCGGAACGATGAATCCGTATTCCGAGCTTGTCAGCCGACTCTTCTCAGCCGCAAAGGACATTGTTAAGGACCTGCGATACTACTACTTTCATAACTGCATTTACCAGGAACTCTACACCGACATAGAGCAGATGTCGGCGGTTTCCACACGAAAAGTGCTCGATCAGACCAGCCGCAACTACAAGGTGATCCTGGTCGGCGACGCGTACATGGCCCCCAGCGAATTGCTCAGCCGCAATGGAGCGATCGATTACTGGTACCGAAACGACCGGCCCGGAATCGAGTGGCTGATGGACGTGAGGAAGAGATTCCGGAAAGTGATCTGGCTGAACCCCGAACCGGCGGAGTGGTGGGCTTCAGTGCCGAGCACCAGGATGATCCAGAGAATCTTTCCGATGTATGAGTTGACCCTTGAAGGAATGCGTTCAGGGGCGCGAGCCCTGATAAAAGCATAACCGGCGATGCCGTCACGCTTCAGGCTGCGTTGGGCGCGATGCGAAAGATGGCTGTGTACAGGATGGTAGCCAGACAACCCTGAGGAACGAACAGGGCCAGTTCCAGGACGACGAAGTGGTCGCCCTTGAGTTCGAATCTGTCCCGGACCCGGCCTCGAGTTTCCACTCGGCATTCGTTCTCGATCGTCCGGAAATTCTGTATCTGGCTGGATACGTCTATCCAGGCGGGAATGGCGAAGTTTGCGGAAAGGATGCGGCTGGCACGGTTGACGAGCCAGCCCGGATGGATGTTCGTCTCATACAGGGGGTGATGATCTCTGATCGACTTCCGGCAGTATTGCCAATTGACGCTCCGAGTGCACTCGGACGTGATCAATCTCAGCGGCTCTCCCTTTTCCAGCGTCTCGAGAGATATTGGACGGTGAAAAGCTCCATTCCCGTCCGGGTAATCCGAAGCTGACGGCTCGACCACCGGTACCGAGGAAGGGTGCCGCATAATCCCTATTCCGCACACGGCGCCGAGATTGTTCGCGGCCTGACACTCCATAGTAATAGTCCCGTCTTTCGCGATCGAGACAACCGATCCGGTAACCCTGATCTCCTCCCCTTCGTATACCGGACGAACGAAACGGACCTCCGCGGAACCGCGCGCCAGCCAGTCTCTTCCCAGCAGTTCCGCGACCGGCCGCGACATGTAGGCGAAGAGAGATGCACCCGAAACGAGCCCGGAACGGAATCCGTGATGCTTTGCGAAATCATCGTCGTGTATCTGATTGTGTGCTTCGGCCGAATGAACGCAGTCGATGGAGGCTTTGACCCGGTACTCCGGCAGGGGGTGTCCCACGTAATAGAGCATTCGTCTGATCTCCGGCCAAAAAACAAAATACCATACTTCGAGAATCGACGCAGAGCCGACTGCAGGCCGTTCTATGTTTGGTTTACTAAATCGTTTACAATTTGTGTTATGGATGCTCAGACGTTTGACATACAACCGGGACTGTCCGCAGAACGCGAAGTTGTCGTGACAGAGAAGCTTGTCGCCACCCATACCGCAACGCCGGTGCTTTCAACGCCCATGATGATCAGTCTCATGGAAGGCGTCTCGAAAGATCTGGTTCAACAGTACCTCCCTCCTGAGTTCACAACGGTCGGCTACGAAGTCCATGTCCGGCACAAGGCTGCCGCGTTTCTGGGTTCTCTCGTGAAGGTGCGGTCAAGACTGCTGCAGGCTGATGGTCGAAAGCTGTTGTTCGAAGTCCGTGTGACACATGGAGAGACGATCATTGGCGAGGGGGAGCATCGACGCACGATCGTGCCCATGCATTTCTGAAATTAATTTCGGGCAGGAGCGCTCGCATGCTAAGCTTTGAGCCTCTCAGGGCTCGTGCGGCCGGCCGGAGGCGAACCTCCCGGCGGGCGGATCCGTCTTTGGAGACCCTAGCAAGAAAAGGAGATGCCGATACCCGTGAAGTCCTTGAACATTTTTTCCATGTCACTTCTTCTGTTAGTGTCTGCAGGTAATGCCTTCCCACAGGAATCGCCCGCAGCTAAACCCAAAACCGCTGCTTCAGCGACAGAGGATGAAGTCATTCCACCAGCAGAGCCGAATGCGCTTTTCCCCGCCGTAGTGGCCCGGGTTGACGGGCAAGCCATCCTGGGACGCGACCTGGAGCGGATGGTGCGCGCACAGCTTGCCACTATCGGCAGTCCGGAATGGAACAAGCTTCGGGAAGACTATCGTGGGCAGCTGGTGCTGAGCTCGATCAACACCCTCGTGAATTCGAAGCTGATCTTTATGAAGGCTGCCGCAACCGGACTTACCGCGACTGATGCGGAAGTGCAGGAAGAGATGCAGAAGATCTCGAAAAGCTTCCGGAGCGACGCAGAGATGAATATCGCACTGGCGAACCAGCACACAGACCGTGCATCGCTCGAGAAGGAGCTGTACCAGACACTGGCGATATCCAAATACATTGAAGAGAACATTACCAAGAAGGTTTCCGTGACAGACGAGGAAGTGGCAAAGTATTACTCGAGTAATCCTGCCCAGTTTCAGCACGGCGAACTTGCCCGCGTCAGTCATATCCTGATCCAGCCGGCGAGCGATACGCCGGAACAGGATGCGCTCGCGAAGCAGAGAGCGGAAGCTCTTCTGGCGAGAGCGCAGAAAGGGGAGGATTTTGCAAAACTTGCCAGGGAAAACTCGATGGATGCTTCGGCTTCGCAAGGCGGCGATATCGGGTTTTACTCGAAAGAGAACGTGACTCCGGAGTTTGCCGACGCGCTTTCGATGCCGACGGGAAGTGCAAGAATCATAAAAACAAACGTGGGCTATCACGTGGTCAAGGTCACCGAAAAGAAGCAGGAAGGTTTGTATACGCTGGCTGAAATCAAGACGCAGCTGGCTGAAATGCTGAAGAGCCAGAAAGCTGAGGTGGAACTCACAAAGCTGGTGAATCAGCTTCGCAATGACGCGAAAATAGAGATTCTCATTCCTGCGGGACAACCGTTGAACCCGTAGGCGCTCCGGGACAGGATTATCTTGTCAGCGGCGGACCGATCCATACTGTCTGGACGTTCACGAATTCTCTGATGCCGAACTCCGAGAGTTCTCTGCCATAGCCGGAGGATTTCACTCCTCCGAAGGGGAGCCTCGGGTCGGACGCCACCATGCCGTTGATGAATACCTGTCCTGCTTCAATCCTGTGCGCCAGTTCTTTCGCCGCTTCAATGTCAGAAGTCCATAGGCTGGCACCGAGCCCGTATTGGGTCTGATTCGCCAGCCTAAGGGCGTCTTCCTTATCCCTGGCCCGCATCATCGCTGCCACGGGTCCGAATACTTCTTCCTGTCCGGCGGGCATGTCGGGTCGCACGTTTCCGAGAACCGTAGGCTCAAAATAATATCCTTTGCCCCGCCGTCGGCTTCCTCCGGTGAGCACAACAGCTCCGCTGCTTGTGCTTTCGCCAATCTGTCGCTCCAGCTCATCGACGAATTCACGGCGCGCCAGCGGTCCGATTTCCGTTGACCGGTCCATCGGATCGCCGGTCTTCAGACGGCGGACGGCGTCGACAAAGCGTCTCTCGAATTGTTCGAATACGCGCTCGACGATGATGAAACGCTTTGCGGCTATGCAACTCTGGCCGGTATTCTGGAATCTCGCCCGCACCCCCGTTTGGACCGCCTGATCGAGGTCGGCGTCTTCCAGAACTATGAATGGGTCTGAGCCGCCGAGCTCCATCACTGTCTTCTTTATCATTCGCCCGGAGCAGGTAGCCACCTGCCTTCCCGCACCCTCGCTTCCGGTCAGTGTGACGGCAGCTATCGCGGGATGTTCGATCACCTTGGAAACTTCGGAATTCCTGATCAGGAGCGATAGGAAGACTCCCTGGGGAAAACCTGCTTCTCTGAACAGTTCTTCGATGCGCAGCGCGCACTGCGGAACATTCGATGCGTGCTTCAGAAGTGCGGTGTTCCCGGCGATCAGTGCCGGCGCGGCAAAGCGGAACACCTGCCAGAAAGGGAAGTTCCACGGCATGACGGCCAGGATGACGCCAAGGGGTGCGTAGTGGATGTAGCTTTCGCTTGCTCCCGAAGCGCGGGGCTCATCCCGCAGGAGTCTTTCCGCATGATCTGCATAGTAATTGCAGTTGTAGGCGCATTTCTCGATTTCGGCTTCTGACTGGACTATCGGCTTTCCCATTTCGGACGTGATGACGGTGGCCAGTTCCTGCTTGTTCCCTCGAAGCAACTCGGCCATCCTCCTCATGCGGGTCGAACGGGCGGAGACCGGTTTGCGGCTCCAGCTTGAATAGGCTTCTGCGGCTGCAGCCAGCCTGGCTTCGACTTCCTCCGCTGAATGGGTCTTGCAGGACTTCAGGAGTTCTTCCGTGGCTGGATTTACGGACTGCATGTATCCGTCAGTTTTCATTTCGCACCTCTCGGTGTCCGAGGCTGATCATGTTCGCGAAAATACGGAAGGCTCCCGGGACGCCGGCCGGAAGCTGGCGGAACCAGGAGTATCCGGTGTAGAGATAATGCCCCTTCCCATGTCTGGCGTAAAGCATCCCTCCATTTTGCGCTTCTTCACCCGGATCATTGCCCGAAAGAAGGGGAGAGTACTTAGAGTCCCAAGAGTTCATGAAGTAAAGACCCCGTTCCTGTACCCATCCCTGGAAGTCGGCGTCGGTGATTCTGTTCGGGCGGTTGAAGACGGGATGTGAGGGATCCAGTATCTCCAGGGGCGAATCCTCAACAGTGATTCGTGACGAACTCGAAATTGTCATCGCATGCGGCCCATAGGGGAACACCGAGCCATCCCCACGCCCTGTCCTTTCGGGACGCACATACTGCACGATCAGGGTCCCCCCTTTGTAGACGTAATCCAGGAGCCGCTGGTTGTTTGCCCTCAGGTCTTCGTTGACATTGTACGCCCGAATCCCCGTCACTATGGCATCGTAGCGATCCAATTCTCCGAACGAGAGTCGCTCGCCAGACAGGATCTCCACCTTGATTCCAAGCAGTCCGAGCGCCGCCGGAACATCATCTCCCGCGCCTGGAATATAGCCCACAGTCAAGCCTGGCACGGTCTTGATGTCGAATCGCCTGATCTGCGACTGTGCCGGTCGATAGTAATTCCTTGTCCAGTTCTCGGGGTAGGATACGCCCCGGAATCCTCGACGGTACTCGATTCCATTGGCAGTGGCGACCGCAGTGACCGGAAAAGCGCCTGACGCTGCTTTTGCAGGAAGATGAACCGCAAATCCGGCCGTGCTGGTCTCCCCTTTGCGCGAGAGCCTGAACTCGATTCGGGGCGGCCGAATCTGCCACATGTTGTCGGCGACGAGTTGCACAGTTCCGTTAATCCCGCCAATACGATTGTTGAGAACAGAAACGCGGAACTCGCACACCCTTTGTTCGCCGCCGGCTGGAACTATGGTGAATTCCGGCTCGATCGAGACCGAGACTGCAGGGACGACCTGGAATTCGACGAAATCGGAACCGCGCAGAGCGCTTCCCGCCTGCGCTCTGGCAATTGCTCTTAACGATACTTCAGCTCCGTCATACCCGTACACGGCTTCAGCAGTGATTTCAGGTCTGCCAAAAGGCGCGAATTCATTTTCCGTTTCGCCGACCGCATAGCGCGCCTCTAGTGGATGCGGGTGATCCCAGAAGGGCTCAGTCGGAGGGGCCTCCGGAGAAATCTCGATCGAGTAGTTGTAGAGAGCTGCACTTCCCGAAGGTTGTGTGCCGAATGGCGGATTGGTCTGTTCGGGCACAACTTTTCCCGGGGCCTCAAGCCGGACGTACTTGAGTGCAACGTTCTCCCGGCCGCGGTTCCAGAAGTGAACCGTCACGGGTTCTGTATCTCCGGGAACTGCGGTGGCGTTTCTGGTCGTCGCCAGCAGGTGGATTCCGAGGACGGCTGTCAATGCGTCCTGAAAATCATCGCGTTTGTTCTCGAGGGCATCCAGGATGCGCTCTCTTGCGGAATGCGAAATACGAGATTGTCTGACCTTGCGAATCGACTCTGTCAGCAACACGATTCCGCGGCTGACAGCCGGAGCGCTCAGTTCAGGCGAGAAGGGTTTGAATCCTTGCAGTGCCGAAAGGGCAGTTTCTTCGACGGCCGCAAGGTCGTCAGCGAGAAAGGCAACCGCATCCTTTTCTTTGCCCGCAAGGTCCCGGATCGACCTGATCGAGATATCAAGGTTGTCGAAAAGGCCTTCCTCCTTTTCCGGCAATATCGCTGCCGAATCCTGAAGGATGAAATGTTCCCCGGAGCCTCCGGGGAAAGAATAGGACATTGCATTGCCCTGCGAGCGGTGACTGCTGTATCCCTCTGCTCCGATTTCCCGGTAAGATCTTCCCAATACTGGATCGTATTCTCCTGCAGGAACCGAAACCGCGCCGGGCGACAGTCCGAAACTGCTGACGTACAGCTTGGCTGCCTGCCACACCTGCAAGCCGTCGCGCAGCTGATCGGGAAATCGCTCCGGATCTGCGGCAGCCCTGAAGGCTTCCTTGGCGAGTATGCCTGCAGCCTGATGATGACCGTGACCATCGGCAGGGCCGCCGCCGAATCTGGAGATGATAATCGTCGGACGCCACTGCCTGATGAAGCGAACGAGATCCCCGAGCGTCGGCTCGTGTCCCCACATCCGAAGGGTTTCCTCCGCGGTTTTCGAGAAGCCGAAATCGATTGCTTTCCCGAAGTAGAGCTCGTTTCCGTAATGCCTGGATGCCTCGAGAAGCTCACCGGTGCGGACGAGGCCGAGCGCTCCATATTTCTCGTCTCCCAGAATGTTCTGTCCTCCTTCACCTCTTGTCAGGCAGAACAGTGCTGTTTTCGCGTGTACTTTTCTGGAGAGCCATGTCAGGGTGCCGGCGCTTTCGTCATCGGGATGAGCCGTAATCTGCAGTACACGAAGGTTGACGGGGAGTCTTCCCAAAGCGGCGAGTATTCCGGCCGTCCCGCGTTCCTCGGGAATGGGATAGGTGTTTCGATTGCCGGCATGCACGCCGGAGATCACGAGCAATATGAGAGAGAGTATCTGCCAGCCTGTCTTCATGCAGCCTCCCGGATAGGGCCTGCGCAAGAACTCTCCTTTCAACTCCAGCGCCGCCCTTCAGTATATAACTCAATCCTGCTTGTTCAGGGAAGTGCTTAAGCTGCGACCAGCGCTGAATCCGTGACCCTTATTCACTATAGGAGCCCTCGGTGCTGCGGTCTTCTTATCGTCAAAAACGAACAGAGGAATTGCATTTCCCGGGCTTGATGGTGGGGATCAGATTCTTACGACGCGGTGACGGAAGTTTCCGCACTCCGTCTCGGAGGAGATGACATCTATGATCGAACGGCCGTGCCGGACCATGAAATGGAAAATATCGAGCTCGCGTTCCTGCAGATTTCCTTTTGGGAAACAATTGTTCAGAATCAGCCTGACTGCTTTTGAAAGTCCTGCGTCCTGCATCCCTTCAAATCTGACCGTCTGCGCATGAACGCGATTGATGTTGTGGAGAATCTTATGACGTGCTGTCTCCATCGCCCGCGCCAGCGTCGGATCGAGCTCCTGCAGCAGTGGCTTGATACCGGCAATTTCCTTTTCTGTTTCCTTCCGCAGTTGCTCCAGTCCCGAGATCGCCGCCGAAGCTCCCGAATTGCGCAGAACCTTTTCGGTGACGTACTCCTCTCCCTGCAGGCAGTCCTCCAGCGAAATCCCCATGCGGTCCATTTCAACCGATATTTCCTGACTGATCAGGGTGAAGCTGTTTCGCGGCCACACTACCGGCATCGGCCGGCCGTAGAGTCTGTACAGAACCTCGACCTGCGCGAAGTAGGCGAGCTCTGACGGTCCTGCCACGTAGGCAGCCGTTGGAAAGAGCTTGTCCTGCATGATCGGGCGGAGCAGAACATTGGGGCTGAACCTCTCAGGGAACTCCGCGGCCATTTCCGCCATTTGCGAAATACTGAAAGCGCGGCTGCTGTTCTTGAGTCCGAATTTTTCCCCACGCTTTTCGAGGGCGCGCCTCTGTCCGTCATCGAAGAAGAACAAAGGGGTGGAGTGTTCGGGAATGCTGACCTGAGCGCCGAATCCCGATGCTTCGAGATCCTTGCTCCGGTCAATCAAGCACGAGCGTATGGACTCCCCATCCACGAGAGCCTTCCTGAACACTCCCGTCATCAGGCTCTTGGCTTCGGCAGCGTGAGGATCGAAGAGTATCAGGCCCTGTTTTCGCAGTACCTGTGTCAGCAGACGGGCGAAGGACTGCGCCAGCGTCAAGCCGGCCCGGCAGGCTGATTCCAGCAGCGAGCGGAGTTCAGGTTTCTCTTCTGTCTCGGGAAGCCGCTCCAGGTAGTCCGCCAGGACCTGTCTGACCGGAGCTGGAATTGTAATGGATCCGACAGGGAACGGCGGCATCGCGTCTCCGAAGAGACTTCTCCCGTAATCGACCGTTTCGATTGACGAATCGGGATTGAGCAGAGTACGTCGGGTGACCTCCGGCAGATCGTGGTCTTCCGTATCCATCCAGAAGATCGGAACGGCGTTTACTCCCCGCCTTATCAGTTCTTCAGAGAGCCTGACCGCCGTGATGGCTTTGTAAATTGTATAAAGAGGGCCCGTGAAGAGCCCCACCTGCTGTCCGGTAAGAACGGCAACGCAATCCGGTTTCTCCAGTTCCGCTATCCTGGCGAGGGTCTCGGAAGAAGCGCCGTAGCTTTCATTCTGCCGGCGCAGCAACGCGGTAACCTCTCTTCTGGGGTACACATGACCGTTGAGTTCCGCGCTCACGGCAAGGACGCTTTCAATATCCGGTATGCGCTGATAGAACCGCAGCGCTTCAGGCGAAGAATCGAGATACTTAAGGAACAGCGGGGACTGATGAGGAATCCGGCTGAACGGTATATCCATGATGATGCGCCGACAAACGCAACCGCAGCGCGCCTGCGCGCGCTGCGGTTACTGCCCTTCTATGGCCTACTTCCTGTATTTTCTCTCCCGGTACGGAGTCTTGCGCGTGCCGGCGAGATCGAGAAGGCCTTCGACCTTTGTGGGGAGCCCGAAGAGATTGATAAAACCTTCGGCTTCTTTCTGGTTGTAGATAGCGTCCTGCGCGAAGGTCGCCAGGTCTTCGCGATAGAGCGAATTGGGAGACTTTCTGCCCGCGATGATCACATTTCCCTTGTAAAGCTTGAGACGTACGCTGCCGTTCACGCGCGTCTGTACCGAGTCGGTGAATGCGTCCAGCGCGTAGCGCAGGGGTGTGAACCATTGCCCGTTATAGACGAGTTCAGCGTATTTCCCCGCCAGCAAATCTTTGTAGTGCAGGGTCGCCTTGTCCAGGGTGATGCTTTCAAGTTCGCGGTGAGCCGTCATCAGGAGCGTTCCTCCCGGAGTCTCATAGACGCCGCGTGATTTCATTCCGACGAGCCGGTTCTCCACGAGGTCACTGCGCCCTATTCCGTGCTCTCCTCCTA
>JAAYAM010000262.1 GCA_012719355.1 Acidobacteriota bacterium
CCTACGCCGCTGAACTGTTGAACCGTGTCACTGAAGGAATATCGGGGACCCGGACAGGCCTTCATGTCTGCCGGGGCAACTGGAGCCGCTCAGAGGATGTGCTTCTTTCCGGTGATTACGAGCCGCTCATACCGTGCTTTCGTAAACTCGGAGTCAAACAGTTGGTTCTTGAATATGCCACGCCGCGGGCGGGAGATGTGGATATCGTGGGAAAGTCTCTGTCGGACCGCGAGATCGGACTCGGAGTCGTGAACCCACGTACGGAAGAGACGGAGAGCGTCGAAACGATCGTGAAGAAGGCAGAACAGGCACTCCGGCATTTCAAACCCGAACAGATCTTCCTCAATCCCGACTGCGGCTTTGGGTGTTTTGCCAACCGCTGCGTTAACGATGAAGAGAGTGCGGCGCGGAAAATAGCCAGTATTGTCGAGGCAGCCCGCCGCCTTCGTGAGCGCTACGCATAGAAGTTATGATGTTATGGCTGGTAGTAGCGCCGGCATTCCGCCCAATCGCATTGGGCCCCGCCGACTCTTTTGTTGATCATCCAGATACCATTGCGAGCGCTTTTCCCGATAGCAAATGCAGTTCACATTGGAATTATGAATTGGAGCCGGGAATGTCCTTTCGTGTATCTTCAGCCCACTCTGGTCGTTGGAGCTTCGCGCATCCGGAGCAGCCTGGGTGGATTGAGAACAACTGAAGAATTTCGGAGGAACATAATGATGGCAGCATCGGGATCCCGATATAGGAAAGGGTTGTTGGCGATTATCCTTTTGTCCGGCCTGACCGGACCGTTTACCGGGACTCGTGCTTTCGCGCAGGCTGAGATCACCGCCGGCTGTGGCTGAACGGGGACGAGCATTCCCGGCCTCGGCGGGGCCGAATACAGAAGCAAAGGGTCGTTTCGTATCAGCTTTGACTATGCCTACAAGTTTGGCAACGCTCTCATCAGAGAGCAGTCGGACGTGCCCCAGACAGGGCTGGATGTCACAAATCTCTGGAATAAAATCAACGGTGGGATTGAATACGGGCTCACGGACAGGATTACCGTCGGTGCAGACATCCCGGTCTCTTTCAACGCCCGGGAGGAGGGATACAAGAAGAACTACTACACGGGCAGCGGGTGGGGCGATGTCACATTGAAGGGAAGATACTGGCTGAAGCAGTATGATCCCCGAGGGTGGAACTTTTACGTGGAAACAAGCGTTTCGATTCCGAGCGGATCTGATGCAGAAGTGGATGCCAACGGAGCCTGGAAAAAACCCTATATTGTGCCTGGTTCAGGACAGTGGTCGCCCGCGGTGAGCGGCGGCTTTCAAAAAGGATTCTTTATGGACCAGGGAACGGCAAAGCTCCATATTTCCGGTAATATTGGCCGCCTCTGGACGACGGGCCAGAACGATGCCGGCTATGACTCGGCGGATGCGTGGTACGGTTCCTTGGGAATCAATTATATTCCCGGTCATTTCGGCCAGGAAAGCGATCGCTATTTCGGATTCGGGCTGTATCTGACCGAAGTGCGCATTGCAGGCTGGGATACCCGCAACGGCGTCAAGGTGTCAAACACGGGTGGAAAATGGTTCGATCTCAATCCTGCCGTTTATTTCACGCCCGACAATGGAAAGTTCACGGTGAGTTTCAGTGTTGCTCACCCGGTCTGGATGAAAGTGCACAGCCTCCAGACCACCCAGAGTCTGTCCTATAGCTTTGGTCTGGCATACAGATATTAGCCGGACGGGCGAGGGGAATGTCGATGTTCGAAGAAATAGAGCCGGAAGATCAGGTCGCGATCGAGTCTCTGATCTGCGACCTGAAAACCATCCGGGAAATCAACTGCGCCGACTGCGGGACGGCGATGTGCGGCCATGAAGCCTTGATGAGCGTTACCATGGGTTTCAAAAATGCCCCGAGATGCTGGAAATGCCTGTCGGATGTATTGGAGCAGGACAGGGTGGCCGTGCGGAACCGCCTCTTTACGCTCATCACACGGCGGGTATGCTACAACGAGGGATGGTTATGGGCCAACCGCGAGGAAGGGTTCGAGCCGGAGGCCCTTCCGGATTGCCTGTGGCCTGCCGAGTCGGAGCGAAGCATCTCTCCCGTGGTCGAGTCTGAAGTATCGGTCCCTGACATCTATAGGAAATCTACCGCCGAGTGGGATGCCGGCGACATGGGATGCGGAGATCTTGTATTGGAACTGCGGACCAGGATGCTCTCTCTGAAACCAGGTCAGGTCATGAGATTAGTGGCTACGAATCCCGGTGCAGAGGAGGATCTGCCGGCATGGTGTCGAATGACAGGTAATACTCTTATCACCTCGCGACATCCGGTGTATATGATCAGACGTAAGACGATCTGACTGCACGCCAGGATACTCTTGAAGGAAAATGATGAAAAGCAGAGTTTTCACGGCAGGTTTGAGAATTTCATTACTGATCGGTCTGTGTGTTTTAGTCAGTCCCCGGCCGTACGCTTCAGAGAAAGCGTCTCCACGGCATATTTCTCCCGAATTCAATGTCAGGTTACTCGATGAGACAACCATCACCTTCAATGATATCCAGAATAGAGTGACGGTCATTGATTTCTGGGGCACATGGTGTAAGCCATGCCTGGCTGA
>JAAYAM010000263.1 GCA_012719355.1 Acidobacteriota bacterium
GCAGATCTTCCAGCGTATAGCGATACAGCCGCTCCCATACTTCCGCGTGGTTGACTTCGAGCGGCGGAAGTCCTGCGAATTCGCGGAAGATCCACGGTTTCTGTGCGACGATGCGGCCCAGCATCAGACCCGAGAGCGGCTCGAACCACTGTCGCTTTTCCTCTACGTCATCCGGAGTGCAGATGTCGCCGTTGCCGATTACCGGCAGCCGGGTCTGTGCCGCAATCCATGGGAATTCTTCCCATCGCGCACGACGCTTGAGCTTTTCCGTGGAGAGACGGGGATGCACCGTGACGGCGTGAACGTCGAAATCCTCGAAGAGCCTGAGCCTTTCCAGAAATGCTTCTCTCCACCGTTCCTGCTCATCCCCGAGCCGGCATTTGACGGTCAGGGTCCCCTTGTAGCAGGCCCGTATGCGCGCCAGAACCTGTTTGAGGCGCACCAGATCCCGGAAAAGCGCGGCTCCCGATCCCCTGCACTGAATTTCGGGGGCGGGACAGCCGAGATTCAGATCTATGGCCAAAGGGTTCTGAGCTTCAAGTTTTGCGAAGGTCGCTTCCAGGTCCTCGTCGCCCGAGGTGCGCAACTGATATACGACCAGTCCCTCGCACTGCCGTCGCCTGGAAAAGGAGGATTCGGCGGGATTCTCCCGGAGAAACGCCGCTGCCGAGAGCATTTCGGTAGTAAGGGCTCCATATCCTCCGAAATCGGCCAGAAGGCGCCTGAAGGCCGAATTCGTGATGCCCGCCATCGGCGCAAGAAACAGCGCGGGCGCGACTCTCCTGCCGTTCAGGAACATCGATTCGAACATCTGCCGCCAACTCGCTTTCCGGATTTCCCGATCGGCCGTCCGCGTTTCCCGGCTCCTGCCGGCCGGCGCGATTCAGTTTCGACGCAGCAAGGACGTCCAACGCGACCAGAAGGTGCAGCGCCGTCGAGATTGCCCAGGCACGGTTCGTCCCAGCACGGGCTCTGTGGCTGCCAGGCCGGCGCGCGTCTTCGCCCGATCATCGTTCATCAGCAGGATATCAATATTTCGATAAGGGATGCCCGGTTTTGACGTGTCCTTCCGCGTTTTTCCGGATTCGAGAGAATCGTAGAGCGCGTCAAGTTCCGATAGAAAACCGGACACCATCTTGTCAATATCTGCTGATCGGCTCATTTCGCTCTCGGGTCAGGGGACAACGTTCCTATCCTTCCTGGGGCGCTCCCTCAGTACCGGCGATGCTCCAATCGCCATCCGGATCTGTGAGTCGACATGCAGGGCCGTCTCGGCATCTTCAAACGGTCCAACATACACGGCATACCAGCCGGAGTCACCCTCAACCGCGTGGTGTTGTACGAAGGAGGACAGGTTCATCTCCTTCAGTTCCTTTGCGTTCTCTACAGCTTCTTCATTATTGCGGAAGGAATGGACCTGAAGAAAGTATTCGACGGACGCCGGGCGTTTCGGTTCGGGTTCAGAGACCACTGCCGGCGCCTGTTGCTGTGGCGCCGGCAGGGGCTCAGGCTCAGGGCTGCTCGAGGCCTGCAAAACGCTTTCCGTCGCATTTACCGAACCGTCCGGGAGTCTCCCGGGCAACAACAGCAACGATGCCGCAGCGACTGCGACCAAAAGTACTGCCGCCG
Organism: Acidobacteriota bacterium; assembly: GCA_012719355.1. Taxonomy (GTDB): domain Bacteria; phylum Acidobacteriota; class UBA6911; order UBA6911; family UBA6911; genus UBA6911. The sequence continues at coordinate 1,630 of JAAYAM010000263.1, forward strand.
CCGCCTTGAGCGGCGTCAGCCGCGGTCTGAACGAAGCCCTCCTCGTACCGGCTATGGTTTGAGAAGCCCTGCGGATCATGTCATGGGTAACTGTCACGGATCTTTCCCTGCATGCTTCCCTAAGAGCCCGGTCGCAGATCAGATTGATGAGCCGCGGGTATCCCCGGGAACGTTCGTGAATTGCATTGAGAGCTTTCGGGCCGAACTGCACTCTGTGGCGGGACGCTCCGGCGACCGCCAGTCTGTGACGGATGTACTTCTCCGTTTCGCTCCGCGTCAGAGGCTTCGTTTCGAACCACACCGAAATGCGCTGCTCGAGCTGCCTGAGTTTCGCGAGTTTGTGCTCAAATTCGGGCTGTCCCAGAAATATGATCTGAAGCAGTTTCTTCTTCGTCGTCTCGAGGTTTGAAAGGAGGCGAAGCTGCTCGAGCATTTCAATCGACAGGTTCTGTGACTCGTCGATGATAAGCACTGTGAACGCGTTTTCCATGGCTCTCTCGGCCAGGAACGTGTTCAGGCAGTCTATCAACTCCTTCTTGGTCATGGCCGGTCCGAATTTCTTGCCGGCTCCGAGGTCCTGCAGAATTGATCTCAGGATGTCCAGTTCAGAAAGCATGGGATTCTGGATCAGGACGGTGAAGATGTTCTTCCGCCCCTCAATTCTCTCCAGCAGGGCGCAGCACAGAGTCGTCTTGCCCGTCCCCACATCACCGATAACCACGGCGAAGCCTTCACGGCGCTCGATGCCGTACAGTATGTCTTCGAAAGCTTGCTTTGTCCGTTCGTTGAGATAAAGAAAGTCGGGATCGGGTGTAAGGTTGAAGGCCTTTTCTCTCAGGCCGAAGAAGCTTTCATACATACGGCCTTCCTCTCTGTGTCTGCCGTCGGGCATCTATGTCTTTAAAAGACTGAGTTCCTGCTGGAGACGGGCGATGCGGAACTCGAATTCGCTCCTCGCCGATTCCCACGCAGCGCGCTCGGCCGAGTGCCGGCTCTGCTGCTGATTCACCGTGTTCTGCAGGCCGGCCCGTCTTCTTTCAATTGCGAGCAACCCCTGCCTGAAGGAAACGAGCAATCTGTTCCATTTCTCCTGCTCCATCCGCAGTCTCTCTTCAGCGGCGTGCAACCGCGCTTCCAGTTCGCTGACCTTCTGCCGCAGGTCGGCCGTTTCCGGCATCTGCTTCATTTCACCGGCAGCAGCCTCGTTCGGGCCATCACCGTTGTCGGCACGGTAGAGGTTCCGCAGCGACTGAAGCGCCTGGCGTTCTTTCTGAAACAATCCTGCCCTCTCATCAACGATGTTCTGAGCCCGTTCGAGCGCTTCTTCCAGTCTCTGCCACTCCTGTGGATGCGCGTTGCTCCGTATCAGGACGCGTGTGGCGCCGGCCCGGTCCCGGGTTGACCCGCCGCCGGTCGCGATGACATCCGGGCTGTCCGGGCGGGATCCGTAGAGTATCCTGAAAGATCTTCCTCCATGTAAACGATCATCAGTCACGGAGACGCCGCTGAGAATTGATGCAAGGCGGTTTGCGAAGCCGAGTCCTTTTGCAACATAGTCATCAGCCCCTGCCGCCAGAAGATCCTTTGCTAAAGTGGAGTTTTCACTTCTGACCAGGCAGATGATCAAAGGATGATTGCCTGATGTCCGGGATGCGCGCGCGACTGAAATGACGAGATCTGCACGTGCATCGTCGAGGAGGACGGCTGCGTACGGTTTCGAAGAGGCAAGCCGGCCAATGGCCTCTTGATGTGCCTGCACGGTGTCAAGATTGAGCGACGGCAGGAGTCTGACGAGCTCATGTTCAAGAGCGCGTGCCTCCGGAATGGTTTCTGTTACCAGCAGTACGTTCATAAGGGTGCTGTATACCAACGATCCATGAGTAAGAGCGACGTGCGCGCAGGTGTCAAAACAGGAATCGAACGGGGATCACTCTCGGATGGTCAACTCTAGCAGAACGCTATTCCTGACGCAATCTCTTCAATCGCCCCGGGTGGGTACGTTCAACGGCTCCATTCCGGGATGCGGGGCCTGTTGACGGCTCTCCTTGCTCAATTGTGCAAAGACCCGAAGTTCGCGGACGACCATTACGTATGTGACGGCGAACGCGATCACGTCTGAGACAGGGAATGAGAGCCACACGCCGGGCAGCCCGAGAAGCCTCGAGAGGATGAGGACCGTCGGGATAAGAAAAAGAACCTGGCGGGAGAAAGCGAGGAATATTGCCGGGCGTGCTTTCCCGATTGCCTGAAACAGGCTTGTCCCGATGTTCTGGTATCCGACCAGAGGAAGTCCGAGCACAAGCCACCTGGTGGCGCTGGTGCCCATCTGGATGACCCTTTCGTCGGTACTGAAGATGCTCAGGATCTGTGACGGAAAGAATACGAAGACGGCGAAGCCGACCAGCGCTATAGCCGTCGTGCTCTTGTTGGCGAGGCTGAGACCCTGCCTGACGCGGTCAAACTGGCGCGCTCCGAAATTGAAGCCGAGTATCGGCTGAGCACCCTGGGCGATGCCGATCATAGGCATGAAGACGAAGCTGATGACCCGGAATATGATGCCGAAGGTGGCAATGGGCACCTCTCCGCCGAGGCTGCGAAGTATATTGTTGAAGATAGCCGACGTGAGGCTCATGGCGGCCGTGCGGGCAAAATCGGACGAACCCACCGCAAAGATCTCCTTCACAATTGCGCTCCTCAGACGCAGGTGATGAAGTCCCAGGGCGATCTCGCTCTTGCCGCTGAGCAGGTAAGCCAGGAGAAAGGCACATGAAGCCGCGATTGAAATGACGGTCGCGATGGCCGCGCCTTTCACCCCGAGTCCCAGGACGATGATGAACAGCGGATCCAGGGCAACGTTGATGATGCCGCCGAGAATCATCGTGTTCATCGCCACCTTGGCGTTCCCCTCTGCGCGCGCCGCCGAGCTGGCAACCATGGAAAAGGTAATCAGGGGACTGCCGAGCAGGATGACCAGGATGTAGTCCTTTGCGTACGGCATGAGGGCGTCGTTGGCGCCGAACAGGCGCAGCAGCGGAGTGACCGCAGCAGTTCCGACAATCATGCTGATAACGCCAGCCACGAGCGCCAGCACAATCATGTTCCCGAGCGCCTGCGAGGCTGCTGCGTGATTCTTTTCTCCCATACGGCGCGAGAGAATGGAAGCGCCCCCGATCCCGATGGTCATGCCGATGCCCATCAGGATCATCTGAATCGGAAACGCGATGGCGGTCCCGCCGAGTCCGAGTGTTCCCGTGAAACGCCCTACGAAGAAGGCATCCACGATATTGTAGAGACCCTGGACCATCATCCCGATTATGGCAGGGACCGACAGCTTCCAGAGGAGGCTCCCGATCCGCTCATGTTCCAGCATTACGCTTCTGCTTTTGCTGCCTGCTGATTCCGTCACGTGCTCAACCCCTGTATTCAAAAAGGAAGCATTATAGCTCTGGTTCCCGGGATCGCCTATAGAATGCGCGGCATCCCTGACGCTGCGCGGCACATCGAAAGGGGGGACGTTATCCCAGCCCGGCCGATTTTACCCAGCTGAGATTGTCTTTTATGATTTGAGGTATGGGGAGATCATAGGGGCATCTTGCCATGCATTCGCCGCACTCGGTGCATTCGGCTGCCTTCCTGATCATGCCCGAGAAAGGCTGTGACTGGAGAACCGCCGGACCCATTCTTTTCACGAAGGATCTCACTCCCATCACATACTGGATAGGTATGTCAACGGGACAGGGGAGACAGTAATCGCACCGGCGGCAGAATTTCCTGTCGAATTCCTTTCTGATCCGTTCGATTGTCTGTTGTTCTTCATCTGAGGTCGTGTAGCTTCCTTCGAAGACGTGCCAGTTCTGATCGATCAGCCGCCTTTCCTCGACGCCTGCCAGTACCAGTATGTCCGGAGTGGCCAGCACCCACTTCAAAGCCGCCTCCGCCGCTTCGATGACTCCACCCGAGAACGGTTTCATCGCGAGTACTCCCACGTTCCTCTCGCGCGCTTTCGGGATCACTTTCTCGGCGGCGGCGGGTTCGAGAAGACTGAAACAGACCATGATTGTCTCGATGACGGGGTTATCGATCGCTTTCTCGAGCAGATCGAGGCTGTGTCCGGTGATCCCGATATGGCCGATGAGGCCTTCATCCCTTGCTTTCAGCAGCCCCGAGATGGCCCCGCCAGAAGATGTGATTTTTCGATATTCTTCCTCGCTGCTGATGGAGTGGCATTGATAAAGGTCTATGTACTCGAGCTGGAGTTCCTTGAGGCTGATTTCGATATCCCGGCGAATTCCGTCCGCAGACCGGGCGAAGGATTTTGTGGCGACGGCCACCTTCTTGTCCGTCTGTTTCAGAGCTTTTCCTATTCTCCGTTCGCTGTTCGTGTACATTCTCGAGGTATCGACAAAATCCATTCCTCTGTCGATGGCGTACAGCACCGTGTCAATAGCCTGATCTTCCGATACCCGCTGAATCGGGATTCCACCGAATCCCAGCCGCGCGGCTTCAATGCCGGACTTCCCCAGTACAATTCGTTTCATTCGTTACCTCAAGTCAGCCGATGTTCCGGAAGAGAATACGCCATTCGCGGCCGCGATTCTATGTTAATGACGGTCCGGGCTGAAACGCGGGTCGGGGATTCCAAGTCTCTTTTTGATGGCAAGCAGTTCTTCCTGCTTCTCCTGGGGAATTCTCGTACATGATCCGCCGAGCTGTCTGCTCAACAGAAGCGTCTGGCAGTACGCCTCGAGTGTTTCCACCTGCCATTCGGCACGAGTGGGGGTAGCGGCCCAGCAGACGACTCCATGGTTGCCAAGCAGAATGGTGTTGTGATTCGACACGTGCGGCAGAACGGTCTCTGCAAATGCCCTCGTTCCGGGAGTCTCGTAAGAGGTGAGGACGACCGGGCCCACAAAGACGTCGAATTCAGGAATGATGCCTGCAGGAGGGACGCGTCCCGAGATTGCATAGGCGGTGGCGTGAGGAGGATGGCAATGGATGACTGCTCCCGCGGCCGAATTCCTGTAGATTTCCAGGTGAAGGCGCGCCTCGCTCGTAGGACGAAGAGCGCCGGCGAGCTGAGTGCCGTCCAGATCGATCAGGCACAGATCGTCCGGAGTGATGTCTCCCTTGCTGCGGAGCGTCGGCGTGCAGATGACCGCGTTTTCGGCGATACGGCACGATATGTTGCCGCCGTTCCCATCAACATAGCTGCGCTCCCAGAGTTTGCGCCCGACAGCGCAAATCTCTTCCTTGATCGCGTTCGCTTCCGGCGAATGGAAGAGCCGTTGTTCCGGACGCGCGTCAGAAGGCGTGCGAGTTGCAGGGCCGAATCTGAGAACTATACCGGTTTGCTGCAGCATCAGTCGCACAGGTTTCCTGAGTACTGCCCCGGTGTCGACAATCAACTCCGTCGCTCCGGCCTCAGCTGCGACCTCGACATCGCGTGGGGTGATCAGCCGCCGGTCCGTCAGGTCAACGCTTTTCATCAGAAGCCGTGCCACGTCGAAATGCTGTCAAGCGGTTCCCGATCAGTCCGGAACTGATTGATCGGATCTTCCCAATCCGGGTACCCGATAGCGATTCCCAGGAGTACGATCTTTGATTCCGGAATGCTCAGCTTCTCTCTCAGGACCGAGGGATAAGCAGCAGCCTGGGCTTGGATGATGGTTCCCAGTCCATGGCCGGTTGCCAGAAGTGCGATGTTCTGGATTACCGCGCCGCAATCATAAAGGGCCCACCCGTTCGGGCCTTTCGTCTGATAATAGAATTCGCGTCCCGTGAGAAGGTAGATCACTGCAGGCGCTCCATAATGTCTGAAGTTCTGGGTACGCCGCGATTCCCAGTCTTTTGAAGTCACCAGGCGGTTCTGTTTGTCGAGCACGCGGATTCTTGCCGCATACCGGGGAGGAAACTCGGACGGCCGGGCCACGTCCGGTGAAGGGCTGGTCGTGCTCCTCCTCAGGAATTCTTCTCTGATCTCTTCGAGCGGTTTTCCAGTGGCGACGGCAAATTCCCATGGCTGAGTGTTGGCCCACGAAGGGGCCCTGAGTGCTTGTTCCAGGATTTCCCTGAGGAGTTCGGGTGAGACCGGATCAGGCTTAAAGGCCCGGATGCTCTGTCTTGTCCTGATAGCTTCGCTAAGGTCCATGACAACCCTCCAGAATTTTGTCATAGATTACACGAATTCCGCAGATTCAGTTCAATCTTCTTTGCTCCGGTTGTTCGCGCCGCATTTCTTTTATGTTGACATGCCACAGGAGCCTTTGCGATATTCGTGTGGCGATAACACAGGAGGAGAAATGACGGAAACAAAACTCGATCTGCTCCAGGGAACATTGGACTTGCTCGTACTTCAGACACTGGCCTCAATGGGATCACTGCACGGCTACGGCATCGCACGGCGAATTGAACAGGTCAGCGGGAATGAGGTGCTGTTGAATCAGGGAACGATCTACGCATCTCTCGTCCGGCTGCAGCAGCGCGGCTGGATTTCCGCCGCCTGGGGTATGTCGGACAACAACCGGCGCGCGAAATACTACACGCTCACCCGGTCCGGACGAAAGCAACTTGCGGTGGAGACAGCCAACTGGCAGCGTCTATCGGCGGTGATCACGCGCGTTTTGTCAGCCAAACCGGAGATGTGATGTGAACTCAAGCATACGGCGATTGTGGGAACGTATCTGTTCGATGTTTTGCAAACGCAAGCTTGACGACGATTTGAGTGCAGAGCTTGCGGCCCACATCGAGATGGCAACCGAAGACAATGTCCGGGCGGGGATGAATCAGGAAGAAGCCCGCAGACAAGCCCTGATCCGGTTTGGAGGAATCGAGGCTGCGAAAGAGCTGCATCGGGATGTGCGCAGCCTGCCGTTATTGGAGAGCTTTGCGCAGGATGCCCGTTACGCTCTCCGTATGCTGCGCAGGAACCCAGGTTTCGCACTCACGGCCGTGCTCGTGCTGGCGCTGGGTCTGGGCGCCTCCACCGCGATGTTCAGCGCGCTCGACCGGATTCTGTTCCGTCCGCTGCGGTACGCCGATGCTGATCGGCTGGTGAATATCGGGATGACGTTTCCGGCGTTTGAGACCGCCGGCAAATTCCCGTCAGCACTCTACTCCCGTGGATATCATGCGCGCTGGAAGCCGGCGCCCGAGCCTTTCACCGCCGTGACTACCATCGCGGGCACGGGCAAAATCTGCGACGTAACCGAAAGCCGGCCCGAGCGCCTGTTCTGCGCCGAAGTCGAAAGCAACTTCCTCGAGACGCTGGGCGTAAGGCCTGCCTTGGGTCGCGATTTCACGCCTGAAGACGACACGCGCGGCGCGCCGCCGGTCGTGATCATCAGCCATGACGTCTGGACGCGGCGTTTCGGCGCGGACCCGGGCGCCATCGGCCGAACCATCAATCTGAACGGCAAGTCGATACCGGTTATCGGCGTCCTGCCCCCCGGCTTCGCCATGCCGACCGGCCAGGCTGAGATCCTTCAGCCGCAACAGATTTACCCGCTCGACCCTAAGGCCCAAATGATGAGCAGCCTTACGGCTTTCGGCCGCCTGAAGCCCGACGTGACACCTGAACAGGCCCAAGCCGCGATCGCACCCATCATTGAAGCGGAAGCCAAGGAGCTGCCTGGCATGTCGCGGGGATTCAAGCCACAGGTTGTGCCGCTGCGGGACTATCTGGTGGGCGACGCCTCGCGCGCGGCCTGGTTGCTGCTGGGCGCGGTTGCCGGACTGCTGCTGATCGCTTGCGTCAACGTGGCGAATCTGATTCTTGCCCGGCTGTCAGCCCGCAATCTTGAATTCGCCGTGCGTTCGGCACTAGGCGCCGGACGTTCACGCCTGGCGCGCATGGCGCTCACCGAAAGCCTGCTGCTGGCTGTGGCGGGCGGCGGCCTCGGATTGCTGTTGGCCTCGGCGATGCTGCGTGTTTTCTTGCAGCTGGCGCCGTCGAGCATTCCGGAGATCGACCGTGCTTCGCTTGACCTGCGCGTGTTCGCAGTGGCCGCCGTATTGACGCTCGCCGCAGGAGTGGCTGTGGGGATCTGGCCCGCGCTATCGGTCCTGCGCAGCCGCTCGCTTCAGTACGGGCTGCGCGCGACCGCGGCGGCTCGCCCGCGCGTGCGCTTCGCATTGGTGACGGCGCAGATCGCTTTGACCGTGGCGATGCTGGGTGGCTCGGCCTTAATGCTGCGCACGCTGTGGAACATGGTTAAGGTTCCGCTGGGATACGTAAGCGAACGTGTTTTCACAATGAACGTGGCGATCAATCCGGAGCGCTACGCACCCGGCGAGCGCGTGCGCCGGATCCCTGGAACGACCGCCGCGACCATGACCAGCATGGCCTTTCCCACCAACGGTTCTACAGTTGTGGGTTTTGCTGTCGATGGCGGGGCTCGCGATGAGCAGAGGCTCGGCATGTGCTGGCGCGAAGTGACTCCCGGCTACTTCCAGACTTTCAGCATTCCTATCGTGAGAGGCCGCGCCTTCGCGGAAAGCGATCGCGGAGCGCGGTCGGCCGTGATTCTCTCGGAATCTGCCGCGCAGATCCTGTTTCCCGGCCAGGATCCGATCGGGCACACGGTGCAGCTGTGGCCGCTCTTTGACTGGACCGAGGTGGTCGGGGTAGCGCGGGAGCTCCGCAATAACGGACTTACCAAGACACCCAAACCGGAAGTGTACACAGTCTGGTCCAGTGGTGGGAGCGCCAGTTCCCGTTACATGCGGTCGAACGGGGGGCCCGGATTACCTCGTAGCACCGCGTTCTTTGCCATCCGTACTGCTGCAGGCGCGGCCGATGCTGCTGCATTTCTGAAACAGGCGGTCGCCAATCTCGACCCGCTGCTTCCGGTGACTGTCGAGCCCCTGGACGAAGAAGTCGCCAGGCTCACCGAACGCCCACGCTTCGTCGCGTGGCTGCTTTCGGCCTTTGCCGGACTCGCTCTGCTGCTTGCCGCCGCGGGGCTCTATGGAGTCGCCTCGTACCTGGTGACGCAGCGCACGCGCGATATCGGCGTCCGGATAGCACTGGGAGCCGTTCCTGCAGATATTTCGCGACAAGTCGTGTGGGAAGCCGGCCGCTGGACCTCAGCGGGTGCAGTCCTGGGATGTGCCCTCGCATGGACCGCGACACGGGCGATTGAAGCGCAGCTCTACGGAGTCGACTCCCGCGATCCCCTTTCCTGGATCGCGGCTTTGGGGGTGTTGTGCGCCGTGCTGTTGCTCGCGGTGCTGAGACCCGCCGTTCGCGCTGCGCGGGTTGATCCCATGACAGCGCTCAGGGCGGAGTAACGTGAAAGAAGTAAGGAAGAGTCAACCGGGAGAATCAATATGAAAAAAGCCGCAATAACAACCATCCTGTTGCTTGCCTTCCCTGTCATGCTGTGTGCTCAGACAGGACTAACCGGAAAGTGGCAAGGGAAAACGCCAATGGGCTCTGATCTTGTATTGGATCTTTCAGTCGAAAAGGAAACGCTTACCGGAACCCTAACCATAAACGGAGAGACGGAGACAATCACTGATGGGAAAGTGTCCAAAAACATGTTCACCTTCAAGGTGACCCATGACAATCAGACCATAGGGTTCACCGGAGAATTTGGAAGAGACGAGATCAAGTTGTGGCCGGACTGGGGCGGTGCCGCGCGCGCCGAAGTCCTGAGGCGCGCAAAATCCTGATTTCCTATGGATAACTTGGACTTCCATTTTTTTTGCTCGACTTTTTAGCAAAAGTGACTGTCCAAGATGAAGAAGGAAAACTCCATGTCCGATAGGCAAGATACTATTCGATCCGCTTCGCTACGACAGGGAGAGGTGTTAAAGAAAACACTCGATTCCCTGGTTCATGCCACCCCCTTGCAGACCTTGACAGATACCGATGAATGGACTGACCTCGGAACTTTCTACAGGAGAGGAGGCATCTTCTACCATGGTGCGAGCGATGCCTGGTATTCGATGTTAGACACGCTGGACTATTTGCAGCGAAACAGGACGGCAAATCCGGAGTTCGACTCAGCCGTTTTTACAGCATTCCCGGAATGGCGCATTGCTTCTGGAGGGGGCCTCCGCACGGTACGACATGCTGTCTGCGGTGGTGGACTGAGTCGAGAAGGGCATTGTGCCGGTGGGGATTGTCGCAAGTGACTGTCCGGAGAAGGACGGCGCCCGCCTCCTTTGTCCCTGGCCTCAATACGGGAGTTACAAGGGTAGTGGCGATCCCAAAGACGCGGCCAATTTCGGATGCCGAAGTGACTAAGCATCCGAGTCCACACGGATAGGAAGGATGATCCGGCCCCGATGAGATCAGCATCTGCGGAGGTATGAAATGAACTCCAGCATACGCCAATTATGGAAACGCGTCCTCACAATGTTTCGCAAACGCAAGCTTGACGACGATTTGAGTGCAGAGCTTGCGGCCCACATCGAGATGGCAACCGAAGACAATGTTCGGGCGGGGATGAATCAGGAAGAAGCCCGCAGACAAGCCCTGATCCGGTTTGGAGGAATCGAGGCTGCGAAAGAGCTGCATCGGGACGCACGCAGCCTGCCGCTGGTTGAAAGCATGGCGCTGGATATCAAATATGCATTTCGGACTATTCTCCATAAACCGGTTTTCAGTCTGACGGCGATCCTCACGCTGGCTCTGGGTATCGGCGCGACAACGGCCATATTCAGCGTCGTCAATGGAGTGGTAATCAAACCTCTTCCCTATCCGGATTCCGAAGCCGTTGTGACGGTTACGCACTCGGCCGTATTTGGAAACGTGCGCGGTCGATCCTTTCCATTCTCACCCCAAATGCTGGCGATTTACGGCCCGAACAACCAAAGCTTCCAGGAATTGGGACTATGGAGAACCGGCCGGGTTGCTATTACGGGGCTCGGGGATCCGGAACAGGCGAATGTGTTGCTGGTGACGCAAGGAACTCTGCGGGCCCTGGGCGTTCAACCTGCGCTCGGCCGGTGGTTTTCGCATCAAGACGATCAACCGGGTGCACCGCAGACAGTGATTCTGAGTAACGGCTATTGGCAGCGCAGATTTGGCGGCGATCCCAGAGTCGTCGGTCGTCTGATAACGATCGAGTCCAGAAAGCGCGAAGTGATCGGCGTAATGCCTGCGCGCTTCAACCTCCATGGATTTCCCGCGGATTTGATTCTGCCGCTGCAAATCGATCTCGTCCAGCCTCCCGCCGATTTCGGCTACCGCGCACTGGCGAGGCTCAGGCCGGGTGTCACGGTGGCCCAGGCCAATGCCGATGTAGGCCGCATGTTGCCTGTCTATCTGGAAAGGTACATGCGTCCCGCCGGGGGGGCGCAGGCCGACGCACTCCAACTCAGGCCGGCCGTGCGCCCCCTTAAAGAAGACGTCGTGGGCAACGTGGGCCAAGTCCTGTGGGTTCTGTTGGGGGGCATCAGCATTCTTCTGTGGATCGCCTGCGCCAACGTTGCCAATATGATGCTTGTGCGGGCGGAATCACGCGGAACGGAACTCGCTATTCGCACGGCCCTGGGGGCGGGATGGAGACGCCTGGCGCGCACGCTGATGGTGGAAAGCCTGATTTTGAGCCTGTTCGGGGGGCTGATCGGTGTGGGGCTGGCATATGGCGGTGTGCGGATGTTGCCGTCTCTCGACCAGTCGAATTCGCTGAGACTGGAGTGGATCACAATCGATCTTTCTGTGCTTGGCTTTGCCGCGACGATCTCGATCCTTTCGGGATTGCTCTTTGGATTGGTTCCGATCCTGAAACTGCCGGGGCGAAGGTTTGCATCGAATCTCGCGGAATGTGTTCGCGGAGGCGGGCGAGGGGCAACTGCCGGTAAGAACCAGCACGGTTCCCAGAACACCCTGGTGGTGGTTCAGGTGGCACTGGCGTTGGTCATGCTCGTCGGCTCCGGCTTGATGATTCGCACGTTTCAGAACCTGCGCAGTGTTGATCCCGGATTCACCGATCCGTCGACCATCCAGACCATGCGTATTGCCCTGTCCGGACCGGCGTCGACGGAACCCGAGAAACTGGTGCGATCGGAAGCGCAGATTCTCGAGCGGCTGTCGGTGATTCCCGGCGTTGCGTCGGCCGGGTACATCGATCAGCTGCCGATGGACGGCGCGGTTAACGCCATTGTCGCCGAGGAAGATAAGGTTTATCAAACCGGAGAACTCCCTCCGACTCGAACCATCAAGTTGATTTCACCCGGATTCTTGCAGACTTTGGGAACGCCGCTGCTTGCCGGGCGCGATTTCGCGTGGGCGGAACTCTATAACCAGCGGAACGTGGCCATGGTATCGGAGGCCTTCGCCCGCCGAGCATGGAGCACCGTGGACGGCGCCCTCGGGAAACGCATTCGCGTGGGAACGGACGGGCCGTGGCAGGAGGTGATTGGGGTGGTTGCTGATGTATACGACGACGGAGTCGATCGCGAGGCACCCCCGATCGTCTACTGGCCGGCACGCGAACATCCGTTCATCGCCGGTACGTATTCGCCACTTTCAGTGGCTTTCGTGCTTCGGACCGACAGGACAGGTACGGAGAGCTTGCTTCGCGAGATTCGACAGGCAGTGTGGGAAGTGACTCCCGATCTTCCAATAGTCCAGGTTCGCACTCTGGCGGACGTCCTCAGGGCTTCAATGGCAAGAACCTCATTTTCGCTGATCCTGCTCGCTATCGCCGGCGCGATGGCGCTCCTGCTCAGCATTGTCGGCATCTATGGCGTGCTCGCCTATGCAGCCATGCAGCGGCGGCGGGAAGTCGGAATACGGCTCGCGCTGGGCGCCTCGCCCGGCGCGGTGAAGAGAATGTTTGTTTATCGCGGGATGATTCTTTCGGGTATCGGGATCGCTTTCGGTACTGCAGTTGCAGCAGGCACAACGCGATTGATGTCGTCGCTGCTGTTTGGGGTTCGGCCGATCGATCCGGCGACATTTGCCGCAGTTGCGGTGCTGCTTCTCCTGATAGCCGTTCTGGCGAGTTACATTCCCGCGTGTCGAGCGGCGGGCGTCGATCCCGTCTCTGCGCTCAGAGCGGAGTAGCAATATCGAAAACCATGAGCGTTGGAACGGCAAAGCCGCTCCAACGCTCACTGGAAGCGTTTTTTCGCTTATTTGTGTTTGAGCAGGATGACTCCGTCATTCCACTTATTTACCGCGATAAACTTGCAGTCACGGGAGATATAGGGCGCACCGAGCCGGGCAGGCAGGATTTCCTCTTTCCACGTCTTTCCGCCATCGGTTGTGCGCAGTGCTGTCATAGTCGTCTTGCCGGACAAACCAAGTACGACCAGTCCGTTGTTGGCGTCTAGGAAGCGCACGGCGGCCTGTGGAATCTCGTTCACAAACCCTTGGGTAACAAAGCCCATGATGCCGGAATCTTTAAGTCCTAATGATCTGGGCGACCAGGTCTTGCCTCCATCCTGGGTGACATGCAGAACACCCTTGTCATCTATAAGGTAACCGTCCTTCTGGGTGCGGAGTGAAACCGCGGCGACCTTGCTGACGCCATTCGGCAGGGTGAGTTCGCTCCACGACGCACCGCCGTCGGTGGTCATCTGGAACTTGTCTCCGAATCCGAACCATCCCGTTTTCGCATCGGCAAAGGCCAGGATGCAGCCCAAGCCGCCGGCCTTTCCCTCAATGGCCTTCCAGGTCTTTCCGCCATCATTGCTGACACTGAGGTTTTTCATGCCGCACTGCCAAATCGTCTGGGCATCAACGATGTCCAGGAAGTAGAGTCAGCCTCCGCTGCTGTCGGCCTGGGCCCAGGTCTTTCCCCCATCGAGGGTGTACTGCGCCTTGCCGATGTCTCCTGCTCCTCCCGTGAGTCCAAACTTCTCATTCAAAAATGCACCCATTCTCTGCTTTTCCCCAACTACGGGCTGGGGTGTGACCAACTCCCATTCCGCTGGCGGATTGGCGGCTGCTAGCACATAGGCAGCCAGAGCGGCCACCACTACAGCTGATAACATGGTGAATCTGGCATGTTTCATTTCTTTCCCTCCCGGAATAAATGACTTTCTACTCTCGGTCCCTAACGCGCCGGATTTCGGGTTCTGTGATTTGTTGCCGGCCGGCCGTGCCCGGGCCGGCAATCCATAGAAGCCTGCTTTTGATTTGACCCCGACCGGTTAAAGGTGCGCGTTAAAAGATCAGGGTCCTGACAGCGTCTCCTACTGTACCAAACGCCCGGTCTGTCTGTCATCAGTTACAGTACCGGCTCACGCCCGGCAATAGGACTTAAGAAAACAATTGCCGATGGAAAAGGCTCCCCACGGGATGTTCTCTGATATGCTGGGTAGAGCCATCACGGATAGGTCCGGAAATGTCAGCCTTCGTCCAGATCAGACTGAGATTGATCCTTTGTGGCGCAGGATGGTCAGCGAGAGCTTCTTGAGCCAAGCCGAGCATTGCGGGGGAGAGCGACGTCAGAACCGGTTCCGTGACCAGCGCGGAAAACTAGGTATTGGAACCGGCAATTAACCTTATGGCGCAATTTCCTATGTCGGGACTTCAAGTCGTTTTATCGAAAGCGCACCCGAATTCCGGCCGTGAGTGCGCTTCCGATAGAACCTAAGACTTCGCAGAAGCTTGAGCCAACTTGAATGGAAGCGACCTCGTGTCTGTTGTGAATCGCCACGGACTACACAGATTTCAGTTACTGGAATTTATGTAATCAGTGCAGGTCGCTAACAGGAATCAGTACTGCGTTGTCCCATCCTCCCAGCCCGATTTTGTGGACGGAGGAACGGTTTCACAGTACGCTTCAGCGGCGTGAATCTGGCCGCCGAAGATTTTGAATGAGTGCCATACATCCAGTTCTCCCTTACCCGAGAACAGGGAGC
>JAAYAM010000264.1 GCA_012719355.1 Acidobacteriota bacterium
ACGGCGTTGCGGAAAAACGCAAGACCCAAACCGTGCTCGGGAAGGGTTCGGTTCATGCGCTGCAGTTCCCATTGCGGATGGTTTTCAGGATACAGATAAGCTTCAGGATGCGGCATCAGCCCGAAGATGCGCCCGGTCGGGTCGCATATCCCCGCAATGGCATTGAGCGATCCATTGGGATTGTGCGGAAACTCCTGCGTGGACTCCCCGGTCACCGGGTCAGCGTAGCGGCAGGCAACGCATCCAGCCGCTTCAAGCCGTTGCACCAGATCCCTGTCCAGCGTGAACACCTTCCCTTCTCCATGCCGTATCGGCAGCGGCATGAAGTCCAGTCCGCGGGTAAATACGCACGGAGAAGAAGACTCGAAACGCAGCCGCACCCAGTAGTTCTGAAACGTACCGCAGTCGTTCTGAACAATCGAGAGCTTCTGCGTGAAGTACTCGTTATCGAGTCCCGGGAGCAGCCCGAGTTTCACCATGATCTGGAACCCGTTGCAGACGCCCAGCACCAGCTTCCCGTCCCGGACGAACTTTTCCAGCTCACTGCTGAGCCGATGACGCGCCCTGGACGCGAAGACATGCCCCGACGTCATATGATCTCCGTAGGAGAACCCGCCGATGAACATAAGTGCGGCAAACTCGCGCAGAAGCTGCGGCCGCACCAGCAGGTCGCTGAAATGAACCAACCTTGGATCGGCACCGGCAAGCCGCCACGCATGCCTCGATTCTTCCTCGCAATTGAGGCCGTAGCCCGTAATGATCATGACAGGAAATTCAGATCCCATAGAGTGTATCCTTGAATGCCCGTCTGAGCTTACCGGTCTCCAGATCGACGAGCCTTCTTCCTCCTTCTCCCGTTATGCGCAGACGCTTCTCCGCGGTCACAGTCCCGACGCGCGCCCAGGGTGTGTCGCGAAACAACTCGCGCAGGTGTATCTCGTTCTCCGGGGCGCAGCTTATGACAAACCGGCTGTTGGATTCCGAGAACAGCTTCGCATCATCATCAAGTGGTCCGCTCGATGCCAGAGGCCTCAGATCCAAGTCAGCACCCAGATCGCCGCCGATCGACGGCAGCGCAAATGCTACCGCCAGTCCTCCGAGCGAAGGGGTATGAGATGACTTGAGAAGGCCGCGGGAAATCGCCTCGTTCATGCGCCGATAGATCTCGAGTGCCGCGGCGGTGTCGACCTTCGGAACCTTCCCGCCGAAATTCGACGGCGTTCCCTGCTCGCGCGCAAGGAGTCGGAAGTACTCCGACGCGCCAAGTTCGTCGCCGGTCAGGCCCACAACCCAGATCACATCCCCGGGACTCTTGAAGTACATTGTAACGGCGCTTCCGACATCGTCGATCCTTCCGATTGTGGAAAACAACACGGTCGGCGGTATTGATATCTTGCGCCCCCCGCGGATCGAATCGTTTTTCATGCTGTCCTTGCCCGAAATCGGCGGCACAAGGTAAGCGGTCGTGACGTCGTAAAGCGCCTTGTTGGCACGCACCAGCTGAGCCATCTTGTACGCCCCGTCGGGAGTCTTTTCGGAAACCACAGGGTCGGGCCAGCAGAAGTTGTCGAGCCCTGCAATCCTGTCGAGGCGCCCGCCAACACTCACCACCCGTCGCACGGCTTCATCGATTACGCTTGCCATCATGTGGTAGGTATCCAGATCGGAATAAAACGGGTTGATACCTTCGGCAAGGACAATGCCTTCGCTGCAGCCATGTTCTGCACGCATCACCGTGGCATCGCTCGGGACATCGCTGTATACGCCCACGAAAGGCTTCACAACGCTGAGCCCCTTCACTTCGCCATCATACTGCCTCGACTTGAATTCCTTCGAGCAGACATTCAGGGCGCGGAGGATATCAAGGAGCCTGCCGTTGCGCGGCCCCTTGCGCGGCAGTCTCGGGGGAGAAGTCCGGGGCAGCTCCCAACGCGCCTCGAGCTCCATGCGCGGCACCCCGTCGTGCAGGAAACTCAGTTCAATTCGAGCAACCACCCGCTCTCCGTAGCGAACGACCAGGCTCCCGCTGGAGGTGAAATTCCCGAGAGCGGTCGCTTCAACTTCGCGCCGGGAGGCAAGCGCGAGGAACTCGTCGAGCTTTTCCGGCGGAACAGCAAGCGACATTCTCTCCTGCGCTTCAGAAAGGAATATCTCCCACGGCTGCAATCCCTCGTATTTCAGCGGAGCTTTTGCCAGGTCAAGATCCGCGCCTCCGCTCAGGCGGCTCATTTCTCCGATCGAAGAACTCAGACCTCCGGCACCGTTGTCGGTAATGGCACGGTACAGCCCCAGATTGCGTGCTTCCATCAGGAACTCGTACATATTCCGCTGCGTTATAGGATCGCCGATCTGCACGGCCTGTGCCGGAGACTCCTTGCGCAATTCCTCGGAGGAAAACGTCGCACCGTGAATGCCGTCCTTCCCGATGCGACCGCCGCACATGACGATGATGTCGCCGGGCACAATCTCTTTTCTCTCCGACGGACGTTCCTGCAGCAGGCGCGGGATCCGGCCGACGGTGCCGCAGTAGACCAGCGGCTTGCCGATGTAGCGGTCGTCAAATCTTTCAAAGCCTCGGGCCCAGGGAATGCCGCTCTGGTTCCCGCCATCTATGACACCCTGGTGTACCCCGTCGCGAATCCGCGAGGGATGCATCAGCCCTTCGGGAAGATCTCCGTCGAAGAACGGCGATCCGAGACAGTAGCCCCAGACATTGGCCACCATCTCACACCCCATCCCGGTACCCATCGGATCCCGGTTCACACCGACGATCCCCGTAATGGCGCCGCCGTAAGGATCGAGAGCCGACGGGGAATTATGCGTCTCTACTTTGCAGGCAATGTTGTAGCGCTCGTTGAAACGGACAATGCCCGCGTTATCGCTGAAGACCGAAACCAGCCAGTCGATCTCCTGCGCTATCTTCCCAGTGGCGCCACGAATACAGGTATTGAAAAGGGAGTCTATCCACTCCTCGTTCCCTGATTCGTCGACGTAATGCACGAGAGCGGAAAAAATCTTGTGCTTGCAGTGCTCAGACCATGTCTGTGCAATGCACTCGAGTTCCACGTCGGTCGGCTGCTCGGGAAGCCCGAGAGCCGTCCGGGCGCTTTTCACCTGGTCTGAAGCGAAATAGTCCCTGATGGCACGCATCTCCCGAAGGCTGAGCGAGAGAATCCCTTCGCTGCTGATTCTCATGAGCTCCGAATCGGACACGCTGAGATCGAAGGTGCCAACACGGATCTCGGCTCTTTCCCGGATCGCGGGCACTTCTTCATCGACCGCCGAGGAATTCCATTCCGCGGCTGAGAACACCCGGATCGTATGTATCAGGCGATTGGCCAAGAGATCACGCGCAATATGTTCGACGCTTTCACGCCCCAGCCCCTCGCACCGGAAAAAGTACTGTATGGCGGTATATACCGATTCACTTCTGTCCAGGGGTCGCTCGATCACCTCCTGTATCAGGGCCAGAGCAGTTCTTCCGACGTTGTCCGTCACGCCGGGTTTGAATCCTACTTCCACCATCCAGTCGAATGATGGCGGGGCTAGCCGTCCCACGGCGGACCGCGCGATCACCGGGTCGGTAAAGGCCTTGCGGATGACACGCAGTTCCCTGGGTGAAAGAGACACGTCGACCTTGTAGACATCTCTGGTCAAGCAGGATTTGACGGGAAGCTTAAGAAAGCGTCTGGCTTTGGCGACAGTCGCGCGGCCACGCGCGTCAGTGACTCCCCTTCTGAGTCCGATTTCTATGCGATATGCCACTGTTTCGTCTTATCTCGGGATCGCGGAGCACGGAAGATACGGAGGCAAACCCGCTATCTTCCGTGCATCCTGCAGGTTAGTCGCGGGCGGCGGAGCCTTCCAGGAATGCCATCAGCATGCGGCTGCGCGATGGATGCCGCAGCTTCCTGAGAGCCTTTGCCTCGATCTGGCGAATCCTTTCGCGCGTGACGGAGAACCGCTGGCCCACCTCTTCGAGCGTGTGCTCGCTGCCGTCGCCGAGACCGAAGCGCATCTTTATGACCTGCTCCTCGCGGGGAGTCAGGGTCTTGAGCACCGATTCAGTCTGCTCTTTAAGGTTGATGTTGATCACCGCCTCTGCGGGAGAAATGACTCCGCGGTCCTCGATGAAGTCGCCAAGATGGCTGTCCTCCTCCTCGCCGATAGGCGTCTCAAGGCTGATCGGCTCCTGAGCGATCTTAAGGATTTTACGAACCTTGCTGACCGGGAAATCCATCTTCTTCGCGATCTCATCGCTGGTGGGTTCGCGTCCGTATTCCTGGACCAGACTGCGCGAAGTCCGGATGAGTTTATTGATGGTTTCAATCATGTGGACGGGTATGCGGATAGTCCTGGCCTGGTCGGCAATGGCGCGTGTGATCGCCTGCCGTATCCACCACGTGGCGTAGGTAGAAAACTTGTAACCCCGGCGGTATTCGAACTTGTCGACCGCCTTCATCAATCCGATGTTCCCTTCCTGGATCAGATCCAGGAACTGAAGTCCCCGGTTGGTGTACTTCTTGGCGATTGACACCACAAGCCGGAGGTTGGCCTCAACCAGTTCCTTCTTGGCGATGTCGGCTTCGAGTTCTCCAGACCGTATCGTGGCCAGGGTCCGTTTCAGTTCCGAAACGGAGGCAAACGCCATCTCCTCGATCCCCTTCAACTCCGCTTCGATCTGCTTGATCCTCTTCTTTATCCCCTTTGCATCTTCCAGGCGCCTCGGCGTCTCCAGGCTCTTCTTAAGCTTGTTCTGTTCCCGCTCAAGAGCGACGATTCTGTCGACCGTTTCTTTGATCACGGCGACAAGCCTCTCGTGCTCAAGCGCGCTGAGCTCGAGTTCTCTAACCTTCCAGGCAATAGGGATGCGGTAGCGCGCCAGCATCGAAAGATGTTTCTTGTAAAGGCGCGAGCCCTTCCGGCAGCGGGCGAGCTTCTGCCTTATCTTGTTGGCCGCCCTCTCATGCCTGCGGATGCTGTCGATTACTGAAAGAACCGCGGCCGCCTTTTCCTCGAGTTTTCCGTCGGTGATCTCATCTTCGTTGAAGGAGATCACGTCGCGAATCGAAATCTGCTTCTTCTTGAGCTGGTCGCCGATGTTGAGGATTTCCCGGACAACCAGCGGGGATCGTGAAAGCGCCTTCATGATGACCTTCTGTCCGTGCTCGACCCGCTTGGCGATCTCCACTTCACCCTCACGGCTGAGGAGCGGGACCGTCCCCATTTCCCTGAGATAGAGACGGACCGGATCGTTGGTCTTGTCCAGGTTAAGGGTGCCAAAATCAAATTCACCCTCTTCTCCGGAACCTTCCTCCCTTTTTTCGTCCCTTTTGCCGTCCTCCTGGAATTTCTGCTCAGTGTCGATGACTTCAATCCCTGCGGAGCCAAAAAGAGAAAAAATGCTGTCCAGTTCATCGGAGGAGCAGATTCCTTCAGGCAGGAGATCGTTTACCTCATCATACAGAAGGTATCCTCTCTCCTTCCCCATGAGGATCAGCTCTTTTACTTCGTCGTACTTTTCTTCGATAGACAAGACCTGTGTCTCCTTTCCTGCTATTTCCTGGACAGGCTGACCAACTCCCGATCCATGAGAACACGCTGCTCGAAAAGGTAGTTGAGCGTCTCATCGTCATTACGCTCAGCCGCTTCAGCGATTTCCGCAAGGATCTTCTGCTTCCGGACAGCCAGCCTCATCGTTCGCAAAGCATTCAAAAAACTTTCAGCTGTGTCTCTTGAAGGACTTTCCGGCACCTCCTCGATCTCGAGTTGAGCAAGCAGCGCCTGCTCTCTTTCTCCTGCAAATTTCCTGTGAAAGCCTTCGTAACTCCCCAGCCGGTTCTCTTGAAACTCATCCAATAATGCAGAGAACACCCTTGCTGCAGCGAGCCCCTCAAAGTCTTCCCTGGAACAAAGGGGCAGGATCTCGCGCTGCAGATCGGCGTGTCCAAGAAGCAATTGCAGTAGCCTTTTCTCCGCGAGTTTCATCGAAGAGGCAGCCGTGATCGCGTTTTCATCCAGCCGCATCTTCTTCTGCTGCGCTGCGCGACGTATCTCGGCCAGCAGCTGCTGGTCTTCTATTCCGAGTCTGCGGGCAAATTGAAAGACGTAATCGGAACGTTCGACTGCGCTGGGCAGTCTGGCGAGATAAGGCAGGACGGCGTTCATCGCCTGAACCTTCTTTTTAGGGTCGTCCAGTGCGCCCTGATTCCGTATAGCCGCGTCAAGCACAAATTCAAGGTAGGGTACGGACTCTTCGATGCGTTTTCGATATTCCGCCGACCCTGAGCTGCGCACAAATACATCTGGGTCCTGACCTGCCGGAAGTCGTACTACCCTAACCCGGAAATCTCCCTCCAAGAACAGGTCCAGAGACCGCTGCGTCGCTGCGACACCGGCCGAATCCGGGTCGTAACTAACCACGACCTCGTGAGTATACCGCCCCAGCAGTTCGACCTGCTGAGGTGTCAGACTCGTGCCCAGAGAAGCGACCACGTTCTCGATGCCGTGCTGGAAAGGAACGACGAAATCCATGTATCCTTCAACCAGTACGGCCTGATTCCGCGCCCTGATCGCATCTCTTGCGTAGCTCAAACCATATAAATTACGGCTCTTATTATAGAGCCTGGTCTCTGGCGAATTCAAATACTTCGGAGGCTTGTCCCCCAGAGCCCGAGCGCCGAATGCCAGCGTTCTGCCCTGAGCGTCGGTGATCGGAAACATGATCCGGCCCCGGAAATAATCATAGTACCGGGTCCCGTCCTCGGCCTTTTTCACCAAGCCGCAGTCTTCCAGGACCTGCACACCGAACCCCTTCTCTTTCATCGACCGGATCAGGGCATCCCCGCTCGCAGGCGAATAGCCAAGGCGAAAACGCTCGATCGTCTCTCGCGTCA
>JAAYAM010000265.1 GCA_012719355.1 Acidobacteriota bacterium
GATTCGATCCAGTTCGACAATCTGCAGCCCGGCACGGTCGTCCGTATCGAGCCGGAGAGTCTCCACACGTCGCTCCGGATTCGCTCGGTCCACGATATCGATCTGCCCACCGTTGTTGCGCTCGGCCGGAAGCTGGGGCTGCGGATGCCCGCCAGGCTGGCAATTTTCGGCATACAGGCAGAAGATCCATTTACTTTCGGGGAGTCTCCGAGCGAGGCGGCACGGCGCGGAATACGTGAGGCCGCAGATCTCGTCGTCAAGGCATTGATTGAAGGCTCTGCCGACTCCGGGGAAGGAGGCGATTGAACAAGAAGACCAGATCCAGCATCAGGGCACGTCTAATCAAAAGCTTCACGGCCGCTATCCTGATTCCTCTCGTCACGGCCGCGGCCGGCGTGCTGATGATCCGCGAACAGATCTACGAGCAGGCGCAGATCAGGGTGACTTCGGATCTGGAGTCCGCCAAGGAGATCTACAACAACTACCTGGAAAGGCTGAAGGATTCGCTTCGCATCCACGCCACCCGCATGGTCGTTTACGGCGCCCTGGAAAAGCACAGCCCTGACGGGCTTCCCGCCGAGATGGAACGGATTCGGGCCGCCGAACACCTGGATATCCTGACGTTGACGGATGACAGGGGAAACGTGTTCTACCGGACTTCCAACCCTTCCCTGGCGCGCGACGATCAGAGTCACGATATGTTTGTGCGCCACGTACTGCAGCACCGCTCGCCCGTGTCGAGCACCGATATCATTCGAGAGGAAGAACTGGCTAAAGAATCGCACGAACTCGTCATCCAGGCATCGATGGAAATCACTCCCACCAGAAGGGCCGGCCCGACAGGAAAAACCAGGATCCTTTCCGGAATGATGTTGAAGGGGGCGGCTCCCGTGTTCACCGACACGGGAAGGTTTGTAGGAGTTTTGATCGGCGGAGTCCTGCTGAACCGCAATTATGAAATCGTCGACAAGATCAGGACGACTGTCTTTAAGGGAGAATCCTACAAAGGGCAGCAGGTCGGAACCGCAACCATATTCCAGGATGACGTGCGGATCTCAACCAACGTTCGCAACGCGGACGGAACCCGCGCGATCAGGACGCGCGTGTCGGCGGAAGTCGCCGAAGCAGTCCTGCGCCGTGGAGACACATGGCGAAGCCGCGCATTTGTGGTCAACGACTGGTACATTTCGGCTTACACTCCAATCCGCAACCTTGCGGGCGATACCATCGGAATGCTGTACGTGGGGAGCCTCGAGAGGCCATACCATGACATCCTGTGGCGGAACCTGTATGCCCTTCTCGGAATCACGCTGCTCACAATGGGGGTAGTCAGCATTGTGGCGATAAAGGTCTCCAGCCAGATTTCGAATCCGATTCGTGCAATGACAATCGCAGCACAGAAGATCACCGAAGGGGATTACTCGCAGAAGGTGGATGTAACGTCTGAAGACGAGATCGGCTTTCTGGCCGACAAATTCAATGCCATGGTGTCGGAACTGATAAGAGCGCACCAGGAA
>JAAYAM010000266.1 GCA_012719355.1 Acidobacteriota bacterium
AACCATTTGTTCCATCCCCAAAACGCAAATTCGCCAAGGACTCTGTTAACCGCGCACCGCTGCCGGTCGTTTCAAGGTATGACGAATTGACTGAAGGAGGGCAACATGCCGGAGAGATATCTCATCCTTATGAGCTGATTTAAGAACTCCTTTTGCTCATTTTGCAATTACTTGTCAAATTCCGCAGTTTTGTTTCAACCCATTTTCGAGATATCCGCAACCCTGCTTCTGGCTATTCCCGACTGCTACGTCTATCCCAAAATCTGTACGTAATTGCATTTTTTTCTGGACATTCCGTTCGTTGCCCTATACGGTAGAAAAACAGAAAAACATGGAGGACGAGTCAATGATTCAACAACCTGTCGAGTCATCCGGTCGATCCTTTACTTCTGATGAAATCAGTCTCATTCGCCAAACCACCAGGACCTTTTCCAGCTTGAGCCTCACCGAATTGTCCAGGACCCTTTGTGAATTGCTGGAATGGAAACGGCCTAACGGAAAACTCAAGTGGGAGGAATGCCGTGCGCTGCTGGAACGGCTCAACGCCGACGGGATCATCTCCATCCCCAAGCTTCGCTCCGCCGGCTCTCCCGGACCTCGTAAGGTGAATACATCCGCACATGTCGAATCTGAGGCGCCTGTCACCGGCAGCGCCGGCCAGTTCGAACCATTGACCCTGCAGCTTGTCCAGGCTTCCAACCGCGAGCTTACCTCGATTTTCAAACAGCTCATCGAACGCTGGCATTACCTTGGCCACAAAATTCCTTTTGGCGCTCACGCTCGTTATATCGTCTCGTCTGAAAAATTGCCCGGGCGTTATCTTGCCTGCCTGCAGTTTTCGAGTCCTGCATGGAAGATGGCGCAGCGCGATGCCTGGATCGGCTGGAGCGCCGAAGAGCGCAAACGGAACCTCCAGTTCATCGTTTCGAATAGTCGCTTCCTGATTCCGCCTTACGTTTCCGTTCGCGGGCTTGCCAGCAAAATCCTTTCTCTCGCGGCTCAGCGCCTGCCCGAAGACTGGGAACGATTGTATGGCTATCGGCCTCTGTTGCTGGAGACCCTGGTTGAACGTGCACGTTACAAGGGAACCGCATACAAAGCTGCCAACTGGATTCAGCTCGGCTGCACGACCGGCCGCGGCCGCATGGATCGGGACCACGTGCTTGATGGCAAATCCGTCAAGGATGTTTACGTCTACCCGTTGTGCCGTCATGCGCAGGAAAAGCTCCGTAGTGCCAAGCCTCCGGTATTTGTTGATAACGAATCGTCGGAGGCTTTCGTCTGATTTGGGGGTGTCGCAGGAGAAGTCTTAACCAATAAAAAAGGGCTTCCGGGGAGCTGCTTACTTGGCCGTCGGCACTCTCTGGAAGCCCCTGGAGTTTCAAAGTGAGCGATAACATTCGCTTCACTACTGTACGACATCTTATCAAAAAGCTTCTCAAAAGCAATAAACTTATCAATAGCCGTAATGTCAAACCCTTCCCCAAGGAAGAGGCCCGTTGGCTTTCCCATTACAAGTTCCGGAAGGAAAATGTTTCTATCAACGACGACGGCTCCGTTCCCGGCGGCATCGCTCAGCTGATTTGTTCGACTATTGATTTCTCCTTCATCCGCTCCATTGCCGCCGTTGCCTATTCCATCTTCGGTGGTCCTTGCTACGATCCCGTCTCTCTCTTTCTTCTCGATCTGTTTCGCTGCCTCGAAAAGAGCCCTTCCGTCAAAGATTTCTGCCGGGTCTTGCACGATCCTTTTCGCGGACAGATCTTCCGGCGCCTGGCCGGCATCAGCCTTGATTGCGTCCCCTGCGAGGCTACCTTCTCCAACTTCCGTAACCGTCTCGGCGAATCCTTGTACCAGGAAATCTTTCATGCCTTGCTTTCTATTGCTGAAGAAACCGGTCTTGTAAGTTTCAACATGCTGGCCACTGACGGCACGCTCTTTCCTTCCGCCGCTCGCTATCATGGCTGCCATTGTTTCCAGGATTCCTGCGCTTCCATTTCCGTCGACAACATCATTCAAAAAATCAGAGACCGCGTCCTCTACAGGATTGAAGACCCTTCTCGCCTTATTCCAGGAAAAGAGTCCTGGGTGAGTATTGAATGCCCTTGTCCCAATTTCCCTGAGGACGTCAAGCGGCCGAAGATCAAGATGCTCTCGTTCACTCTGGAACATGCTTCCAATGAACTTTCCGCCGTCGATACGAATAACCTTCGCTTCTTCCGTGTCGAAGAACAGCTCACCAAACTCGGCATTGTCCTCAGGTTCCCTCAATCGAATGTTCACGCTATTTCGCTGTCTTCACTGTTGGGCGAAACTTCCAATACTTTCCGCTTTCGTTGCCCGAAGCTTCCGCATGATCGAACTGCTCGCATCGGCGTTCGCCGCAAACCTTCGAACCCTGATAAAATCGAGAAGATCTTCGGATATAACGCTGTGATTTGTACTTCGATTGGACCCCAATGGGGGCTTGAACTCCCTGTCGCCTGCATCACCATTGCAGGCAATGCCGAAGAAGGCAAACAGGTCATTCCTCTTCATCAACAGATTCTCAAATTTCATGGCGCGAAGACGCTGCTTCATTTGCTCGATGCGAAGTATGACGAATTGCCTAACTATGAATATGCCCGAAAGAACGGCGCTGTCGCTCTCATCTCGTACAACACCAGAAATGAAAACATTACGCATGATGCGCTGATTGAACGAGGCTACGACCGCAACGGTTGGCCTTACGTTCCTTATTGTCATCTCCCAACTCGTCCGAATGGCTTTGATTCCGCGGCTCAAAGAGTTTCCTTTTCCTGTTTCAAACAATGCGTCAAATCCAATCTCCCGGCGCATCTTGAGCTTTACCGCAACTGTCCGCATCGGTCTCGATTGTCAGGCTATTCCACTCACGTTTCTATTGCTCAGCATCCGCGGCTTATTCTGGAAATCCCAAGAGGCACCGAACGCTTTCGCCAATTGTTTGCTTTGCGCTCGGCGGCGGAACGAACGAATAGTTCGCTTAAAGAAGACTTTCCCATCTTGCGCAAACCGCCCGTTCGATCGCTTCGTCGCGCGGCGGTCGTTGCTCAATTGGGCGTCATCACGTTGTTGGTTGATCGCATTGCTGGTTTCTTTATCGATCGCATCATCAAAGAGCGCAAATTCAAGGCCAGCGGCGATGAGAAATGGGCCGATCAGCTTTCTCCTCCGGATATTCCTGCTTTCCTCAGGCCTTTCGTTAAGTTCGCCTGCTAATACACTCAACTGACGATCAGAGCAAAGCTCTGCCTTGGCGACTGTCGTTTTGTCGCCTGCATGCACCGCTAACGTCATTTCAGATCGATTCAGGCTCATTTGCTTGTTCGGCTGGGCTTTTTCGCGGATTCTTAGGCAAAAACCATTGTCAGTTCTTAAATCGGCTCATCCTTATGGTAGTGCCGCTTGCGGCAATAGTGATGGTGATAGCGATCATCTGGTTCAATCGACGGGTGCAGCACGCCAGAGTCCAGGCACAGAAAGAGGTCCGGCTGGCGTTTCTCCAGAAATTCAGTTCC
>JAAYAM010000035.1 GCA_012719355.1 Acidobacteriota bacterium
GATGCCGAAGTCGGCGCGCATCTTCCGGTGTTCGATATTGCCAGCATAAATGCACAGGATTATGTCGACCTTGTCTTTAAGCTTCTGCAACAGACGCATCTTGACATTGGGGTCGTAACCGGGAAGAACGCGGGCCGCATGATAGTCGTAGAGAAGCTTTCCTCCAAACTCGAGAAAGAGCTTGTCTCCGAACTGATGAATGCGTTGAAGAATTTCGGCGGACTGCTCCGTCAGATATTTCTCGTTATCGAACCCGGTCCTGATCAACATCTCTGCTCTCCCGCATGAACTCGGAAAGGCAGAAATATAGCAGGCACTTCCCCGGAGCGAAACCATTTTCCAATGGCAGATTTCGTGGCACGCGGCTTGCTTAGCATAAACCGGAATAAACCCGGGACGGCGGAACAGGTTCGTCTCAGTTACATGGAGGACGAGGTGAGAGTAGAAAATCCTATCGTATCGCAGACGCTGGCAGAGTTATCCAAAACCACTGAAAAGGAAAGAGTTAATTCAACAAGATCCATCCGTGAGGACGTTGCGGAGAATGAAGTGTCGTCCTCTGTGCCGCTGCCGTTCCGCTCCGGCAAAACCTATTCGCCAGGATCGCTGCGGGCCGCAGTTGACTATCACGCCAAGTTTTTGACAGTGGTCCAGAACAACCTGGAGGCAGTCAACCATCCCGCCGCGATACCGAGGGAACTCCTCGATCGCCTGAACGGACGATAGAAATCAGCACCGGTCTGTTCCTTAGGAAAGCCGTACACCGCTGGGGAAAATCGAGCGGCACTGTATGCCCCAGATGCCGTTCTTCCTGGTGACGATCCACAGGGCCTGATATGTGGCGTAGCGTGAATTGCTGCCCTTGTGCATGCTCAACTGGACCTCGAAATGGACTTTCTCGTCGCAGTTCTGTCTCATCGAGCATGAATCGAGGGTGACATGCGTCCAGCCTTCATCGGCCAGAGACTGAAAGTCTATATGAAATGCTTCGGGAGCCTCCAGGATGCTGACGTCATTTCCCGCAATCTGGATGTGCGGGTAATGGAGCGTTCTTCTGCCTTTTTCCACATCGCGCGCATTGAAGGCGGCAAAGAAATCATCGATCGGCTTGCGTGCCTCGGATTCGCGCTCAGATTCCTTCATGCCGGCGGCGCTGATGTACCCCATAAGGAGGGAGAGCCCTCCGAGTACCCCCAGTGAGACTTTAGCCGCCTTTCCCCACCTGTTCTTCCTGTCCTCTTCCACCTGTTCCGCCTCTTGCACCATAACCCGGTTGACCTCCTCCGGACCACTCGGACTCACTCTGAGTTTTGCCGATTACGATATTGTGAGCCGGGACCCTGCTGCAGTCAAGCTGCGCCCCTCAATCATTGAGGACTATGCAGTGAGTTGAGCACGAAATGCACGGATCATAGTTCCTGATTGCGTGTTCACAAAACGCCGTGAGTTTTTCCTTGCCGAGCTGCACACGTGCCGGTATGAACTGCCGCAAGTCCTCTTCGATGCTTTTCTGGTTCTGCGAGGTGGGAGGGATGATCCTGGCGTCGAGGATGTTCCCCTGGCTGTCTGTTCCGTACCGGTGGTACAGAATCCCTCGTGGAGCCTCGGTGCAGGCTATTCCCGCGCCCTCTCGGACCGGGACTTCGACCACCGGGCTGTCGGGCTGTTCGTAATTGTCGATAATCCGGATCGCTTCGTCGCACGCGTTGAGAATCTCTACGGCACGCACCGTGATGCTTTTGAAAGGATTGCGGCACGGCGGGCGGATTCCGGCAGCTTCCGCCGCCTCACGCGCGAGTGGCGAGAGCCTGTCGAAATTGAGGTTGTATCGCGCGAGAGGCCCTACGAAGTACTCTCCCCGCTCCCTGAGAACCGAATGCAGCGCCGTGGTGTACTCGATGTGTTCTTCGGCGACATGGCTTTCGTACAGAGCCACGTCGATGTCGAGCCCCTTGTTTGAGACCAGCTTCCCTTCGTTCATGGGGTATTCGTCGGGATGGGAGAGCGCCACGAATTCATAATCGCGTTCCGCTTCGGGAAAAGCGAACGCCGCGACCCATCGCACAGTCTCCAGCGCAGCCTCTCTCGCCCATTTCAGATTCTCCCCGAGCTGCGCCAGATCGCGCCTGGACGGAATCTTGTAGAAGCCTCCGACACGCACGTTTATCGGATGGATCTCTCGCCCTCCGAGCAGCGCAAGTATTTCGTTGCCTGCCTTCTTCAGCCGCAGGCCGCGCTTAACGGCATCGGTGTGAGTGCCGGCCATTTCTATTGCGCCTGAATAGCCCAGAAAATCGGGAGCATGCAGCATGTAAACGCTTAGGGCATGGCTCTCGATCCATTCTCCGCAGTAAACCAGCCGGCGCAGTGCCCGCAACGGCCCGGTAATCCTCATCCCGAAGGCATTCTCCAGCGCATGAACCGCACTCATCTGGTAGGCGATAGGACAGATGCCGCAGATCCGCGCCGTCAGGTCCGGCACTTCACTGAAACGCCGGCCACGGAGGAACGATTCGAAAAAGCGCGGCGGCTCGAAGATCCTGAGCTGCACTTCCTGAACCATACCCTCCCTGATCCTCACATGCAGCGCCCCTTCCCCTTCGACGCGGGTCAAGTAGTCCACCTTGAGCCTTACGGTCTTCATATTCGCATGCTCCCGAAAGGGGGTGTTGAGATGGTCAGGCTTTCGTTTCCTTTTCGCGTGCTTCGCTTTCCCTGCGGAATGCTTCCGACCAGCCGTACATGGTCCGGAATTCGCGAACAATGTCTTCGGAGGGCATTCCCAGCCGTCCGAACCAGGAGGCCAGAGAATCTGTGTTGGGAGTCTCCATAGGGCCGAAACAACTGTAGCATCCCCGGCGGTATGAGGGGCAGATAACCCCACAACCCGTCTGGGTCACCGGGCCCATGCACGACGTGCCGTTTGCTACCATGACACAGACGATTCCTTTGCGTTTGCAGTCCAGGCAGAGGGCGTGCTGCGCGACAGCCGGCTTTCTTCCATTGATGCAGGCCGAGAGAACCTCCATCAACTGATACTTGTTGGGAGGGCATCCCTGCAGCTCGAAATCGACCCTGATGTGATCTCTCACAGGCGTCGACTTGTTCAAGGCCTCGATGTATGCAGGCGTCGCGTACACAAAGGAAATGAATTCATTCACATCCTTGAAATTACGCAATGCCTGGAGGCCGCCGCTGGAAGCGCAGGCTCCCACCGCGACGAGAAATCGGGAACTGCGGCGGACTCGATGAATGCGCTCGGCCTCGTCGGGAGTCGTGATTGAGCCTTCCACAATCGAGATGTCGTAGGGCCCCTTCATGATTGCACTCGACACCTCCGGGAAATTCGCGATCTCGATCTCTGCTGCGATCGAGAGCAGCTCGTCCTCACAGTCCAAAATAGTGAGCTGACATCCGTCGCAGGAGGCGAATTTCCAGACGGCCAGCCGGGGTTTGCGTTTTCCCGCCATTTTATATCTCTCTGAGCGCCATGAGCTTTTTGATCTTGTCCAGACCGAGTACCGGTCCGTCTTTGCAGATGAAGTACGGTCCCAGCTGGCAGTGCCCGCAGAGACCAATTCCGCACTTCATGTTCCGTTCCAGCGAAAAATGGAGATTACTGGTCGGCACACCCCTGACTTCCAGTTCCATCGCCGTGAAGCGCATCATCACTTCAGGTCCGCAAACAAACGCGGTCGTCGTCGCCGGATCAAATCGAATCTTCGGGATCAGGCTAGTGACGACCCCGACGTTTCCACGCCATGACCGCGGGGCTTTATCCACTGTGACCAGCACATCGATATCCAGGCGTCCGCGCCATCGCTCGAGTTGGCGCTGAAAGAGAATGTCGCCCGGTGTGCGTGCGCCGACCAGAAGCGCCACCCGCCCGTATTTCTCCCTTTCTGCCAGCACTCGATATATCAGCGGCCGCAGCGGCGCAAGTCCGATCCCTCCGGCAACGATCACGACATCGTTTCCTTCGGCTCCCTTCACCGGCCAGCCGGTTCCGTAGGGGCCACGGACTCCGATGAGATCTCCTCGCTTCAGTCTTCGAATGGCCTTGCTGGCCGGCCCCACGCTGCGAATGGTATGGACGAGCAGCTTCGGCTTGTCCGGATTTCCCGAAATCGATATCGGGATTTCCCCTACACCGAAAACGTAGAGCATGTTGAACTGACCGGGGCTGAAGTGCATGACTTCTCCGTCACTCGGCTGCAGTTCACATGAGAAGCTATCCGCCGTTTCGCTGAAGATCCGACGCACCTGGAACATGCGTGGGAGTATCGGGTCATCGAGAGTCGGCTCCGTCTGTCTCCCTGGGCCTGCTGTGCCGATGTCGGTTTTCATGGCTGCAACCTTCAGTCCTTGTAAACGTCGAGCAGCTGCAAACGGGTCGCCTGCAGCCGGCGCTCGATTATCTGCAGGAAGCGACTCAGCAGTTCATACCCGAGCTGGTAGTCCTGTTCACACTTGCCGCGGAGGCACTTCCCGTCGAGCACAATCGCGCGTGTGAGCTCGATCGCCCTGGCGTCGAACCGCCAGTTGTATGGGGGCACGAGCCATGACCACCCGAGAACGTCCCCTTCACCAAGTGTCTCAATCACTATGGGACCGCGGTTCGGGGTGTATACCTCGATTGCCACTCTGCCGTGCCGGATGATGTAGAACTGATTGGCCTCCTCGCTTTCCCGGAGAAGATACTGTCCGGCCTCGTAACGCACATTTGAAGCACAGCCAACCAGTAATTGCAGGTGCTCGGCATCAAGTCCCTTGAGAAACGGCTGTTCAGCCATAATCGGTTCGAGAGTCTGATGCATGGCTATTCTCCTTTCTTGCCGAAGATGGAACTGCTGGCGTCGCCGCTGCTGCGGATGGCGGCGGTCTCTTCCGTGATATCGATACCGACCGGACACCACGTGATGCATCGCCCGCAGCCGACGCAACCGGAGGTGCCGAACTGATCGATCCAGGTGGCAAGTTTGTGCGTCATCCACTGTCGATAGCGGGAAAGCCCCGAACAGCGGACGCATCCTCCATGCAGGTATGAGTGGTCCAGCGTGAAACACGAATCCCAGCGCCTCCACCGCTCCGCCTTTCCTCCCGGCAGATCTGTGACATCTTCGATAGTGGTGCAGAAACAGGTCGGGCAGACAATTGTGCAGTTGGTGCAGGTGAGGCACCGCTTCGCCACTTCTTCCCAGCGTGGATGCTCGTAATTGCGATAGAGCAGTTCTTTAATGCCATTCTGGTCAAGAACGCGACCCATATGGGCCGCGGCTTCGTCCACGAGATCCCCTGCATGCTTCAAATCCGCCTCGTCCGCTTTCGCAAGTGCGATTCCTTCGAGTATCCCGGCTCCCCTGTCCGTCCCCACGTCAACAATGAATACGTGCTTCTGCGGTCCGGTAATCTCGGTGAGGAGAAGGTCGTACCCACGGGTGACCTCGGGACCTGTATTCATCGACCTGCAGAAACATGTTCCACCTGATTGGAGGCACTGAACCGCGACAATGAGCGCGGCGTTTCGCGCCTGCACGTAGGCGGTGTCCTGAAAGGTGCCGTGTATCAGAATCCGGTCCTGTATTTCCATCGACGCGATCTCGCAGGCGCGCACGCCAAGGAAGGCCCTTCTGCGCACATCCGGCTGAGGATGCCGGATTTCAGGCCCTCCGGATGTACGGTAAGCCTCGAACAGCTTGAGGGTCGGGAGGAAGAGAAACTTCTTCCACGAATGCGCCGCGGCCGAATAGCCGAAGAGCGCCTGATCGCCCCTGCGTTTCAGTCGGTAAACGCCCCCTTGCTGTTCGTCGGTCCAGCCGACCGGAAGTTCATCCGGCGAATCTACGGGGGCATACACGACGGCTCCGTCAAGCAGGGTAGGACCAATGATCTCGTAGCCGTGTTTATGCAGAGATTCGAAAAAAGTGTCAAACTGATGCCGGTCCAAGACTAGCTTCGGCTCCAACTCCCACCTCTGACCAACTTCTGACGTTTGAAAAAACTGTCTAAAGCATACCCGATGGAAGGTGGAATACAAGCCGCCGAGGGCGAATGGTTGTGCCGGGCCGTCCGGGAGGATGCCCAATCGGGGTACGTGCATGGAATTGTTCGGTCGTCCCTCCGGGACGGGTCCTAAGCCGGAAAATGATTGTGTTGTTGTTGCACCGGTATGGAATAACCACGGCCGTATCCCGTTTTGGGAATGGGAAAATCGCGGGGAAGATAGATCGGATAAGGCGGCGCGTCCCGTCAAAAGACGCGCCCAAATCCGCGTCGGCACGAAGGTGCGGAAAAAACTAGGCGCCTGCCTGTTCCTGCAGGTACTCCTCGTACTCCTCTGAGCTGAGCAGTTCTTTCAGGTCGTCCGGATTCGTGATCCGCACCTTTATCATCCAGGCATCCTGGTGAGGCGATTGATTGATCAGTTCCGGGTTCTCTTCCAGTTTTTCATTTACTGCGACGACTTCTCCGCTGATCGGGCAGAACACCTCGGAAACCGCTTTCACGGATTCTACCGAACCGAAAGGCTCCCCCGATTCGAAAGTATCGCCGACTTCCGGAAGATCAACGTAGACCACGTCGCCCAGTTCGTGCTGGGCGTAATCGGTAATCCCGATTGTCCCGACACTGTCCTGCACTGCAATCCACTCATGGTCCTTGGTATACAGATAATCTTCGGGATACATCCTTGCACCTCCGCAGTTACTTGTTTGGCAGGGTCCTCACACCGGCTGCCGCCGCCTGTAAAAAGGTGTTGGAACAACCTTTGCAGTTACCGGTTTTTCACGGACTATGACGCTGAATTCGGTTCCCACGGACCTGCGGTCCGTCGGAAGATAGGTAAGCCCGATGTTCTTCTTCAGAAACGGCGCCGGGCTGCCGCTCGTAACAGATGCGACGCGCTTTCCGTCTATCTCGACAGGATAGTGATCTCGGGCGATCTCGCGTCCCGTCATCTCAAATCCTACCAGGATGCGTTTCAACCCGTCCTTCTGCTTCAGGAGTTCATCCCGTCCTATGAAATCCCCTTTGTCGAATCTGCAGATCCAGCCGAGATCCGCTTCAAGGACGGTCGTGGTTTCGTCCATATCATTGCCGTAGAGCAGCATTTTTGCTTCGAGCCGAAGCGTATTGCGCGCGGCCAGCCCAGCCGGCTCAACCCCGAAGGGCTTCCCGGAATTCATTATCCGTTCCCAGACCATTTCAGCGTGAGCCGGGTCGCAATAGACTTCAAACCCGTCCTCTCCGGTATACCCGGTGCGGGATACTATGGCTTCGATTCCCGCGAATTTCCCGCGGGCAAACCAGTAGTACTTCATGCCCGCCATATCGATGTCGGTCAAAGGAGCGAGAATCTCCAGCGCGCGCGGACCCTGGATGGCAATCTGCGAGAAATCATTGCTCCGGAAACGGACCTCCGTTCTATCCAGAGCGTGCTCGCGGATCCAGGCGAAGTCCTTTTCCTGGTTCGACGCGTTGACGCACAGAAAAAAATGGTCGGGTGCCATCCGGTAGATCACGAGATCGTCAACGAATGTTCCTTTGGGGGTCGTCAGGGCGGAGTACTGACACTGTGATATCGCAAGTCTGTTTATGTCGTTGCAGGTAACCCTCTGCAGCGTGTCCGCGGCTGTCGGCCCGGTCACCTCCAACTCCCCCATATGACTCACATCGAAAATGCCTGCTCGTGTCCGTACCGCAAGATGTTCCTTGATTGTTCCCGCGTACTGCACCGGCATATCCCAGCCGGCAAAGTCGACCATCCGGCCGCCCAGTTGACGGTGAATTGAATTCAGGGCAGTCCTTTTAAGTTCAATCATATACACTCGATTTCTTCTCTAACAATTATCATCCGGGCGCTTTGGGAATCTAACATCCCGGTATACCTGAGTCAACAGCGCAGAAGGCAGTGGAAACTTTTTCGAACCGGCAGCAGGGTAAGCCGTAATACTAGCGATGTACTTATGCCTGTTCTTCATTGCCTTGCTGGCGTCAGGTGCTCCTGCCGCGTCCCAGACTCCCCCTGCAGTCAGAGAAATCATAGTTGAGGGGAATTCGAGGATTCCGGCAGAGAGCATCCTGCGCCAGGTTTCGGCGGCGTCCAACCTCCCGTTTGACTCGTCAGGAGCAACTGCGGATCTTAAGAGACTCTATGGTACGGGTCTCTTTGAAGACGTGCAGGTCCGGAGCCGCGAGACGGGAGACGGCAGGGTGGACGTAATCATCCGCGTGCGGGAGTACCCGTTTCTGTCAGGCTATTCGATCAATGTAGCCGATCTGAAGCTCGAAGAGCAGATACGGGATTTCCTCCGCGAACAGGATCTGGAACCGCGAATTGCCGCACCTTTCAATCCGTCGTCCGGAAAACGGACCGCCCTCGCAATCCGGGATTACCTGCGGAGCCGCAAGTATCCCAACGCTGAAGTCGAGGTCTCCAGGGAAACAAGAGGCGAGGCTGTTCATGTCGCATTCGACGTGCGGATCGGACAGCGGCTGGTGATCGGCTCTGTAAGGTTTACGGGCAACGAATCGATACCCGAAAAAGAACTGCTGAAGCAGATCCAGGCCGCAAAGCCGGCGCGGTTCTGGGACCGATGGGGAGCGAGAGGCCGCTATATTCCTGAAGAGCTCCTTTCGGATCTGCAGCTGATAAGCCTTTACTACAAATCCCGCGGCTTCGCGGCCGTCTCTGTCGGCGAGCCGCGGGTCCAGGCCGTCAGTCATAAGTCGAAACCGAGGATAGAAATCGAAATCCCGATCGTCGAAGGTCCGCTATACCGCCTGTCAGCTGTTGCTCTCGTGGGCGTTATCAGGACCGGCTCGGAAGAGGTCGAGAAGATCGCAGCCGGGGTCAAGGCACCGGGTGACTACGACTACTCGCTTCTTGACGCGACCAGGCAGAAGATCGTCGATGCCTTGGGCCACTATGGATATGGTTTGGCACGGGTCGAAATGAAACAGTTCCCCAATGAAAAAGACCGTACCATAAAAGTCGTCTATGAAGTGGATGCCGGCGACCCCGTAGCGATCGGCAGAATAATGTTTAAGGGCAACAAGCGGGTTCCCGACAAGTTCCTGCGGCGCGAGCTGCGTGCCGCCGAGGGAGAGGTCTTCGACAGCGTCAAGCTGGACAAGAGCGTGGAGCGGCTGAATAAGAGCAACCTGCTGCAGGAAATGAAACGCTCCGATGTCGCCTTGGCATATAACGAAGAGACCGGTTTGCTCGACGTGACCTTCAATGTAAAGGAGAAGGACCGGCAGGGAATTTACGGCACCGGCGGTACCGGCGGGATCGGCGGCGGCTACCTCGGAATCCTTTACACGGCGTTCAATTTTCTTCGCCTGGGAGAAACCCTTTCCTTCGAAATGGACGGTGGAGCTTCCCGCTCAAACATGGTGCTGAACATCATCGGCACCCATTTCCTCGGAAGCCCCTTTACTGTCGCCCTCTCTGTCTTCAACCGCTATGCCGGCTTCAATGTCGCCAACGTTGTTCCCGGCCCTGAGTCACTCGTAGGAGTCTTCCGCAAGCGGAGCAGAGGCATAGGGCTGACCGGCTCTTATCCGGTAACCAACAGGCTTGAGGCAGGGCTAGGTTTCCGGGGACAACGGGACTTTATAACGGACTCTTCCAATCCCGATGCGGCCCCCGTCAAATCGATGCGCTCTGAGCTGGCGCCCTTTGTGCTGTATGACCGCACCACCGGAACCGGCGCCGAAAGACGCGGCTCGGTGGTGAGCTACAGCCAGTCCTGGGATGGATCGCTTTTTCTCAGGTCGCTCGATTCCATGAGCAATTCGGTCCAGTTCACACACTATGCCGCCGATCCATTCACGAACGGCAGGAACTCATTCGCCTTCCACTTTCATGGAGCCTGGGCGCGTCCGAACGGAGGCGGTCCGCTCTTCATGGAGAGAAGATTCTTCCCTGGAGACGAAAATGTGAGGGGCTTTGACCGCGGTTCTCTGACTCCGTGGTCTTCAGTGCCTTCCGGCCCCGGGTTCACCATACAGGCAGCCGGGGCGGATACAGTTCTCGGGTTTTCCACGGAATACCGCGTCCCGATCAGGGGCGCCCTGAGCGGAGTCGGGTTCTTCGATCTGGGATGGACGCACCTCGATTCCCGGCATGCCGAGCAGCTTGGAGCCGGAGCACGGCTGATCGAAAAGACAAACGGAGTGCTGCGGGCTTCGCTGGGCGGTGAATTGCGGCTTGATCTCCCGGTCATCAGGCAGCCCGCACGGATGATCTTCTCCTGGAACCCGCTACGACTCAATGCCTTGTTCAGCGATCCATCTTCGGTTCTCAACCTGGTGGAGCCGAAGACCAGCGTCAGGTTTGCGCTCGGCTCCTTCTACTAATCATGTTCGGCTCAGAGCAAAGCTCTATCTGGCGATACGAAAATCGGCAGTGAGCTGAGTCGTTCCCCAGCTTGTGATCAGGCTTCCCCCATCCTGAGCTCCCTTCAGATCGATCGTGAAGACCTCGACGGAGGACGATAGCGTTTCCTTCTTCATCGGCACCTGTGCAACATCCTTGGAGGGATCGTGTCTTGTTCCCCACTGGCCCGTCTCGGAATTGAATACCAGTTGACAGTCATTCTCGGCCACCCTCTTCAGCCACAGGCTGTAGCTTCCCTTGGGGACCCTGACAGATCCGAACACCAGTTCGGACGACGTAGTCAGTATGGTTGCCTGGTTCGAACCCATTCTCCACGTATCCCCTACTGACAGCTTGGAGAGCATGTCGCGTCCCTTGAGTGCAGGACGTCCGTAATCGATAGTGATGCTGCCGGCATCCGTCGCCAGTTCCGCCTTGCCTCTATTCCCCTGTGCAAAACCGGCCGTGACCAACAGCAGCAAAAAAGCAATTAACACTGGAGCTTTCCGTTTCATTGATTCCTTTCCCGGGGGGGCATGTGAATGTTCATCAGAATACCAGACCATTCGTTGTTCGCAAGAACCTACCGCGATTGACAATGGTTCACTCAGGTTCTATCTATGGGATTGAGTGGTATCCGGGAAGTTGGGTCCGGTTATTGCTACATAGAACTGGCAAATGCCGGAAGAATGGGGCTGAGATCATGAGTCGTGATTTCGAAAACATTAGTAGTCTGCCACTGATCCCGATCAAGAACAGCGTGCTCTTTCCGCAGTTGTTCATGCCTCTCTCGGTCGGAAGGCCGATATCTGTTGCCGCCGCTGAGGCGGCTCTGGAGACTGAATCGAACGAGGTGCTGGTTTTTGCCCAGAGAGATGCTGCGCTCGAGAAGCCGGGACAGGACGAGCTGTATACGGTGGGGTGCAAGGCCACGATAAAGAAAGTGGCCCGGCCTCGAACTGATCAGCTCGAGCTGCTGGTGCAGGGCGTGGAGCGCGTCGTTTTGATCAAGATCGAACAACAGGACCCGTACCTGAAAGGGCGAGTGCGTCCTTTCCCTCTGCCTGAAGACAGCGGTCCGGAAGTCGAAGCGCTGCAGCGCTCGGTTCTCGAACTGGCGAACAAGCTGATTTCGCTCTCCAACCCGCAGGCCGCCCAGCAGCTTGGACAGGTGGTGGGGAGTGTTGAAGAGCCGTTGCACCTGGCCTATCTGATCGCTTCTCTGCTCGGCCTCAACGTCGAGAAAGAACAGGCTCTGCTGGAAGCCACGACGGTGATTGACGCGCTCAGACTGATGCACACCCACCTGAATTATGAAGTGCAGGTGATGGAGTTGCGGTCGAAGATCGCGAGTGAAGCGCAGAGTGAGATGGGGAAAGAACAGCGCGAGTATCTCCTGCGCCAGCAGCTTCGTGCGATCCAGCAGGAACTGGGAGAGCAGAATCCTGACAAGGCCGAGGTTGAGGCGCTTCGACGGCGGCTCGAGGAAGCCGACCTGCCTGAACTGGTGCGCAAGGAGGCGGAAAGGGAACTGGACCGGTTTGAGCGGCTCACGTCGGCGTCTCCTGACCGCAGCCTCGTGCAGTCTTATCTGGAGCTTGTACTGGAATTACCGTGGAAGAAGAAGGTGGAACAGGTGCTGGACCTCGCGCGCACGCGGCAGGTGCTCGACGAAGACCACTATGACCTGGAGGATGTGAAGGAGAGAATCCTTGAGCAGCTTGGCGTGCTGAAGCTGAATCCTGAAGCCAAATCCCCTATCCTCTGCTTTGTCGGCCCGCCTGGCGTCGGCAAGACATCTCTGGGGAAATCGATCGCGCGAGCGATGGGAAGGCCGTTCGAGAGAATGAGCCTCGGGGGGATGCATGACGAGGCCGAGTTGCGCGGGCACCGACGCACCTATATAGGAGCGATGCCCGGAGTCATCATACGCGCACTCAGGCGCGCCGGCGCCAACAACCCGGTTCTGATGCTCGACGAAGTGGATAAGCTTGGGCGCGATTTCAGGGGCGATCCGGCTGCGGCCCTGCTCGAGATCCTCGATCCGGAGCAGAACCATACGTTCCGCGACAACTATCTCGATCTGCCGTTCGATCTGTCGAACGTGCTGTTTATCACGACGGCCAACACTCTGGAGACAATTCCGGGTCCGCTGCTGGACAGGATGGAAATGATCCGGCTTCCCGGTTACAGCGAAGAACAGAAGCTCCAGATTGCCAAACGGTATCTCATTCCGCGCCAGATGAACCAGACCGGATTGATGCCGGAAGACTGCGTCATTCCCGATGAGACTCTTAACCGCATAATCACGCGGTATACGCGCGAATCCGGGGTGCGCCAGCTCGAGCGCTCTATAGGAAGGCTGATGCGCAAAGTTGCGCTGCAGTTCGCCGAGGGCCATTCAGATCCCGTCACAATAACGCCCGACCGTCTGCTGGAAATGCTGGGGACCGAGCAGACGTCATTCGAACAGGGGAGAAAGAAGCTGCCCCCGGGGGTGGCGACCGGTCTGGCATGGACCGAAACCGGAGGGGATGTGCTCTATGTTGAAGCGGCTCTACTGCCGAGAGGGCGCGAGCTCATCCTGACCGGGCAGTTGGGCGACGTGATGCGTGAATCCGCGCAGGCGGCCAGGAGTTACATCTGGTCTCATGCTGACGAACTGGGGCTTGAAACGAAGCATATTCAGAACACCGGGGTCCATATACATGTTCCCGCAGGCGCGGTGCCGAAGGACGGACCTTCCGCGGGAATCACCATGATGGCGGCTTTGACTTCGGCCTACACCGGCATTCCGGTCAGAAGCGACACTGCCATGACGGGAGAAATCACGCTGGCTGGCCTCGTCCTGCCGGTTGGAGGTATCAAGGAGAAGGTGCTTGCCGCCCGGCGCGCCGGCATTCACCGGGTCATCCTTCCCCGCGAAAATGAGAAGAATCTGAGGGACCTGCCGGAACATGTCAGGAACGAATCCGAGTTCGTGTTCGTCGAGAATATATCGACGGCGCTCGATGATCTTTTCCATATGAGAGAAAAAAGGAAGATCCCCGCATGAAGCACGGAGGCGCTTTCCATGCGCCTCCGCTTTCTCAGATCCTGTAGAGAATCAGGTAAACCAACACTCCGGTTATTGATACGTAAATCCAAATCGGAAACGTCCAGCGTGCCGTTCGTCGGTGCTGTCCGAACCGTCCCCTGAACGCATGGGTCAGGCTGAGGGCGACGAGCGGGAGAAGCGACGCCGCCAGGACGGAATGTGAAATCAGGATTGCGAAATAGACATGCCGGATCCATCCCTGCCTCTGCATCCTCAGCGTTTCTTCCTGCGCGTGATACGTCAGATAGGAAATGAGAAAGACGCCGGAGACGGTTACAGCGGCAAGCATAAATATGCGGTGCAGGCGTTTGTTCCGCCTTCGGATCGAGGCAAATCCTGCTGCAAGCAGGAGCACACTCGCCGTGTTGAGAAGTGCGTTGAGGTGAGGAAGAACACTGTAGTCGAACATGCTTACCAGCGGGCGGAGATTACCAGGAGCATCAGCAGAGAAGGGAGATAGATCGCGGAGCAGATGAACAGCCGACGCGCCGTAAGGTAATCGTGCCGCCGGGCAAACCTGACAGCGTTAAAGAGAAAGAGCGCCGCGAGGGCTGCCGCTCCAACCGCGTAGCCCCGGCCGGCCATTCCCGTCAGTGCAGGCGCGAAAGAGGCGGCTGTCAGGAGTGCTATCGCCACCAGTCCCTGTCTCGAGGTCCTTCGTCCGGTGGAATCGACAACAGAAAGCACGGGGAGGCCGGCCCGCGCATAGTCCTCCCGGTGCATCCATGCGATCGCATAGAAATGAGGAATCTGCCACAGGTACATGATCGAGAAGAGAATCCACGCCCCCGACGAAAAACCGGCACCTGCCGCCGTCCATCCCATCACGATGGGAAGCGCTCCCGGAACCGCTCCAACCAGTGCGGCAGTCCAGGTCTTTGTCTTCAGAGGGGTATAAAGAAACAGGTAACTCGCCACTATTGCCGCCGAAACGAGGCCGGGAAGGGGATTCACCAGCACAGTAAGGTAAACGAAGCCTGCAAAGGAAAGCAGCAGCGCAAACAGGAGTCCATGCAGCCTTTTAAGCCTTCCGGCTGCGAGCGGCCGACGGGAAGTGCGCTTCATCAGGGCGTCGCGCATCCGCTCGCTGTACATGTTCAACGCGCCCGCACCTCCGGCAATCAGCGCCGTGCCGATGAGGGTATTGATCAGGACCAGCAGCGGGGCCGGGTCAGGCATGCCCAGGCAAAATCCTACAAAGGTCGTGAATAGAACAAGCGCAGTCAATCTGGGCTTGGTCAGTTCGAGGAAGTCCGACGTCCTCGACCACAGGAACTGTGACGACAGGCAAACAGTACCCGAATCGGGTTTCACTTGAAGTGTCATTTATCCCTCAGGCCGCCGGCACTTCAACCTGGCTGCGGGCCGGAGTCCAGCCCCGAGCCCTGAATGCACTCATGGCCAGCCAAAGTGAGATTGCCAGAACGATTGCCCCGCATGCAACGTGGAAGGTTGTAAGCAACGGCTCTTTGCGGGACCAGACAGTCGCTCCGCCCAAAAGGATCTGCAGCACGAGCAATCCCGTCAGCAACCGGGCCGGGAACCGGATTCCTGCCGAACGAGGCAGCCGGACCGCCTTCACCACGAGCCAGATGCCCAGAAGAAGTACAACTATTGCTCCAACCCTGTGCGAGTAATTGAACAGCACCTGGGTCGTGAAATACGGAGGAACCAGCCGGCCGTAAGAGAGCGGGAAATCGGGTATGGCCAGACCGCCTCCGGTATGCCGCACCATAGCGCCAAGCAGTATCTGGACGAAGACCGCTATCATCGTGAGTACGGCAACGACGATGACTGAATGGTTGCCCGCATCAGCGGTTGCGTTTCCTTCCCGCCACGCGCTGGATGTGGCGACGGCTATCGCTATGGTAAGGCAAAGGAACACCTGGGCGAGCGCCGCATGTCCGACCGACAGCACAAGCGGCAGGCGAAGAAGCACGGTGGCACCTCCGAGCAGCGCCTGGGCGATCACCGCGCCGACTGCAACTGCACCCAGCATCTTTACCCACCTGCGTGGTTCGCGCTTCCAGAGCCACAGCGCGAGAATGAGCGTCAGGAGACCCACGAGTGCGGCAACCATTCTGTGTCCGTGTTCGTATGCCACTCCTCCCGTCATCTCAGGGAAGAGACGGCCGAACGACAGGGGCCAGTCAGGGACCGAAAGGCCCGACCCGGTTGAAGTGACCAGGCCGCCCGCAAAAATCAGCAACAACGTGGCGGCTGCAACCAGGACGGCGAATCTGTGGAGACTGTCATTGGCATGCATGCGTCGCTCCCTGTGCAGGGGGAGTTTGCTCATCGACCCGAGATGGTGAAGATATACGTAATGGTTCCGGGAATGTCAACCCGCCTTCCGGATTCCCGTAGAGAGTTGATTGTGCAATCGGCGTAATTGTGTATACTGCGGCCACATCGGTAAGAGAACAACCCGGCCAGATTCACGGTATTGCAGTCAGTCCGGAGGCATGTCTTCATGAAAAGCGCTTCAGCCCTGGAAATCCAGGCTCCGCCGTATCCCGCTACAGGCTATTCCTGGTACGTCGTTACGGTCTTGTATCTGGCGTACACGTTTTCATTCGTGGACCGGTCCATCACTGCATATCTCGTAGGACCAATCCGCCAGGATTTTGCGATAAACGACTTTCAGTTCAGCCTGATGCAGGGGCTGGCTTTCGCGGCCTTCTTCACCATCATGGGAATTCCGGTCGGGCGGCTCGCCGACAGCTGGAACCGGCGTCTGCTTGTCATGATCGGTGTCGCGTTGTGGAGCACCATGACGATTCTTTGCGGGACGGCCGACACTTATCTGGAACTGTTCATCTGGCGCATGGGAGTCGGGGTAGGGGAAGCATGTCTTGCCCCCTGCGCATACTCAATGATTTCCGACTATTTCCCGCGGGAAAGACGAAGTCTGCCGCTCAACATGTACTCGGCCGGCGTGATGCTGGGTGCGGGGCTCGCCAACGTGTTCGGCGGGCTCGTGGCCCGCTATGCGCTTTCCGGCGGGCCGCAGCAAGTCATCCTTTTCGGCGAATTGAAGCCATGGCAGCTTTCGTTCGTGTGGGTGGGGCTGCCCGGAATTTTCATGGTCGTACTCATTGCAACGATACGAGAGCCGTACCGAAGGGAGAAGCGCGGCAAGGCCAATGCGGCAGCTACCATAAAGCACCTGCGGCGGAACTGGGCGACCTACCTGTCCCTGATCGGAGGGACTACGTTCGGCGCATTGACGAATGCAGCCATACTGGGGTGGGTGCCGGCATGGTTCGAGCGGCGTTTCGGATGGAATCAGGCCCAGATAGGTCCTTTCCTCGGAGTCATTATTTTCGTTTTCGGCACCGCCGGACTCAGCCTGGCCGGAATGCTGGCCACCCGATACATCCGGGCAGGCGGGAAAGCTGTCTACATAAAGCTGATGATTGCCGCCGAGTGCCTCGTCATCATTCCTCTGGTCCTCGCGCATGCGGTCGACGAGCCTTACTGGGTATTGGGCTGTGTAGGGTTTACGGTATTCCTGACCGGCTTCCCGTCCGGCCTTGGACCGGCAGCACTCCAGTGGATTACGCCCAATGAGATGCGTGGACAGGTGACGGCGGCATATCTGTTTGTTCTGAGCCTGATTTCCATGTCGGCGGGTCCTGCGGCGGTAGGATATCTGACAAGCTATTTCTTTGCAGACGACATGGCGGTGCGGTCCTCAGCAGTCCTGGTGGGGGTGCTGGCCGCTGTCCTCGGCACGATTTCTCTGCTCGTCGGCCTTCGCTCCTACGAAAAGACCGCAAACGAGTTCCTGAGCGGACCGCGCTGATCTCTCTGTCTGCTGCGACCGAAGCAGGGGGTAGCATCCCGCGTGCTACAATTCTGGAAGACGGAGGATCCCCATGACGCCGGACGAATTCAGGAATGAACCCACAGTCGATTTCAATCTGCCACAGAACCGTAGAAAACAGGAGGAGGCGCTGGCCCTTGTGCAGTCGCGTCTTGGACG
Organism: Acidobacteriota bacterium; assembly: GCA_012719355.1. GTDB lineage: Bacteria > Acidobacteriota > UBA6911 > UBA6911 > UBA6911 > UBA6911. The sequence continues at coordinate 17,467 of JAAYAM010000035.1, forward strand.
TGAGTACAACCTGATCATCGGGGGGGGACGCCTCAAATCCGAGAAGAAATTCGAATCTCTTAACCCGGGAAAGAAATCTGAGGTAATCGGCATTTTCCCGAGCGCGACCGCGGAGCAGGCGATAAGAGCGCTTGACGCGGCCACGAGCGCCTTTGAGGACTGGAAACGAGTCCCAGCGCGCGAAAGAGCAGATGTCCTCTTCAGAGCCGCCGCACTCCTGAGGGCGAGGCGGTTTGAGAGTAACGCATGGATGATCCTGGAGACAGGCAAGACCTGGAGTGAGGCCGATGCGGATACTGCAGAGGCTATCGATTTCTGTGAATTCTACGGCCGTGAGGCGCTCCGCTATGCGGATCCGCAGCCTCTTACGAGAATCCAGGGAGAAGACAACGAACTCCGTTACATACCGCTCGGTGCCGGCGTGGTGATACCGCCATGGAATTTTCCCTGCGCGATTCTGGCCGGTATGACTACGGCCGCTGTCGTGACCGGCAACACAGTCGTTCTGAAGCCGTCATCTGATTCCCCCGCAATCGGTGCTTTTTTCATGAGTATTCTCGAGGAGGCCGGTTTGCCTTCGGGAGTGGTGAATTTCGTGACCGGCAGCGGGAGCGTGGTTGGAAATACGCTCGTTGAGCATCCCCGAACCAGGTTCATTGCCTTCACCGGTTCAAAGGAAGTTGGACTTCAGATAGTGGAAAAGGCCGGGAGACACGCGCCGGGGCAGATCTGGATCAAGCGTGTGATTGCGGAGATGGGAGGGAAGGACTTCATAATCGTGGATCAGGATGCCGATCTTGAATCTGCACTTACGGGAGTACTGGCGAGTGCATTCGGATTTCAGGGACAGAAGTGTTCTGCCTGCTCCCGGGTGATCGTCCACGACAATGTCTATGAGTCATTCGTTCGGAGTCTTGCCGAACGGGCCAGGGGAATCAGAGTCGGTCCTGCGACCGATCCTTCAAACTTCATGGGGCCGGTCATAAACGAAAGCGCAATGAAGAGCATCCTGCAGTACATCGAAACAGGCCGGAATGAAGGTAAACTCGTGGCCGGCGGCGGTCCCGCGGAAGGGGAGGGTTTCTACATACAGCCGACGATAATCGCCGACGTCGATCCCTCCGCCCGGATTGCACGGGAGGAGATCTTCGGGCCCGTGCTGGCCGTCATACGCGCGAAAGATGCTGATGATGCTATCAGGATTGCCAACGACAGCGAATATGGCTTGACCGGATCCATCTACAGCAACAACAGAGAGCATATCGCGAAAGCAAAAGACGAGTGCCACGTGGGGAATCTGTACGTTAATCGCAAGTGCACTGGTGCGCTCGTGGGGGTTCACCCATTCGGCGGATTCAATATGAGCGGAACGGACTCCAAGGCCGGCGGCCGCGACTATCTTTCCCTTTTCACGCAGGCCAAGGTGATTTCGGAAAAGAAGCAGTTCTAGAGTTATTCAAGTTACTATTTCCTGATTCGCATCTGCATGAAGACGAGGCCGGTGAGGAGCTTCGGAAAGAAGTCCGTTGACTTCTGCGGCATGCGCTCTCCGAGCGATGCAACGAGCTGCATCTGTTCCGCTGTCGTTGGATTCAGGAAAAACGCCGCCTGACATTTGCTCTCGTCTACAAGCCTGATTGCAGTTTCCCGCTCCCGTACATAGTCGATGTGGGACTGCGCAGCAAGCTTGTCCGCATCAATTCCCAGAAAACGTTCGAGCAGCAGCGTGTGAAGAATGCTCACGTCCAGTTTACGGTAAGGTTCAGTGTGACTGAGTATCAGTGGATCGCTGGTCGCCTCTTCCCGCAGCCGCAGGAAGAAGTACCCCTGCAGGTTTGCGGCATAGAAGCCGAATACGTGACTCTGTCGTTCCTCTTTCATTCTCTCCCAGAGGGACTCAGGAGATGATGCGGGTTCCACTTCGAAATACTGTTCGATGCTGCGCAGGAAAAAGCGCGGTTCGAATCCGGGAAGATCCCGCACCAGCCTGTGTGTCGGCAGAATTGTCACTCCGTCGGCGCTGTTGAAGCAGGTTATCATCCGCTTGTCGAAAGACTCGATGCCTCCGGGCCGCCATCCCTTTCTCTCACATTCATTCATGAAGTTGACCGAGGTCTCGAAACGGTGATGGCCGTCTGCGATGAACAGCCTCTGCTGCTGCATACCGTTCCGGACCGCGTCTATGACGTCGGGCTGGGAGATGGCCCAGACGCGGTGAATGGCGCCGTATTCGTCGATGACCTCGATGTCAGGCTCTCTGCCTGAAATGGCCTTGTCTATGACGGTGTTGATGGCGAGGGTTTCATCGGAGTAGAGCATGTAGATGAAATCCTCGTTGGCTTCGAGGCTGCGCATGAGGTTGAGACGGTCCTGTTTCGGAGCGGCCAGCGTATGCTCGTGGGGAATGACGCCGGCCTCTGCGTTCTTCAGATCGAGTAGCGAGATGAAGCCGCGCTGCGTTCTGGTCTCATTCTCGATTCGGTATTCCTGGTAGTAAGCGTAAATGGATGGACTGGAATCCCGGACCAGCACTTTCTTTCTGATCCACTTCCTGAAAGTGGTTCCAGCCTCCGGATAGGAAGGGTCCTGTTCGCGACTCAGGGTGATGCGTACGACGTTGTAAGGAGAGCGCTCGTAGTACTCATCCTGCATTGCCGGCGTGGTTTTGTCATACGGTTGGGTGACAACTTTGTTCAGGTCTCCCACCGCCTCTTTGCTGTAGCGAAATCCCTGGAATGGATATACGAGAGCCATAGATTCACTCGCCAAAAAAAGAATCGGAATCAGACTCCGCGTCAGAGGTTCTCCGAAGCAGGTGCGATTCCGATTTCCTGTGAAAATTCCTATTTCCCGGCTGCCAGTCCCAGAGGCGACAGGACTGAAGTCAGCTTCGCCCTTGCCCCATCGGAAATAGCGGTGAGGGGCAGCCTGTAAACCTCCTGGATCTTTCCCATCATCGCCAGTGCAGCCTTCACCGGAATCGGATTGGACTCAATGAAGTTGATCTTCATGAGGGGATAAAGTTTGCGATTGAGGCTGCGCGCCTCTTCCCATCGTCCATCGAGGCAGGCGTGGGCAAACTGCGACATCATCCTGGGTACTTCATTCGACGCCACCGAGATGATTCCGTGACCGCCCAGCGCGATTGTCGGAAGGGTGAGCGAATCGTCGCCTGAAAAGATGCGGAAACGGCCGGGAGCGCGCGTGCAGATCTCTCCGATCTGGGAGATATCTCCGCTCGCTTCCTTCACGCCTTCGATGTTGGGAATTTCAGCCAGGCGCAGCAGGGTATCCGGAAGTATGTTCGATCCGGTCCTTCCCGGCACGTTATAGACGATGACGGGAAGATCCGCGGACTCCGCCAGTGCACGGTAATGCTGGAAAATGCCTTCCTGGGTCGGTTTGTTGTAGTAGGGCGAAACCGACAGAATACCGTCAACCCCGAATCTCCTGAGTTCGGCCGCTATCTTGATAATCTTGGCCGTATCGTTTCCGCCTGCCCCAGCAATCACCGGGACTCGGCCTGCCGCGGTCCGGACGGTCGTCTCGACGATCGCCAGGTGTTCGTCGTGTGTAAGGGTGGGGCTTTCGCCCGTCGTGCCGCATGGAACCAGGAAATCGATTCCCTCGTCTATCTGCCAGTTGATGAATTCAACCAGCGCTTTCTCGTCGATGCCGCCGTTGGGAAGGAACGGTGTGATGAGGGCGGTGCCGCACCCCTGAAGTCTCTCGAGCTTTCCCATATCCTCATTTCCTCAATCGGTTCATTTGATGCCGGCGATTTCCCGGAAAACCCGGCGGAAATCGTAAAGTCCCTTTTTTCCTGCGATCCAGCGTGCCGCCATGATAGCGCCTTCAGCGAAGCCCTGCCGGTTCCGGGCCCTGTGTTCGAGGATGATGGTGTCGGCTTCGCTGTCAAATCCGACGACGTGCGTTCCGGGAATTGAACCCGCCCGGACGCAGGCAATGCTGAGATTTGGGCTGGCCAGATGCGGCCGCATCAGGTCCAGGATGTTCAGAGCAGTTCCCGACGGCGCATCTTTCTTGGTCCGATGATGCTCTTCTGAAAGATACGCGTCGTACTGCGGAAGCATCCCGATAAGGCGCGCAGAATGGGCGACCACCTCAAAGAAAAGGTTCATCCCGACAGAGAAATTCGCGCCGTACACCAGTCCTATGCCCGATTCGGAAACGATCCGCTCCACCTCACTGCGTTTATCGGACCAGCCGGTGGTCCCGACCACCATATTGACTCCCGCGCGGGCGGTGGCTTCGATGTTGGGCAGCACGGCCTCGGGTTGGCTGAATTCGATGGCGGCGTCAATGCCGGCCATCGATTCCCTCGTTATGCCGCTTCCATCCGGGTTGTCCGTCATGTCGAGTTTGATACCGATTTCCCATCCCTCACGGAGGGCGATCATCTCGACCAGCTTTCCCATTTTGCCGTAGCCAAGCAGTGCAATTCTCACAGGCAAACCCTCCCGGCACTCATTATTCGAAGATGAGCGGATCAATCTTCCGGAAGAAAACGCCATGCAGGCTTTTCACCGCATCCGGAAGCTTCTCCTGATCGATGACAAACGTGATGTTGACCGCCGACGCCCCCTGCGAAATCATCTGGATGCGTATGTCATTGAGAGCGCTGAAAGCGATGCCGGGCACCCCGGGTATGTTCCTGAGATTGTCTCCGACGCAGCAGACGATTGATTTGGAGTTTTCCACATTCACTTCGCCGATCTTCTTCAGTTCGGTGACGATGTCCCAGAGTTCGGATGTTTCGTCCACGGTGAGCGAAACGGATACCTCGGAAGTGGAAATGACGTCCACCGGCACCTTGTAATGGTCGAAGATCTCAAAAATCTTCTTCAGGAAGCCGTAGGCCATCAACATTCGAGTCGACGTTACATTCAGTACCGTTATCCCGCTCTTGAAGGCGATCGCCTTGACCGGGTTTTCACATGGCGGGGCTTCATCGGTGATGAGGGTCCCCTCCTGCTCAGGCTTGTAGCTGTTGAGTACGTGCACCGGTATTTTCCTGCGTACCGCAGGGATGATGGTGGCGGGGTGAAGCACCTTCGCTCCGAAATAGGCAAGCTCCGCCGCTTCGTCGAAGGAAATCACCTTGATGCGTCGCGCTTCCTTCACCATCCTGGGATCGGTAGTCATGATCCCGTCGACGTCTGTCCAGATCTGGATATCGTCAACGCCCAGTGCGGCCCCGACTATGGCGGCGCTGTAATCGGATCCGCCTCTTCCGATGGTCGTGGTGATTCCCTCGCGGGTTGAGCCGATGAAGCCTTGAAATACGGGTATCTTCCCTTGTTTGAGCACCGGGCGAAGGTGTTCCACGATAGCGGCCTCCGTTACATCGAACAGCGGAGCCGCGTGCATGAAATTGTCGTCCGTGATGATGCACTTGCGAGCGTCGATGAGTTGTGCGGGCATCCCATGGTTTTCGAGTACCTGAGTCAGGACGGCCGTGGAGAGGCGCTCTCCGTAGCTGGCTATGGCGTCGGTGATCCGCGGAGTGAGCTCCCCAAGCGCCGACAACCCCCTGACCAGATCCCGCATTTCCTTGAAGTAACCGTTGAGGGTATCAGCCACCCAGTCTTCCCCGGTCGCGATCCCCATCTTCTGTGCTTCCCTGAAATGCCGGTCCTTGATCTTGTTGAGCTGGTCCAGCGCCTCCTGCCGTCTCCCTCTTGCGGCGGTCTGCGCCATTGCGAGCAGCCGGTTTGTTATTCCCCCCATTGCGGATGCCACGACGATGGGCTGTTCCCTGTGTCTGGCCTTGACTATCTCCGCCAGGCGAGTCATCGCCTGCGCATCCTGAACCGATGTGCCGCCGAATTTGCAGACTATCATGATCTATTCCAGGTATCCCTGGGCCTTGAGCAATTCAGCATTGAGTATGGAGGCACCTGCTGCGCCGCGAATTGTGTTATGGCCCATCAACGTGAATTTGTAATCGAAGATTGAACACGGACGTATCCGTCCTACCAGTGTCGCCATTCCGTTTGCGCGGTTGACGTCGAAACGGGGCTGCGGCCGGTCCAGCGCTTCCATGACGACAAACGGGGTCTGGGGGGCGCTAGGGAGTTTCAGCCTCTGGGGCACGCCCGAATAAGTTCGCAACACTTCCGCGATTTCGGCGGTCGATGTTTTGCGGGCGAGTTTCACCGAAACCGATTCGGTGTGTCCGTCCTCCACGGGAACTCGGTTGCAGTGTGCGCTTACCGGGAAGTCGGCGAGGTCGATCGTCTTCCCGTTGAACGTGCCGAGAATCTTGCGGGTTTCGACTTCAACTTTTTCTTCTTCGCCGCCGATGTAGGGGATCACATTTCCGAGGATATCCAGCGAAGGGACTCCCGGATAGCCTGCTCCCGACACAGCCTGCATCGACACCATGAAGACTTTTTCGACAACGAACGCCTTATGAATCGGGCCCAGCGCCATAGCCAGAAACATCGTGGTGCAATTGGAATTCGTAACGATATAGCCGGCCGAGTCGCGGTTCCTGCGCTGGATCGATATGACACCGAGATGGTCCGGATTCACTTCCGGAATAACCAGGGGAACGTCTTCATCCAGACGGTGGTTCTTCGAGTTACTGAGAACGACATAGCCCGCCCGGGCGAACTCGTCTTCGATCGGACCGGCCACTGCAGCGTCAAGCCCGGAAAAGACGATACGGCAGTTCAGTCCCGGAGTGCAGGGGCGGACTTCAAGGTTCCGAACCCCTTCCGGGATCGGGGTCACCTGCTTCCAAGAGACAGCTTCGCTGTAGATCTTCCCTGAGGTCCGTTCGGATGCGGCGACTTCAGTCACCTCAAACCAGGGATGGTTCTCCAGGAGTTTGATGAATTTTTGACCAACGGCTCCGGTAGCGCCGAGCACTCCCACCGGTATCTTTGCGTTCATGCGGTATTCTGCTCCCTTAATCACATAGAAAGAGTGGCATTTTCCCATAACAGACGGCAAGCGGCAAGTCAGTTTGGCCGCTGTAATCTGCGGATGGTACTGCGGAAACCCTATTTCGCCATTTCGGCGTTCCAGCGGCCGAGGCACATGACCGGGAAATAGAGCCGGTACAGGTGATATCTCAGGTAAAACACGCGAGGAAAGCCGGTGCCGGTGAACCAGGGTTCCTCCCACGTGCCCGTTTCCAGCTGCCTGTCTACGAGATAGTTGATTCCTCTCAAGACCGCCTCGTCTTTCGGGCCATAGATGGCCATCAGTGCCATCGTTCCCCATGCGGTCTGTGAGGCGGTGGACGGTCCTGACCCCTTCAGGGACGGATCTTCGTATGTGTCGGGTGATTCCCCGAATGATCCGTCCTCCCTCTGCACGCTGCGCAGCCATTGACCCGCTTTCCGGATCCACGGCAGGCTCATGTCGACCCCTACGGTCTTGAGACCGCAGACGACCTGCCAGGTTCCATAGATGTAATTCACACCCCAGCGTCCAAACCAGCAGCCTTCGGGTTCCTGCTCGAATTCGAGGAAACGCAAAGCTTTCTGCACGGTTGGATTATCGGGCCTGAACCCGAAATGCCCGAGGCATTCAAGCGTGCGTCCGGTGATGTCGGGGCACGACGGGTCCTGGATAGCGTTATGGTCGGCAAACGGTATATGTTCCAGGATGGGGCGGTTTATCGTCCGATCAAAAGCCGCCCAACCTCCGTCCTCGTTCTGCATTGCAAGAATCCATCGGATTCCTCGTTCGACTGGCTCTCTCCCTTCCGGACGGCCTGAACGCATCAATGCCATCGTGACCATTGCGGTGTCATCGACGTCAGGATAGTAAGGGTTGTTGAATTCGAAGTACCAGCCCGAAGGTTGCACCGGCTGAGGGATATTCGCCTTCCAGTCACCGAAATCGCGGCATTCCTTTGAAATAAGCCAGGCAACAGCTTTGCGCAGGGCTTCATGGCGCTGGTCGAAGCCGGCGTCGGTGAGAGCGTACGTCGCGATTCCCGTGTCCCAGATCGGGGAGAGGCAGGGCTGTATCCTGATCATGTCTTCTTCGTGAATCATGAGTCTGTCAAGCTGTTGCACCGCTTCCCTGACCAGGGGATCCTCCATCGAGTATCCGAGGCAGCGCAGCGCGATGATTATGTACACCATCGGAGGGAAGATCGCTCCCAGACCGTCGGAGCGCTTTTGGTCGGCGCGCTTGAGGATCCACTCTTCAATGCGGCGAAGCGCGTTGCGGCGCAATGGTTTGACTTTGGTCTTTTCCAGGAGTTTGAGTGCCTTGTCTATGGCCAGGAACAGGTTTTTCCAGCTCAGAAGGTCCTTGTCGAACTCTATGTATGGGCGGTTGACGTAATCATGGCAGGAATACAGCTCCATGATGCTTCTGGTGGCGGGGAGCTGCCTGACCGGGCGATAGGCCGATATTATCGAAAGCGGCATGATCATCGTCCGTGACCACGCGGAGACCTTATCAAGGTGAAAGTAAAACCATTTCGGCAGAAGGACCAGTTCGGGCGGAATGACCGGTACCGAGTCATAGTGCATCTGGCCGAGCGCGGCCAGGTAAAACTTTGAGTACGTATTGCATCTTTCCGCCCCGCCCAGGGTAAGTACGAGTTCGCGCGCCTTCTTCATATGCGGAGCGTCGATGCTGTCGCCGAGGAGCTTGAGGGCGAAATAGGCTTTGACAGTCGCGCTCAGTTCGGGCTTTCCTCCCGGATACTGTACCCAGGCACCGTCGGATTGGCGCTGCTGCATCCGGAGGTAATTCGCGATTTTCGGGAGGCGGGGATCGTCTTCCTGTTCGATGATAAACTTGAGCAGGATATACTCGCTCTGCAGAATCGAGTCTCCTTCCAACTCCGCGCACCAGAAACCTGACTGGTTCTGCATCGATACCAAATAATCGGTCGCCCGCGCGAGCGCATTACGTGATTCGCGGATCGACGACGCCAAGTTGGGGGCGTCCACGACGGGCGGCGACAGGGCGCCGGCATTGCCAAACACATTTCCGCCAAGACTCATCGACGAATCCTCCTAAATCCCCAAACCCAGTCGTCCTGTCAGGCAACGGCGCCGATGAAGCGCATCGCGAGCGCCCTGAGAGCAATAGAGAGTTTCTTCCTTCCGGCGACTCCTATCCGCCTGTCGAAGACGTCGAACTGCCGGTTGACGATCTCGTCAAGGATATGCCCGTATATCTCCATCATCGCCCACAGTGCCGGCCTGCTGCTTTGTTCCACCAGAGGAAGAAGATTCGCGGCCATCGAGTAGTATCGTCTCGCCCTTTCGGCTTCAAAGGCCATCAGGCGGCGGAAATTCCCGTTGTACACCCCCTGGAGAATTTCCTCCGGCGTACAGCCGAACCTTGCGATATCTTCGTTCGGTAAGTATATGCGTCCTCTTTCCGCGTCTTCCTTGACGTCTCGCAGAATGTTCGTCAGCTGGAAAGCTATTCCGCACTGTTCTGCATATTCTTTCGCGCGCGGGTCGGTGAAGCCGAAAATCTGCAGGCACACGAGCCCTACAGCGGATGCAACCTTGAAGCAGTACCGGTACAGATCATCAAAAGTCTCATAGCGCGTCACATCGAGATCCATCTCAGCGCCGTCGATAATCCAGTGAAAGTACTCGGCGGGGATGGAAAACCTTGCCACAGAGTCACGGAATGCAGGCAGAATGGGGTTGCTGCCGTCCCGGCTCTCGAGATACGCTGCGTCGAGTTTTGATCTCCAGTCCGCGAGCATCCTTCGTTTGGCGTCCACGCCGCCATCGCCGTCGGAGATATCGTCGCAGTGTCGCATAAATGCATACACTGCGCAGAAGGCGCGCCGCTTCTCCCGGGGAAGGACCACGAAGGAGTAGTAGAAGTTGCTTCTGGAGCGCGCAATCGCTTCGGCTGATCTGTAGGACTCGATCAGTTCGGCTTTCATCCGTATCTCCCGGGGGAACTCCCATTCCTGTTGTGTCCGCACCGGACGTGGTTGCGCCGTGCCCGAGCAGATGAGGACAGCCGGCAGCCTTCAGGGAATGATTGCTATCTTAAGGTCTCCGTTCCGGTTAAGCAGCCTTTCCAGAACGCTCCCCAGCGCCGACAGATGCTCTTCACCGGTTATAAGCTTGTGAGCCTTGAATTTGCCTCGGTGTATGGCATCGAGCGCCTCTCTGATATGGCGCGGCGTGTGGTGAAAATTCGCCTTGATGGTTATTTCGGAGTAATGAATCAGGGTGCTGTCCAGTGGAATATGGGTCCCGGACGGGCATCCTCCGAAAAGGTTTATGGTTCCGCCTCGCCTGACCATGCCCATTGCCTGCTGCCATGTTTCCTTCGAGCCGACCGCCTCGATGACGACATCGGCTCCGCGTCTGCCGCTGGTCAGCCTGCGCACCTGTTCGACGGCGTTTGAGCGGGTGGAATCGACCATGTGGTCGGCTCCCATGATGCCCGCCATGTTCAGCTGCGAGGTGCGGTTCCCCAGCGCGATCACTCGCGCGCCCATCGATTTAAGCGCCTGGACAAACATCAGTCCTATTGGGCCGACGCCGATCACGACAACCGTGTCTCCCTCTTCGACACCGGTCAGTTCGGTGGCACGCAGGACGCAGGCGAGCGGTTCGACAAGAGCCGCTTCGCGGAAGCTGACGTTGTCCGGAAGAATAAGGAGATTCTGCCTGACAATGGATGCGGGGATCTTGATGAATTCGGCATAGGCCCCGTTGATGAACTGCAGGTTTTCGCACAGGTTGGCAAGGTGCTTCTGGCAATAGAAACATTCGTTGCAGGGGCCTGAGTTGGCCGACACGACGCGCATCCCGGGAGAGAAGCTTTCCACCCCCGCGCCCACTTCTTCGACGACGCCGGCAAGTTCGTGGCCGAAGACGGCCGGAGGGACGATCATTCTCGCGTGAAACCCCTGCCGGTACACTTTGAGATCCGTCCCGCAGGTAAGCGCCGCCTTGATGCGAACCAGGACTTCGCCGGGCTCCACTCGCGGAATCGGGATCTGCTCGATGCGCACGTCCCGCTTTCCATAAAGCACGGCTGCGGTCATCTTTTCTCTGGTAACCTTCATCAATTCTCTCATGGCTGTATCACTACCTTTAGTGAATGCTCAGAGGGATGAGACGCCAGGTGAATCCCTTCCGGGAGCAGTTCCAGTGCAAGTCTATGGCTGATAAGCCGTTCCACATTGACTTTTCGTGTATATATCAAATTAGCTGCCTTGTTCTGAAGTTCCACCGATGCGCTGTAGCTGCCTATCAGTCTCTTCTCTTCCATGCAGATGCACGAAGTATCAACCGGCACCATCTCGCCGGGCACGGTCTGAGCAAAAAGCAGTACGCGGCCCCCCCTTCGTACGATGCCCTGAGCTGCCTTTATTGCTTCCGGGCTTGCCGCCGCAACGATTGCAAGGTCTGCTCCGCGCCCTTCAGTGAGGTCTGCAACAGCCGACACTACATCCTCCTGTTCCGGATTCAGGGCGACCTCAGCACCCAATTCCCTGGAGACCGCCAGCCGGCCTTCGATCAGGTCGAGGCCGACGGCCCGGGCGCCTTCGCAGACCACCGCCTGCATCATCAGCAGGCCGACCGGGCCCTGCCCGTATATAACCACGACCTCGCCCTGTTCGAGTTCAGCCGTCTCAAGCGCTTTCAGGCAGGTATTCAGCGGTTCAAGGAAACTTGCTTCTTCAAAGCTCACATCGTCTGGAATTGGAACTGTCCCTTCCTCCACAATCCAATCCATGAGTCGGACGTATTCCGCAAACCCGCCCCCTGCCGGCTCGAAACCGGCTGTCGTGCCGGTCCGCCGATAAGATTCGCATTGAGAAAACAGCTTCTTCCGGCAGTAAAAGCATTTCCTGCAGGGGATATGATGATGCGTGCTTACCCGGTTCCCGACTTTGAAGCGGTTGACGCCACTGCCCACCTCGACGACCGTCCCTGCGATTTCATGACCGAAAATCCGGGGCGGTGGGACCAGGCCGTACTCGATCTTCTTGAGATCAGTGCCGCAGATTCCGCAGGCATTGACCCGGAGCAGAATCTCCCTTTCGCCGATCGCGGGAATCGGGACCATTTCCACTGAGATGTCCGATTTGCCGCGATACACTGCCGCCCTCATATTTCCGTTGGTGCCGGAGTGTGGGTTTGTCGTTCGATTCTGCTGATTCTTCATTGCCATTGCAGGTTCCGGCAAACCGTCCCGGAGGGGCGGCCTTCCTCTCCGCCTTTCCCGGCACTTCCGTGCCGGGCTGGTTTCAATTCGTCCCTGTCGGGACACGGTCAGATCGTCTTAGCACGCAGGTTCGAGATCCGATCCTGTTTTGAATCCGGCTGCCACTCATTACGGAAGTAGTCAACCGCTTCGCGCAGCGCTTTTTCCACGGGCGCCGGGTTGTATCCCAGCTCGTTTCGGGCCTTTTCGCTGCTGATATACATTTTGTACCTGGCCATCCTTACCCCTTCGAGAGGGATCAGGGGCTCACGGCAGAAGACGGTTCCGACGACGAAATTCTCCACGTATCCTGCCACCAGCGCGAGCGCCCAGGGGATGCGGAAACGCGGTGTGTGTTTCCCGCAGATGCGCGCGACTCCATCCAGTATTTCTTCAAGACTCCAATTCTCCCCGCCCAGTATGTAGCGTTCCCCGATACGCCCCTTTTCCTCGGCCAGGAGATGTCCCCGTGCCACATCCTCCACCCCGACAAGGTTCAGCCCCGTCTCTACATAGGCCGGCATTCTTCCCTTGATCGCTTCAAAGATTATTTTGCCGGTTGGAGTCGGCTTTATGTCACCTGCTCCTATCGGGGTTGTCGGATTCACTATGACTACCGGAAGTCCGGATGCCGCGAATTCCCGTGCAACCTGTTCCGCCATGAATTTCGAGCGCTTGTAATGGCCGATCATGTCGTCGAGTTTTACCGGACTGTCCTCGTTGGCGGGTACCCCGTCTTTTCTCAACCCGATCGTCCCTACCGTGCTCGTATAAACGACCTTCTCGACTCCTGCTTCGCAACAGACCGAAAGGAGATTGCGGGTCCCGCCGACATTGTTGTCATAAATCTCCTGCGGATTGCGCGCCCACAGTCGGTAATCAGCGGCTACGTGGTAGACACGGCCGCATCCCTGCACGCAACGCAGGAGGGACGTGGAATCCCTCAAATCACCTATCGCGATTTCACAGCCGAATGCTTCGACGTTCGCTTTCCGGCTCGAGTTGCGCGCCAGGATCCTGACACGGTCTCCTCTGCGCAACAGCTGCCGAACGACGTGGCTGCCGACAAAACCGGTAGCGCCTGTTACGAGTGTCAGCTCTTCAGCCATCGAGAACCCAGGTATGCGGAAGACTGCGGGCCCGATTACGTTCCGGCAGGCTCCCGCTGGTTTGATAAACAGCCAACTATAGCCTAAGTGGTTTGGTATTTCCAATAATCCTAAAACGTTTCAATGGAATTTTCTTCTCTCTTTTGCACTTTTAGGCTTGTTTGTAAGCTCGGGAGGTAGAGAAAACTCTACATCTTCTACGATGGTGCCGGTGGTCTCGACCTCCGGGTATCCGACGCCGTTCAGATAATGAACTACCTTTTCGACCAGCCTTTCGGGTGCCGAGGCTCCCGCGGTCAGTCCGATGACATCAGCGTGTTTCAGCCAGGAGAGGTCGATATCTTCTATGCCGTTGATCAGGTGGGCGGGAATTCCGGCGCTTTTCGCCACCTCGACAAGACGGCAGGAATTGGAGCTGTTAGCTGAACCGACCACCAGTATCACGTCGGCCTGGCGGGCGAGTTCGAGCACCGCGCTCTGGCGGTTCTGCGTGGCGTAGCAGATGTCTTCGGAGCCGGGCGCCTTGATCTTGGGGAAGCGCTGGCGAAGCCGATCGACAATCCTGCGTGTGTCGTTCAGGCTCAGGGTTGTCTGGGTGAGATACACGATCTTTGACGGGTCCGGCACCTGCAGATCTTCTATGTCGCCTTCAGGATCGAGAACTGTTATGGATCCGGGGGCCTCTCCCAGGGTTCCGATGACTTCATCGTGATCTGAGTGCCCTATCAGGACAATTGTGCAGCCCTGCCGGGCGTACTTGATGGCTTCCCGGTGTACTTTCGTTACCAGCGGGCATGTGGCGTCAATGATCTTCAGGTTGCGTGCATTCGCGGCCGCGCGGACCTCAGGCGACACTCCGTGGGCGCTGAAAATGACGCGCGCGCCGCGCGGGACCTCGTCCAGTTCATTGACGAATATGATCCCTTTCAGGTGCAGCTCGTTGACCACATATTTGTTGTGAACGATCTCGCGACGCACATAAATCGGCGGACCGCAGATTTCCAGTGCCTGGTTGACTGTGTCGATGGCCCGGACTACACCCGCGCAGAATCCGCGGGGAGACGCCAGAATCACCTTTTTCCTTTTCAATACTCTCCCCTCATTCCGTTTGAATCAGTAATTATACGCAAGGCTGCGGCAGAAACACAAAAGGAAGAGCCTCGCGCCCGCCGGATACCGCGTCGAAAACTTCCATTGACCCACCGGGCAAAAACAATTACGCTGATGCCAAAGGTGAATTTGGCTTCTACTTTGATAGACATGATTTGTGCTGGGGGGTACTTGCCTTTCATGTCTGTTGGTCGATTGCGAATGTCACCGGTTCCCCATGTCGTCCGATCGTCTGTTCAAGCTGTTCAAGCGGATCCTTTAGTGCGGTAACCCCTGGCTGAGATTACATCCTTTCTACCGGCAGGAGATGTGTCAATCCGATTGCTGATCGTGTGCTTCACTCAACAATAAGAAACGACATTTCTGATGAGAGGCAGGCAACTATGAGAAGGTCAATCTTCACAGTACTGCTTTTTCTGTGCGTCTTTGCAGCCGGCGATGCACAGGCGCAGGTTGAAAGAGCCACGCTTTCGGGAACCACTCTGGATCCCAGTGGTGCGGTCATAGTCGGCGCTGCAATCCAGGCGAAAAACGTCAACACGGGTTTCGTCTACTCAGCCGTGAGCGATGCACAGGGGCGCTACATTCTTCCGGAAATGTCCGTAGGCACCTACGACGTTTCCGCGGAGATGGTCGGCTTCCAGAAGATGGTGCAGACCGGGATCGTGCTCAATGTCGGGGCACGAAGAGTGCTGGACTTTAAGCTTGCCGTTGGCCAATCGGCGGAAGTAATCGAAGTCCAGGGGCAGGCATCCACCGTCAATGTTGAGACTGCTGCAGTGGGCACGCTGGTTGCGCCCACCCAGATGGAGCTGCTGCCGCTCAACGGCCGCAATTTCACTGATCTTCTGGTTCTGTCAGCCGGCGTTGCGACAGTACCGGCGACCGGTGGAGGCGGCGGCCAGTCGCCCACAGCCTACGGCCAATCGACCAACTACTCCGTTTCGGGTTCGCGACCGGTGGGAATGGCCTACATGCTGGATAATACCGATATCCGCAATGCGATGGACCATGGCGCAGGTGTGAGCGTTATGGGGACTTCGCTCGGCATGGAGGCTATACAGGAATTCACGATTTTGACCAGCACCTACAGTGCCGAATTCGGCGGTTCCGGTGCGGCGGTCAACGCGGTTACCAAGTCGGGGAGCAACGAGCTGCACGGCACGGTGTACGAGTACTTCCGCAACAGTGCCCTGGATGCCAGGAACTACTTCGACGTCCCCACCCAGAAGAAGCCGAGCTTCCAGAGGAACAATTTCGGCGCCTCGATCGGAGGGCCGATCAAGAAGGACAAAGCCTTCTTCTTCTTCAACTACGAAGGGCTGCGCGCGAGTACCGGCCGTACGAGCCGCGCGGTGGTGCCGACCTCATTGCCCGACCTTTTCCGGGCAGGCGGCATGACACAGGACAGCAATGGCCAGTGGTCGGGCGCCTACGGACCGATAAATCCGGTGGTGGAAGACATATTCGCCCTGTATCCGCTTGCCCAAAGCCCTTCCGAATGCCCCAATGTATCCGGCATCAACCTCCTGCCGGGCACCGGCCTCTACTGCTCCAACGAGAAGCAGATCGGAAACGAGGACTATGTGCTGGGCCGCGTGGATGTCAAGCTGAGCGAGCGTGACAGCCTTTTTGTCCGCTACGTGAGGGAAAGCGCTTATCAGGTTCTTCCGTACGTGTACACCCAGATACCGGGATGGCCGGAAGTTGACCACGAGCGCAACCAGTATCTCACCATCGATGAGCAGCATATGTTTTCACCCAAGATAATCAACTCTGTTCGTTTTGGGTATGTGCGGCTGTTCACGAATACGGCCAACGGCGGCATAAACGGGACCGGGACAGCCCTGCAGCAAGTCCCCGGCCGGCAGGATATGGATTTTTCACCCGGTTACGGGCTTGCATCGCTGGGCCCCTCGCCTTCAAGTCCGAGCAGACCGGTCACCAACCGGTTCAGCGTCGGCGATAATGTCTTCATGTCACTGGGCGCCCACAGCCTTCGCTTCGGGGCGACCGTAACCCGTATGCAGCTGAATATGATCTGGAACCAGTATTCCGGAGGTGCGTGGATCTTTTCCAACCTGGGCGGAGATGCCATTCCGGGCACGCCCTTGGGCGGCGCGTTGTACGGCATGCCGTTGCTGGGTATAACCGCAGCCGGCGACGCTTACAGCTATACCGCTCCGGACGGAAAGAGCTATCCCTTCAACCCC
>JAAYAM010000267.1 GCA_012719355.1 Acidobacteriota bacterium
CATGCCGACATATTTCAGGAGTCCGGGCTGTTGCAGGTTGGGGAAGTGGCGTCTTGTGATGGCGGGTGTTTGGCATGACACTTGGTGGACGGTGGGGGGATCGAACCCCCGGCCTCCGCATTGCGAACGCGGCGCTCTCCCAGCTGAGCTAACCGCCCACAACTGCCTGCGATGGAGTCGAATTATCCCCGATAGCTCCGGCGCTGTCAAATGAATCAGACAAAAGTTACCTTTTCACTATGAGAAAAACTCCGTGATATACTACTCAATCCTGACGAGTGGACTAATTCATTTTTTGTTAAACTACTTGAGGATGAATAGATTGCCTGGAAAGAGGAAAATTCCCCCTAAAACCGCTGAACTGATCGATACCGCCCTTGAGGCCATTATCGATCAGTGGTACCTGAGCGTCAGCGATTATTACGTCACCGCCGAGAAGAAGACCGATAATCCTGGCCTTGAAGTGCCCGAAGAACTGAAACGCTTCCACGACGAAACCGGCCACAGAATAAAGTTCAACAAGGGCGACCTTGACTTTACCTACGGCCTCTCTGTCCTGACAGAGGACGATACGTGCACCCTCGAGGTGAGCGTCAATAACAAAGTCCCCAACTTCAATTACACTGAACTCGTCCGACGCCTCGCTTCGTACTATCAGACGAACAAGGATAAGACGATCGAGGGCTTCAAGAAACTGAAGAAGATCCGTAATTGCGAGGTGTTCCACCTCAACGAGAATCTTCAGGAAAGCATGATGTTCGAGGAGAGGGAGGGAAAAGCCGATATCGTGCGCCTCTCCTTCGGAGTCGAAGGGGAGTATTTGGAAGACCTCCTCGCCGATCCTCCGAATTTCATGGAATTGATCCACAAATACTGCGTCGCACCACTCCGGCGGGTATACGCCGACGTCTACAGAATCAAGCGCAAGTAAGCACGAGACCGGCGGCCGGGAAACACAACCCCCGGCCCGCCGGAGCGCAGCCTTTGCTCCGATCACTTGTCATGACGTCCCTATTGCTTTAGTATTCCAATAGATAGGGTGGTTGTGAATCCCGGTTTCAAAAGAGGCGCTATGGATATTCCTCTGACTCCACTGCGATTCAAGCGGCGTGCGGCGCAGCTGTATGGGAGAAAGACCGGTGTCGTCTGCGGCGAGTTGCGTTTCACCTACGCGGAGTTTTCCGACAGATGTGACCATCTGGCCGGTGCTCTGCAGTCTATGGGAATGCCGCAGGGAAGCCGCGTCGCCTTCCTGTCCGGCAATTGCCACCGCCTGCTGGAAGCGTATTACGGGGCCGTTCAGGCGGGGGGAGTGCTGCTTCCGCTCAACGTCAGGCTTTCGGCTGATGAACTCGCCTTCATCCTGAACGACTCCGAGGCGTGGACGCTCTTTTACGAGAGCGATTTTCACCCAATCGTCGAAAAAATGAGATCCCGGCTGAGCAGCGTGCAGCGGTTCATTCCGCTTGACAGGGCCGTCGACGACGGCTGGAGCAGCAGGGAAACCTACGAAGACCTTCTTGCCCGCGCGGAGAATTTCACTCCCGTGGCGGTTCACGAAAACGACACGGCAGAGATTTTCTATACCAGCGGTACCACTGCGGATCCCAGAGGAGTGGTGCTCACCCACCGGAACCTTTACCTGCACGCTTTGTCGACCATCATCGCACTCGGTATCCGGGATACGGACGTGCAGTTGCATGTGATTCCGCTGTTCCATGTCAATGGCTGGGGGGCTCCCCAGAGCCTCACCTGCATGGGAGGAACACATGTCATGTTGCGGCGCTTCGATCCGCTCCGGGTGCTGCAGCTGATTTCAGAGGAAGGCGTCACTTATTCGTCATTTGTGCCGTCGATGGCTCACGCACTTCTCGGCCAACCGGGAGTTTCGGACTTCGATTATTCCAGTCTGCGGATGCTTTTCCTGGGAGGGGCCGCGTCGTCTCCGGAACTCGTGCGCCGGATCGAGACTGTCTTCAAGTGCCGTTGCCATTCGGGCTATGGTCTGACCGAAAGCTCCCCGATCCTGACGATCGCGCTGCCCAAGAGTACCGTGAATGATGTGGATGATCTGGACAGGACGAAGCGCCAGGCGACTCCGGGATATCCACTGGTCGGCGTCGAGATCGATATCGTCGACGAACAGGGGAAAAAGCTGTCCCATGACGGAAAGAGTACCGGCGAGATCCTCGCGCGAAGCGACGGCGTGATGAAGTGCTACTGGA
>JAAYAM010000268.1 GCA_012719355.1 Acidobacteriota bacterium
AATTTGTTTGCGGTTTCGGCCGGGCGCATTCCGCCCAATCCGGCCGAACTGCTCGGTTCGCCCAGGATGAAAGAGGCGCTGGCACAGCTCGAGGAGGAATTCGATCACATCGTCATCGACTCGCCTCCGGTTCTGCCGGTGACCGACGCGCGCATCATCGGGACGCTGGTTGACGGAGTTCTGCTCGTAGTGAAAGGAGGAGAGACGCCGAAGGAGGCGGTGCAGCGGACAAAGCGGCTGCTGCAGGAAGTGCATGCTCAACTGATCGGCGTGCTTTTGAACAACGTCGACGTCAACTCGGCCGATTACCACTATTACTCGAAGTATTACGCCTACGGCTACGGCAGGAAGTACGCCGGAGAGGAGGTAAGGTCATGAACCGGGGATCGGTGATGTTCCTTCTTTTCGTTCTGCTTTGCCCGTTTGTGCCGGCGCAGGAAAGGAAGCACATTCCTTTCACGATGGAAGAAGTAATGCGGCACCAGGCTGCCGGGACGGCCGAGGAACGTCCCGCGATCGATCTGAATGAGCGGCTGCGGGCGATGTCCGGGGCAGCGCGGTTTTCGCAGGATTACCTGCTCGGTCCGGGAGACGTGATTGAGCTGACCGTATTCGGAATCCCGGAGCTGAACCAGAAGGCGCTGACGCTTGATTCCGAAGGGAAGATATCGCTGCCGTTCATCAATACTGTGCAGCTGATGGGGCTGACAGCGAGGGAAGCGGAGATCAGGATCGGCGCACTGTACGAAGCCACGGTGATGAAGAATCCGCAGGTGGCCGTCGCGGTGAAGGAATACCGGAGCCAGTTCATCAATGTGCTCGGCGCGGTGGAGAAGCCCGGGACTTACCAGTTGACGCGCCGGGCGTTTCTGATCGACGCGCTGGCGATGGCCGGCGGCCTGATTGCCGAGAAGGCGGAGCTGAAAGCTTTGGTGCATCGGGCGGCCAAACCCGAAGCGGGTCTCCCGGAGACCATCGAAATAGATCTTTCGCAGCTGCTGGAGCAGGGGGATATAAGCCTGAATGTCCCGGTATATGCCGGAGACGTTGTTTCGGTGCCGGAACGGGTGGAACGTTTTTTCTACGTGCTGGGTGACGTCAACAAGGGTGGCGCGTTTGAAATCAGGAAGGGTGAACAGATCACGCTGAGCAAGGCGCTTGCCTCCGCCGGCGGCCTGATGTTTACGGCGAAGGCGAAGAAGACCGCCGTCATACGGGCCAATCCCGACGGAAGCACCAACCAGATCGCGGTTGACGTTACCAAGATACTGCGCGGTGACGCTCCCGACATGCTGCTTGCCGAAAGCGACGTCGTTTTTGTCCCCGGCTCCACGACAAAGACCGTCGCCCGCGGCGTTCTGAACGGCATTGGCGGCGTCCTCAGCTCATTCGTCTATATCACCGTCAGGTGATTTCTTCACAGCCTGGAAACACGAAACAGAGGAAGACGCAAGTCCCGCAGGGACGACTGACATCTCGATTTATTCCATTGCAGTCTGAGGCCAGGAGATCCCCCCGTGTTCAGCTACTTGTTCACTTTCTCGATCGCTCTTGCGGTATCGCTTCTGATCACGCCGCTCATCCGCAACTATGCCGGGAAAAAAGGCTGGGTAGATAACCCTGACGGCAGGCGGAAGATCCACAAGACCCCGATCCCGCGCGTCGGCGGTGTGGGAATTTACGCCGCCGTGGTAATCGCGCTTCTGCCGGTATTTCTTCTCCCCACCGATGTTG
This sequence comes from Acidobacteriota bacterium, assembly GCA_012719355.1. Taxonomy (GTDB): domain Bacteria; phylum Acidobacteriota; class UBA6911; order UBA6911; family UBA6911; genus UBA6911. The sequence goes on from JAAYAM010000268.1 coordinate 1,735, forward strand.
CGAAATACCTGCGCGAAAATCTTGTAACGTTCGCATATGTGATCGGCTTCTCGGGCTTGATTATGCTGATCGGGCTGCGGGACGATCTGAAGGACACATCACCGTGGAAAAAGCTTGCGGCGCAATCGCTGGTAGCGGTCCTGTGCTGGTGCGCCGGCTTCCGGATACTGGTGGTCTGGGCGGGAGCCCACGTCGAAGTTGCGGGTACTCTGTCGCTTCTGCTGACGGTGCTGTGGATCGTCGTGATAACGAATGCGTTCAACCTGATCGACGGGATGGACGGGCTCGCGGCGGGTTCGGCGCTCTTTGCGATACTGGCGATTCTGGTGGTTTCGGTAACGGGGGACTACACGCTTTCTGCGCTCGTGCTCTTTGCGCTGGCGGGCTCGACACTCGGGTTTTTGCGCTACAACTTCAATCCTGCTTCGATCTTTCTGGGCGATTCGGGCAGCTACCTGCTCGGGTTTGTCCTGGCATTGATTTCGCTGATGTGTTCCCAGAAAAGCACGACGGCGCTTGCGATCGCGGTGCCGGTGGTCGCGCTGGGCCTGCCGGTGGTCGATACCGGCCTTACAATCGTGCGCCGTTTTCTGAAAGGGAAGCCGATATTTTCGGCCGACCGTCGTCATGTGCATCACATTCTGCTGGAACGCGGTCTGAACACGCGTCGGGTGGTGACTCTGCTTTACGGCATTTCAGGTCTGTTCGGGCTTGTTTCGCTCTGCTTCATCAATCCAGGCGGAAAGACAAACGGAGTCGTGCTTGCGGTTCTGGGGATATGCGTGATTTTTGGGGTGCAGCAGCTGGGTTATTCGGAGCTTCACGGCCTGCGGACGCATTTTTCCCGCGGGCTGCAGAACCAGCGCAGGCTGCTGGCCGGTGGCATTGTTGTGGAGCAGATGATAGAGCAGGTGCGAAAAGCTGGAACAATGGAAGACCTGCTAGGTGCGATCGGTACCGGTCTTGAAGAGCTCTGTTTTTCGCGTTTTGAGCTGGTGGTGCTCAGTGACAGGATCGCTGTACCTGCGAGGCTCGGCAGATTCTGGGAGGCGGTTCCTCTTGAGGGAGGCGGCACCTGCTTCCGGTGGAGTTCACCCTGTACATCATGTTCCAGCGTGCTCGAGGCGCGGCATGGGGGGTTATCTTTCCTGCACAACAATGGCGGGGAGTCGCCGTGCGGCAGGTGTCAGCTGTTGAAAAATCCGATTCTGCAGAGAGACATGCACCGAATCCCGGTTGGCGTTCCCGCATTGAATGCGGAATACCGGATCAGTCTTCCATTGACTGAAGCTGACGGTTCCGAGCTGGGAAAGATGGGGCTGTACCATCGCGTTGACGATGAGAACCCTGTTTCGGCTATATCGGTGCTGAGCCGCAACACCGGCAGCGCATTAGAGGCTGCGCTGCAGCGCAT
>JAAYAM010000269.1 GCA_012719355.1 Acidobacteriota bacterium
AGGCTCTTTATGCGTGAAATACCGGGAATCGTTCAAGAAATTGGAGTTACTGAACATGAGGCGGCTCGGGCGGTTCGCGCCGATGCGCAGGTTCTTGTCCTGGCGGCGCAGGAATCGGCGGGTACGGCGGCCGATTCCCTACTGTCGCGGCAATACAGTCACGGCTACTGGTGCGGCGACCTGACGGGCGATTCGACACTGCAGTCCGACTATATCCTCATTCAGATGTGGCTTTATCCGCCCGCAGAGGATGGCACGTGGGATCCGCCCACGATGCCCAGAATACGCAAGGCGGTCCATTCGTTATTGTCAACGCAGCTTCCGGATGGAGGCTGGAGCATCTACCAGCCTGGTCCGTCGGAAATAAACGCCAGCGTCCGCGCGTATACGATGCTGAAAATGACCGGCATGGATCCGGAGGATCCGCGAATGCAGAGAGCGCGCGAACTGATTCTCAAACTCGGCGGCCTGCAGGAATGCAACAGCTATACGCGGATCAACTACAGTTTCTTCGGGCTCTTTCCCCGCAAGTACTGTCCTACCATACCTCCGGAAATCATGATGATTCCGGGCAATCTGCTTTACGAGATGTCTTCGTGGACACGCACGATAATAGTTCCGCTTTCTATTGTCCAGGCGATTGGAGGGACGAAGCCGACGCCGAACAACCTGCGTATAGACGAACTGATGCATCCGAGCAGGAAACTTGCGCTGCATCGGAAAGACCGGATAGCCAATCTGTTCATCAAGGCCGACACCCTGTTCAAGCGTTGGGAACGTCAAAGCGTGAAAAAGATCCGGGATCGTGCAATCAGAGAGGCCGAGCATTGGATGTTGGACCGGCTGCAGTTCAGCGAAGGATTGGGCGCAATCTATCCAGCCATGATGTATTCGATAATGGCTATGGATGCGCTCGGGTACGAGCGCGATCATCCTGACCTGGAGCTGGCGATCAGGCAGTTCGACGATCTGATGCTCGAAAGCGAGGACAGTCTGGTTTTCCAGCCGTGCAAGTCCCCCGTATGGGATACGGCTATTGCGACTTTTGCGCTCGGTGAGGCCGGACGCGCTGATCCTGAAAAGATGACTGCCGCCGCCGACTGGCTGCTGACGAGGGAGATACGTCGAAAAGGGGACTGGTCGGCCAAGCGTCCGAATCTGACGCCTTCGGGGTGGGTCTTTGAGTTTGCGAATGAGTTCTATCCTGACATTGACGACACCGCCATGGTTCTTCTGGCGCTGCTCCATGCGAAGGCGAGCGATCCGGAAAAACAGGCGCGGGCGGAGCGCAGGGCGATCCAGTGGCTGTTGGGCATGCAGAGCTCCGACGGCGGATGGGCTGCATTTGATGTCGACAATAACTGGCATATCCTTAACAAGGTTCCTTTCGCCGATCATAACGCCATGCTGGATCCGACCTGTGCCGACATTACGGGCAGGGTTCTCGAATCGCTGTGCCGGCGGGGATTCACCAGCAGAGATCCGGCGATTGCCCGGGGGATCGAGTTCCTTCTGAAGAACCAGGAGCCGAATGGTAGCTGGTATGGTCGATGGGGTGTCAACTACGTCTACGGCACGTATCTGGCCATTCGCGGCCTTGCAGCCAGCGGTGAACCACACGCGAAAAAAGCCATTGTGGCGGGAGCTCGATGGCTTCGTGAAGTGCAGAATCCGGACGGAGGATGGGGTGAGAGCTGCCTTGGATACAAAACCGGTCAGTTTGAAAGAGCCGACAGTACTCCCTCACAGACAGCCTGGGCGATACTCGGTCTGATCGCCGCGGGAGAGGTGGCGAGTACGGCAGTCGGCGAGGGTGTCAGATGGCTGCGCGAGCATCAACGTTCCGATGGGACCTGGGAGGAAACATCCACCACGGGTACGGGATTCCCGAGAGTGTTTTACCTCCAGTACCACATGTACAGAGATTACTTCCCGCTGCTGGCCCTGGGTTCATATGCCAGGCATATGAAAAAAATCGCCTCAACGAAAGAGCCGTGGAATGATGCCCTCGCGGCGTCAGGCAGCGCCGGTGCCGACATTCGGTCTTAGTGCTATTCAGCGATGGTTTTCTCTTCCAGAACATCGCTGCGGCTGTACCTCGAGAGCCACGACCGGACCCGGCTTGCCGAACGGGTGGCGCCGAGGTAAACGATCGGCACCAGGAACAGGGTTATGATCGTTGATGCAGTCAGCCCTCCTATGACGACCCGGGCCAGCGGGGCCTGCAATTCGGCTCCGGTTCCTATCCCCAGTGCGAGCGGGATCATGGCAAGCACGGTGGTCAGGGTGGTCATGAGGATCGGGCGGAGACGCAGTCTGCCTGACTCGATCACTGCGGCACGCGGATCGAGATTGTGTTCTCGCCGTTTCAAATTGACGTAGTCGACCAGGACGATGGCATTGTTTACGACGATGCCCAAGAGCATGAGAGCGCCCATAAGACTTTGCATGTTGATTGTCGTGCCGGTGAGAAGCATCGTGGGAACGACTCCAATCAGCGCTACGGGCACGGAGAAAAGAACCACCAGCGGATCGAGGAACCGTTCGAACTGGGCGGCCATCACCATGTAGATGAGAATTACCGCCGTGATGATGGCGAGGGTGAAGTCGGTCTGAGCTTTCTGCTGTTCCTCGTACTCCCCGCCTATATGGACATTGTATCCTTCCGGTAACTGCATCTGAGCCAGATCCGACTGGATGAGTCTGACGGCATCCCCGAGTGCGACGCCCGGTTCCAGCTTGGCTTCTATGAATGTGACTCTCTGACCGCTGATCCGGTTGATCGAGATCGGACCGCGAGTCCTCTCCTGGCTCGTAATCATCGAGAGGGGAATAACCTCACCGGAAGGAGTGCGCAGGCTCATGGAGCCGATGTCCTGCGGGCTCAGGCGGTCCTGAGGACGGAGCCGCACCCGAATCGGCCGTTCTTCTCCGTCAACCCAGATCTGTCCGGCGCGGCTTCCCCCCAGGTTGGTCTGCACGGTCCGGGCGACATCCTGAAGGCTTAATCCAAGTCGTGCCATTTTCTCCCTGTCGACCCGAATATCCTGTTGCGGGCGGCCTTCTTCATCACCTGTGTCGACTTCGGCGATTCCGGGGAGCCGTTCAAGGCGGTTGCGTATCTGAAAAGCGAGCTCGCGGGAGGTATTGAGATCCTGTCCCCGAAGCTGCAGCTCGACGGAGTCTTCTCCGGAACCTCCCCCGCTGCTGAAGAGACGGCGCATTATCCATAGTCCGGACTGGGCGGAGATCTGAAGGTCCGCGCCGGGAACGGCATTCTGCAGACTCGCCCGGAGTTGATTGGCGATCTCGTTTGCGGTTTTGTCCCTGCGTCCGGGTTCGACCAACTTCAGTTCTATCCGGCCGCTCCCACCCCTCAGATCGCGTGTGTAGTATTCGATATATTTCCGATCGACTGCCTGGTAGACGAGCCGGTCGAGCATAGAAAGGTACTCGTTGATCACCGCGATGTTGGTGCCTCTTTCCATTCTAATGTTGATCGAGATCTCATCCCCGTCCGTTTCGGGTGCCAGCTCGAAAGGAATATTGGGAATAAGAACGATGCAGCCTACAAGCAGGAGTATTGTCACTCCGACGACCTTCCATCCATGGGTGATCGCGCGATCGAGCCATCGTGCGTAGCCGTTTTCAAAATGTGCAAAGCGCCGTTGGAATTTGCTCCGCAGTTCCGGATCTGGATTTTCCGGGCGAACGGCTAGGAACCGGTTGGCCAGCATCGGCACCAGAGTCAGCGCCACGAGCAGGGAGCAGAACAGTGCGAACACCACAACCAAGGCGAGATTCTGGAACATGGATCCGGTTGTGGTCTGCATGAATACGACGGGCAGAAACACCACCGTCGTGGTAAGGGTGGATGCGATGATGGCTCCCGAGACCTCTCGCGTCCCGACTTCGGCGCTGTGCAACAGATCCCTGCCCATCTGGCGCTTCCGGACAATGTTGTCCATAACCACAACGGCATTGTCCACGATCATGCCTATCCCGAGGGCGAGACCGCCGAAGGTCATCTGGTTGAGCGTCAATCCCCCAAAGTAAAGCAGTCCGAATGTGGCGACAATCGACACCGGAATCGCGAAGGAGATGATGAGTGTGGTGGATACGCTGCGCAGCATGGCCAGCAGTATAATTACCGCCAGTATCCCGCCCCAGATGGCGGAATCCCTGACGTTATCGATCGATTCCTGAATGAATTCACTCTGATCGGAGATCACCATCAGCTCCATGTCGCCGCGGAGCCGGTTTATCCGGTCCATCTCGCTGCGGATCTGCCTGGCAACCGCAACGGTGTTCGCACCCGATTGTTTGAGTATCGCGACTCGAAGCGTGGGAACCCCGTTGATCTCGACGTAACGGTTGATTTCTTCAAAACCGTTGTTGACCTCCGCGACGTCCCGGACGCGGATTGGTCTTCCATCGTAGATTCCGATGATGGTATCCCGGATTTCTTCGACGTTTCGGAATTCGCCGTAGGTTCTCACGTACAGGTCCGTCAAACCGGACTTGACCGTTCCTCCGGGAAGTGTGACATTCTCCCGGTTGAGAGCCTGAATAACATCGCTGGCTGTCAGGTTGGAGGAGGTCAGCCGCTCACGGTCGAGATCTACCTGGATTTCGCGGTAGAGACCGCCCCAGATTTCGATTGATCCGACTCCGGGAATCTGCTCGAAGTTCGGCTGGAGTTCCTGGCTTATGATCCGTGTGGTCTCGGCCATGTTGCGTTTCGAGATTACGCCGAGCATGACAATAGGCATGTCATCGGGATTGAACCGTTGAATCCTGGGCGGATCCGCCTCCTCAGGAAAAGCCTGTCGTACCCGGTCGAGCGCGTCCCGCACGTCGTTCGTGGCGGCGTTGATATCGACGCTGCGGGCAAATCTCAACGTGACCCGCGCCTGTCCCTCGCTGGATCGCGACGTCACCTCCTCGACATTGGGTACTCCTGCCAGTGCATTTTCCAATGGACGGGTTATTATCTGTTCAATCTCTTCCGGTCCCACGTTCGCATAGCGTACCGAGACGGAGAGTTGGGGGAACTCAATAGAAGGAAGGAGGTCAACGGGCAGAAAACGAAAGCCGAGAAAACCGAGAAGAATGATGATCAGAAACAACATGGCCGTTGCGACCGGCCTTCTTATCGATACGGAGCTTATAGACATTGCCTTTCCTTACAGCTTGGCCCTGAGGCGTTTTCCAATGTTCAGCGTGCCGCTGTGCTGCTGTTGATCGTCTTCAGCAGGTCACGCGCCTGCAGTTGCTGAAGCTGAACCACTCGATCCCAATCAACAATCCTGACATTTGCTTCACGGCTGTTCCATTCGGCCAGCTGATGTTGCCCGTTGACGACCACCCAGCGGTAACCGGTCTCCCGAACGCTGATCGAATCCCGGTTGTCGGTCGCAATTTCCACCGGGATGAAAGTGACAGATGCCTTGCCGGACTGAGCTTCCGGTTCCGCTGCATAAATCCCGAGCCGTTTGTTCCCCGGATGTTCGAATAGTGCCGCCTTGGGAAGGATCTGCGCTTCTTCGGCAGCTCCATGAAAGACGTCAACGGTAACGAACATTCCGGGCTGCAGGATATTCCCGGGGTTTGACAGCTCGATCTCGGCGACCGCGGTATGAGTTACAGGGTCTAGAAATGGAGAAAGGCGTCGGATCGTGGTCTCGACGGGTTTATCCAGATAGGGAGAACGGATCCTGGCACGATTCCCCTGACGGAATCTGTTGACCTGTCGTTCGGTCACAATGATTGTGATTTTGATATTGCTGGAATCGCCGATCTCGAAGAGACGCGTGCCGCCATCAACCCTCATGCCGATCTCGGCATTGCGATTTCCGAGGATGCCGCTGATCGGCGCCCTTACAACCGTATTCTGGAGAGCGCTCTTCTGTTCTTCAATACGGGCTTCGGCCCGGCTCAGCTGGGCCCGGGCCAGATCAACCGAGGCTCTGGCTCGGGTGGCATCCGCCTCGAGGGCTTCCAGTTCGCTGGCCGACTGCAGGCCGAATTCGACCATTTCTCTTGTCCGCCGCAGCTGCGCCTCATAGTGCTGCACGCTCACTTCCGCCTGCCGCAGCTGGGCCTGTGCCACATCTCTGTCATGCCGGGCCTGTGTGAGCCTTTCTCTGAGCTCATCATCGCGCAAACGGACAAGGATGTCCCCCCGCTTCACGCGATCACCGTTGTTTGCGAGCACTTCGACAATACGACCGCTGATTTCAGGATAGATGCCGGTCTGGTTTAGAGCCTTCACATTCCCGGTCAGCTGCTCATGTATCGGGAGCGATCCGCGTTTGGCTTCAACGATCTCCACGGTCGGGACGGGCTGCTCTCTTCTGTGAATCTCCCGGCCGGTTTCGGGATTTGCGTAGAAGCAGGCGGCTGCCGGTAGCAGCAGTGCGATCGCCAGAATCCATATCCCCGGGAAACGGCTCTTGTGAATCGGCATAAGTCCTCCTCCTGGAATCGGCAGGGGTTCTCCGCAAGACGGGTAGAGGTTGGACAATTGTACCGGGACCAACGAATCTGAAGGCGGTTACAGGCAGCAATCTGCGCGAAATTAGGAGTCTCTCCAGAAACGAGGTTTCGAGATGCCGGCGGCGACCCAAACCGGACGTTTGCTGAGAACCACGGCTCAACGATATCAGCGGCGGAGTCTTCGTGCATCGCCGCAGCGCCAATTATTGCTTACTCGGACGGATTTTGTAACCAAATAATCTGTGATGCCGGACATTCTATTTTTCTATCACGGATTTTCACGCGTTCGGGTCAGCGGAATTTCGCTTTGTAAACGGCGACGACCGAGACGGCGCACACAGGAATCAGCGCGTACCCGGCTCCGGTCCAGCCGACTGACTCCACAAGGTGTCCGAACATCAAGGGACCTATAAGCATCCCAAGGTTCTGTCCCATGGCGAGCACCGCCATGCCAAGTCCCGTCAAGCGCCTCGATCCCATCAGCTCCGGCACCGCGGCAAAGGTGGCCGGAACGATGGCCCCCGAGACAATTCCGAACCCGAGTATGACCGCAGGTATTGTCCATCCCGTCGCGGAGAAGGGGAACAGGCAGACAAATCCGACAATGATTGTCGAGACGATGATCAGATGCCTGCGCATGCCGAGGCGGTCGGAGAGATATCCTCCGACGGGTTGAGAGAAGACCGCGGCGATCGTGCTCAGGCTCGTCACAAAGGAGGCGGTCGACAGACTGTAATTCCGGACGGAAGAGAGAAATGTCGGGTAGTACGTCCCCAGTGCGAGGCAGATCACGTTGAAGCAGAGAAACTGCAGGGCGACCAGCCAGATTCCGGGGTTTGCCAGTGCCTGGAGGAAACCGGGAGTCTCACCGTCCTCTTCGTGGGGATCGGCTTCCCGGGGCGCCTCTTCCGTCCTGGGCATCCGGAACAATCCCAAGAACAGCAGAAATGCGATCAACCCGAAAACCGCCCCTGTCTTCCAGACAAGCTGCCAGCCCGCCAGTTCTGCCAACCACGGGGCCACATTGAATGTGATGATGTTCCCGACGGGCATGCATGTCGCCCAGAGTCCAATCGGGGTGCCGCGTTTCTCGGCCGGAAACCAGGCTGCAATCGCCGCCGGAGCCACGATTGTGATCAGTCCGATCCCGGCGCCTTCAATAAAACGGCTCACAAGCAGGGGATAGGTCGTTTTGCAGAGCAGCCCCAGGGTCGATCCGGCGACCACAGCGCCCATAGCAATCACCCCGGTAGCCTTGAGGCCGAGCCGATGCAGAATGAAGCCGGCAGGAAGCGCGAGGATAAAGCCCGTCACCGAGAACACGGACATCAGCAGCCCGGCGTCACTCAGGGTGAGGTTGAAGGCGCTGATCAGCACCGGGAGTACCGGCGGCGCCTTGAACTGGTTGAAAGCCGAAGCCACTGTGGCTATGTAGAGAACGGCGAGAATCACCCACGCATAAGAAGAAGGTTTCTCAACCGATCTTGGGACCGTAACGGCCTGTGCACCACTCATGGCTCTCCTTCGTAGTGTTGCTCCCGCGCCCCGGCAGCTGCATAGTGCGCTCGAGGGCTGATGAAGTCCCGCCATTCTAACGGAAGAAAGGGGCGGTTCGATAGCCAATAACGATATAGCCTCAATCCCTTTATTTTCGGTACAAGGCTGCACTACAATCACCAGGACAGCTGGATAGTAATTTCGCATCATTCGTGGCTAGTGAAAGGATGTGCATACTATGGCCGATCTGGGAGTAAACGGAACCAGGAAGGACTTCAGAGTTGTCGGGAAACCGAATTTACCGGGCGTATTGTCCTGGGCCCAGGCAACGGGCGTGGCTATATTCGGCATCGATTATGTCGTCCCGGACATGCTCCACGCAAAGTTTCTCAGAAGCCCCTATGCGAATGCCCGCATCAAAAAGCTCGACATTGCGAAAGCCCGAGCCATCCCGGGTGTCGTTGACATCGTCACCTGGGACGACCCGGACCTGAAGAGTCTGACCAGCGGCGGGGACGGCGGTTTCTTCATGGGGCCGACTCAGGCTTTTCTCGATAATCAGGCAGACCACGAGGGCGCTGAAGTAGGAGCTATAGTTGTCGCCGAAACTGAAGAGATCTGCGATGAGGCATTGCGGGCTCTCGAAGTAGAGTGGGAAGAGGGTCCGTTTGTTGTCGACATTCGTAAAGGAAGAGCCCCCAACGCTCCAGTCATTCGGCCGGCTCCTCCGGCGGGCAAAGGCGGCGGAGGAGATAATCCTCCCAAGAAGGGGAATGTCTCCTATTCGAACATGAATGACGGAGATGTCGAAAAAGGATTCAGGGAGGCGGACCATATCATCGAATATGATGTGAACACGGCTGCCTTCTCCGGTCACATTCCCAATCCCGTCGGCACTGTGGCCTGGTGGTTCGACGATCCCCTGTATGGGGAAGGGAAGAACCTGCGGATTGAAGGTGTCCCGTGGGGACACGACCAGGTTGCCGGCGCCAATAAAGTCGCTCCGGGGAAGGTTTTCCAGTCGTGCATGTTCGTGGGAGGGAGATACTGCGACTGGGGCATCCGGAAATCCCAGCAGATCACCCCGTTGCTTGCCAAGAGAGCTGGAAGGCCGGTGCGGTGTGTCAACAGCCGCTATGACATGTACGACTTCAACCTCTGCCAGCGCTTCGTACATATGAAAGTCGGATTCAAGAGCAACGGCCTGATCACGGCCATAGAGGACTTTTCCGCCGCCGACGGCGGAATCCGGGGAAGTTCCATCTTCGGCAACGTCATGGACCAGACGTACGGCCCCTATTTCACGACCAGGTGCAAGAACATCAAACAGAGCATGGAGGTCGTAGACAGCAATACCGGAATGATGTACGTCAGCGGTCAGCATAACCCGATGGGCTGGGATACCTTGATGGTAGGAATTTATCTGATCGCCGAAAAGCTCGGGAAAGACCCGATCGAAATCGCCACCCTCAATCTGCACGGGCCGGAATCGCAGGACGATCCGAATCCCGTTCCCAGCTATGAAGCGTGTGTGGCGGCACTGAAGAAGATGATGAACTGGAACTGGCATCCGGCAGGCGCTCGAAAGCTCCCCGACGGCCGTTTGCACGGAGTAAGCTTCCGGTATAACC
>JAAYAM010000270.1 GCA_012719355.1 Acidobacteriota bacterium
CATTCACTCCAACAAGGAGGTAGCGATGGCAAAGAACAATAGGAGCTTGACCATGGGTTCCGGTTGTCCGGTGGACAATGACCTGAATTCAATGACTGCGGGACTCAAGGGCCCGATCCTCATCCAGGACGTACATTTAACCGAAAAGCTGGCCCATTTTGATCGTGAAAGGATTCCCGAGAGGGTCGTCCATGCAAAAGGAGCGGGGGCATATGGATATTTTGAAGTGACGAAGGATGTCTCAAAATACACCTGTGCCAAATTCCTGAGCAGGGTCGGAAAGAAAACGGATGTTTTCGCCCGATTTTCCACCGTCGGGGGAGAAAAAGGCTCTGCGGATTCGGAGCGCGACCCGAGGGGATTCGCAGTGAAATTCTACACCGAAGAAGGCAATTACGATTTGGTCGGCAATAACACACCCGTCTTCTTCATTCGGGATACCATGAAATTCCCCGATTTCATTCACACCCAGAAAAGGCACCCCGGAAGCAACCTTAAGGATGCGGACATGTTCTGGGATTTCCTCTCGTTGACCCCTGAATCCATCCACCAGGTCACCATTCTTTTTTCAGACCGCGGCACTCCCAGGACCTATCGGAACATGAACGGCTACAGCAGCCACACCTACATGTGGTACACCCGAAAAGGGGATTACTATTGGGTGCAATATCACTTCAAGACGAACCAGGCGATCGACAACTTCACCGGCCCCGAAGCGGACAAAATGCGGGGCATTGATCCCGATTGCGCCACCAGGGATCTATACGAAGCGATTGCGAACAAGAAGTACCCTTCCTGGCGCCTTGAGATGCAGATAATGACGCCGGAGGAGGCCAAACGCTATCGATTCGATCCATTCGACATAACCAAGGTCTGGCCGCACGGGGATTTCCCCCCCATCGAGATCGGGCGCATGGTTCTGAACCGCAATCCGGATAACTACTTTGCCGAGGTAGAGCAGTCTGCGTTCTCACCCGCCAACTTTGTTCCGGGCATCGGCCCTTCTCCCGATAAAATGCTCCAGGGCAGGCTCTTCAGCTATCACGACACCCAGCGGCACCGGCTTGGGCCTAACTACGAGCTGCTTCCGGTAAACGCTCCGAAAGCCTGTGCTATGAATAACTACCAGCGGGACGGTTCCATGCGGTGTGACGGCAATGGCGGCAATGATCCGAATTATTGGCCGAACAGCTTCGGCGGGCCTGATCCCGATCCGAAGGTCGCCGTCCCACCGATTGACGTGGCAGGCATGGCAGCCCGTCACTCCTACGAACTGAGCGACATTGACTTCGTTCAGGCTGGCGATCTGTACCGCAAGGTCATGAAGCCTGGAGACCGCAGGAACCTCGTCAGCAACATAGCCGGGCATTTAAAAAACGCCCAGAAGCGCATTCAGCTCCGACAGTGCGCCCTATTTTATAAAGCGGACGCAGATTACGGCTCTCAGGTTGCAAAAAAACTGGGCCTCAATCTTGCCAAATTACAGCAGCTTGCAGCCATGTCTCAGGAAGACAGAGTCAAGGCAACTGCGAAGTGACGTACAAGGGATCCCAATGAAGCAGGAGGGTCTCATTGGGATCCGACTCCCTTTTTAGGCACAGCTGCCGATGATGCACCAAGTCCGGTCAACATTCCGGTAGGTCTCACACACGTCCATCCTTGGTATTTTCTTCCTTCTCCTCCCTGGGCATGTTTGAAACGATGACATGCAGCTTCTGGTTGGTTTCAACCAACTCGTTAACAATGAAGTTCAGCTCTCTTGAGATCTCGACCAGTGCACTACGGATATCTGTATCGGTTTTTGGCATACGCTCTCCTCGAAGACGTTCCCATGATTCCAGGAATATTTGACATCTCTAAGTTCATCGATATAGGCAAGCGGTCGCCCGCTGTCCCTGTCCATGATCATGTATAGGTAGAAAAAAAGGTCACTGATCGATGTCCTCAAAAACGTTATGTCCCACGACACAACTTTGCACACGCCCGTGGCCACATGTTCCTTTGGTCGCGAAAACACTGGCAGGCTTGGAGGCTTCCCGATGATTGATCTGTTTTTCTTCCCGCAATATCCGGCAAAAGGTCGATTCTGAAGCCAGATAGAGTCCCGTGTCCGCCAGTTTTGGAACAATCTGCTTTGGAGACAAGTCTCTACATTCCGGACTGTTGGCTATCTTAATAACCCTCTGCCGTCCTGTGGCGCTCATCTTGCCG
>JAAYAM010000271.1 GCA_012719355.1 Acidobacteriota bacterium
GACGGCCCAGCCGCATCCCGCAACCAGATGATCGAGTCCGACCGGGGTCCCCATAAAAATGTGCCGCCACGTTATCACGATGGCCGCCATAGGGTTCGCATAGCTGGTCCACTGAAGCCGTTCAGGAACCCAGTCCTCCTTGAACAGCACGGGAGTCAGGTAAAACCACAGCATAACGATGATCCCGATCAGGCGCTCGAGGTCCCGCAGGAAGAGATTGCAGGTAGCGGTGACAAGGGTCAGGCCGAACGTGAAAAGCAATTGCGCGACGAGCATTACCAAAAAAGCCCAGAGACAGTCCCACTGCGGCAGTATTCCGTACCAGATCATCATCGCGCCGATGATCGGAAGCGAGAGCACAAAGTGTGACAGATCGTTCAACACTCCCGCCAGCACCATCAGTTCCCTTGGGAACCGCACCCGCTTTATCAGACTCGAATTTGCTATGAAGACCAGGCTTCCGCTGCTCACGGAGTTCTGAAAGGCCTGCCATGGGAAGACACCGGCCATCAGAAACAGGGTGTAGTTTTCGACCTGCACTTTGAGCACTACTTTGAAGAGGAACAGATAAACGAGTGTAAACAGCAGCGGATGCAGCACCGACCAGGCATACCCAAGCACAGTGCTCTTGTAACGGGCCTTGAATTCCTTCAGCAGAAGGGTCCATATCAGGTCCCGGTAGTACTCGAACTGTCTTTTTCTGGCGGCCGGAGAGAGAGAAAGTTCCGCCGGTTCGGCTGCCGGCAGCATCGTGGAACAGCTGTCATTCGATACCGACCCATCGGCCGGTGTACTTGAAACTGTCATTTCGAGAGTCGATCACGACGATATAGGAACCGAGCGCTCCGATGCGCCTGTTGGGATCATAGCTGATCAATGGAGTAAGTCCAGTGTCGAACCGGTACATTTTTTCGAGCATTGCGATGAACCTTTCGCGGCTCAATTCCTTGCCGGATCTTCTCAGCCCTTCGACCAATATCTGCGCCGCGACATAGGCCGACAGCTGCGCGCCCAGATGCCTCGTCGGAAGCTTGTGTTTGTCGATCAGCGCTTTGAATTCCCTCAGCGATGTCTCCTTACGGTCCTCAGGCAGACTTGGATAGGCGATAAAGGCCCGTTCTCTCAATGACGGTGGGATGGCATTCACGGCCTGGCCCAGCAGTACTCCCGGCAGGAGAAATGCCGGCGCCCAGCCCGCGCTTTCGGCCTCCCGCAGCAGCGACACTGTTTCAGATTCCACGCCAAAGAACAGGAGGTGTCCAACATCTTCCGCTTTCAGACGCTGCACCCAGGATTTCGCCTCGAATTTGCCGACCGGATACCGAAGCACTTCCACCGCATCCCACCCTTTTTGCTCTCCATGCTCCTTAACGGCTGCCGTTATTTCATCCAGATCAGTTCTCTCAGGATGCAGTAGTGTCAGGCGCTTCCCGGCTGCACCGCCGTCCCCGGACGCGAAATTCACTAGCGCCTTGGCCTGTTCGCGCAACCCGGAAAGAACATAGAACACGAAGCGGTTCAACGACATCTCCGCAGTCGGGAAAAGGGTGAACGGACCTACCAGGGGGACCGTCTCCTCCTCGAGAAGATCGGTCATCTCACTGTCGAGTTCGGGAGTGAAAGTACTCACCAGTGCAAATACGTTCTGTTCTTTCAGGAATTTCGACACACGGTCCCTGGTAAGTCCGCCTTTTCCTCTCGCAACCACAAGCTCGAATCTCCGGCTATAGACTCCACCCTGCTCGCTCATCTCAGCGAAATATGCCTGCAGCGTTGACTCGATGGCCGATCCCAGGTCCGCGGACGGGCCTTCAGAAGGGACAATGGTTCCGATGCGGATGTGGCTTTCGGAGAGTCCGGGATCCATCTCGGTCCCGAGTTTTCTGAGATAGGCAATCAGGGCCGACAGATCCTCCTCCGGCATCGTGTAGTGCGGCATCGCGAGATTGAGCTTGTTCCCGGCGGGATCAATTCCTTTGACGATTGCCCGGGCAAGCGTCTCGTCGGTATATGGAGGATGCTCCCTCCCGCTTGCGTGACGCACTCCATAAGATCTGCTGAGTACCTTCCAGGTAATGTTCCCTGGATCTATTCCCGCTTCAGGGCGTCCCTGCCCATCGGGCCCGTGACAATTGACGCAGGCCATCACGGAGCCTGGCGCTTCCGTCGACGCGATTCCTATGAAGGCCGTTATCTCTTTTCCCGAGGGACTCGTTGTCTTTGTGTATATGTGTTTGCCGTGCTGTTCCAGGGGCGTGAGCTGCTGTGCGGCCATGAGCAGCGAGGCAGTTGCGAAGACCAGAGCAAGTATCAGTTTCAACGACATGCAGGGGACCTCATCGCGCACTGCGGCGCGCCGTCACAAAGGGAGCACGCGTTCGATCTTTGCCGCCGCGCGCAGGCGGTCCAGAAACTGCCGGGTTGCTTCCTGGCGCTTCACTCCTTCCAGGTATCGCCGGAGCCGGTCCTTTACGTCTGCAAGCGACACTCTGGCCTCAGGACGTTTCTCTTCAAGCTTGATGATGTGCAATCCGAAAACGGTCCGGACGGGATCCGAAATCTGTCCGGGTTCGAGTGCGAACGCCGTATCTTCGAAAGGTTTGACCATTTGGCCCCGTACAATCCATCCGAGATCGCCTCCCGCCTTCGCGCTGGAGTCATCCGAGTACTCTCGGGCGAGCTGGGCGAAATCATTCCCTTCCTTCAGTGTCGCAAGAATATCGGCAGCTTTGTTTCCCGCCGCCCTGCGGGCCGCATCGTCGGCTCCGGCTTCTACTTTGATCAGGATATGTCGGGCCCAGACCGATTCCGGCTGCACGAATTGGGCCCGGTTCTGCGAGTAGAAGTCTTCCATGTCGACGTCGGAAACCGGAGAAGGTTCGACAGCTGTTGCCATCAGGCGGTCGATGGCCAGGTCCTGGCGGATGTAGGCAGCGTAGCTTTCTTCGTCAAATCC
>JAAYAM010000272.1 GCA_012719355.1 Acidobacteriota bacterium
AATTACTACGTTCCGGATTATAGAGGAAAAATCAAGCTCAAAGGTTTCAGCGATAACGACCAGATCTATCTGAACGGCGCCTATGCCGGCACCATAGATGACATGGACAGTTTGCGGCTTGATCCGGGCCGTTACTCCATATCTATCAAGAGTAATGGAAGAGACCTGGTTAGCAGGGACGTGTACGTTGTCACGGGCAAAACCATCGAGATACGTGGAAACCAGATAGACTAGCGAGGACGACAGAATAGAGGAAAATTTACCCTCCCTTGAATGGTTCAGGAATTGCACCTGTACAGGTCCGTTGCTGCAAGACCTCCTGCCCGGATCTTTGAAGGGGGAAGTATGTTTTCTGATTTGAGCGACAGATGGTGGGCTATCGCGATCAGAGGGATCGCTGCCCTGGTGTTTGGAATTCTGGCATTTGTATGGCCGGCAATCACGCTTATCGTTCTGGCGATGTTTTTTGCGGCCTATGCTATCGTTGACGGGATCTTTGCGATTCTGGCCGGCGTCAGTGTAAAGCGGAACATCCCCACTGAAGGGGGTGTGAAATGGTGGGCGCTGCTTATTGAAGGTATTCTGGGGATCGCCGCCGGCGTCATTGCTCTGTGGCTTCCCGGAGTAACAGCTCTCATTCTTCTCTACATAATTGCACTCTGGGCCGTCGCCACCGGGTTGTTCGAGATTGTCACGGCCATCCGGCTGCGCAAAGAAATCTCGGGCGAATGGTTGATGGGGCTGAGTGGGGCCGCTTCAGTTGTGTTCGGGATCCTGCTTCTGGCGTTTCCCGGTTCCGGAGCGCTGGCTGTTGTTTGGCTTATTGGCGCTTACGCTATAATATTTGGTGTATTGCTTCTTACGCTGGCGTTCAGATTGCGCAACCGGGCGAAAGAGGCTGTCACCCTGGTATGACCCGGCCAGGTGGTTCCTGGAATTTTCGGCTGCCGGGGTGAGTTCTTCAATTTTATTCCCCCCTAAAGAACTGTGCCGAAGGTATGCCCGTCTTTCCGAGAGTTTCGGCAGTTGATCTGTAACAGCGACAGCACTTGATTGGATGTAAGGCTTTGTCACTCCGGCGGAACCAAGAGCGGAAGAGAGTTGTCGTAGGCTTTTATCCGGAAAAGAGTCAGGCGGATCGCGTACTTACGCGTCTCAGGAAAGACAGGTTTTTCCGTTCGGCGCTGGTCTCGGTCTCTGATGAGGGGAAGCAGAGGGTCGAGCGCGACCCTTCCGTCCTCTTTGTCTTCGCCGGCCTCCTCGTACTGCTCTTTCTTGCCGTTGCGCAGTTTTCACCCGCTGTTTCGTATGCCCATGCGGCAATTCTTTCGGTGGTCGCCATATTTGCGACTATTTTCCTCAGTCCGGTGCTCGGCCTCTCGTTGTCGCGGGATCTGGTGGCGGAGTACGGGGCGCGGGTGCTTCCCGGCGAAACGATGGTCATTGTCCAGTGCGAAAAACTGGACACCCGTTATGTCGCCCACCTGCTTCAAGCCGGCAGTGCGGGGAAAGCTGCCGTCTTCGTTATCCGGCCGTACCTCAGGGAACGATGGAGGCACCTGCGTCAAACGAGGGAACTCCTTTCAGCACAGCAGTTGCGGGCGTACGCCAACGCATGCGCCGCATCTCATGTCCTCGGAGCTATATCAAAACCGCGCAGATCGGTACTCCACTACCTGCTTCGATGGGAATCGATCATTGAAGAGGTGCGCGGCGATCTGGCGGAAGCGGTCGAGCTCGACGAGAGCATCACTCCATCGGCGGAATGGCTGCTCGACAACTCATATATCATTCAGAACCATATCCAGGAGATCAAAAGAAACCTGCCGAGACGCTACTACGAGATCCTGCCGGTTTTGGAAGGTGAACCCGAAGGGCTGAATCTTCGGATTCTGCGTCTGGCAACTGAATTGTCGAACAGGACGGACGGCAGCATTACGGCGGCTTCGATTTTCAACTTTCTGAGTTCCTACCAGGGGACAAGTCCATTAACGATTGCTGAGTTGTGGACCTTCCCGCTGATGCTGCGATACGCCCTGGTCGAGGATCTGGCACATCAGTCTCTGCGGGTGAGCCGCCGTCAGCATGACAGGGAGAGGGCGGATTTCTGGGCTAACAGGCTTCTCGCGGCTGCCCATCGTAGCCCGGATCGGATTCCGATGATCTTCTCCGAGCTATCCGATTCAACCCCGGCCCTTGCGCCGCACTTCGTGATCCGCCTCATCAGCCAGCTTTCAGAAGAGGAATCGGTGTTTTCGGCGGCGCAGAGATGGCTCGAGAGCAGGCAGGTCTCGATAAAAGAGACGATACGGACCGAGAACTCCCGCCAGACCAGAAAACAGGTGGCGATCGCAAACGACGTGACCACGCTGCGGAGATTCTCACAGCTCGACTGGCGTGAAATCTTTGAGAGCCTCAGTTTGGTGGAAGCGATCCTTGAACAGGATCCGATCTATGCCGCGAGCGATTTCAGCACCAGGGACCACTGCAGACGGGCGATCGAGGAGGTCGCCAGGCATTCGCGGGGCTCAGAAATTGAAGTGGCCAG
>JAAYAM010000273.1 GCA_012719355.1 Acidobacteriota bacterium
AGCCGCCGGAAGACTACCGGCCGAGTGCGCCACCATTGGCCAGGTCTTGCAGGACAATGGTTACAGTACGTTCTGGCTGGGGAAGAATCACAACGTACCCACCGAGGATATCGCGAGCGGCGGCAGCCGTTCAGAGTGGCCGCTTCAGAAGGGATTTGATCGCTTCTACGGCTTTCTCGGCGGCGAAACCAACAACTGGTATCCGGACCTGGTCGAAGACAACAAATCCATCGAGCAGCCGTATACCCCGGAGGAGGGCTACCATTTATCGAAAGATCTTGCAGATCAAGCGATCAGGATGCTGCGCGACCAGCAGTCCACGAATCCCTCGAAGCCCTGGTTTATGTGGTTCTGTCCCGGCGCGAACCACGCGCCGCATCACAGCCCTAAAGAATACGCCGACAAATACAAAGGCAAGTTCGACGACGGCTACGAAGCGTACCGCGAATGGGTGCTGCCGCGAATGATAGAAAAGGGAATTCTTCCGGAAGGGACAACCCTTACTCCCATCAATCCAATGCCCGAGAATGTGGCGGATACGGCTCCGGGAGACGCCGTTCGGCCACGGGAAATATTGAACGCGGACGAAAAGAAGCTCTTTAAACGGATGGCCGAGGTATTCGCAGGATTTTCAGAGTACACCGATGCGCAGATAGGCCGCATCATCGATTTTCTCGAGCAGACCAATCAGCTCGAGGATACTCTGATTTTCTACTGCGCCGACAATGGCGCTTCCGGCGAAGGCAGTCCGAATGGATCGGTAAATGAGAACAAATTCTTTAACGGGTACCCGGACGATCTTTCGGAAAACATGAAATATCTCGAGGCATTGGGCAGCCCGGACACATACAACCACTATCCTACTGGCTGGGCGGTAGCGTTCAGCACGCCATATCAGATGTTCAAGCGCTACTCGCAGTATGCCGGTGGCACGTGCGACCCGCTCGTTGTCCACTGGCCAAAGGGGATCAAGGGAAGGGGCGAAGTGCGTCACCAGTATCACCATTCCCCGGACATCGTGCCAACGATCCTTGATGTAATCGGCCTCGAGATGCCGAAGGTCTACCGCGGTGTTGAGCAGTATCCGCTCTCCGGAGTCTCAATGCGGGACACCTTTGATGATCCCAACCTCCAGACGCGAAAGCGGCGACAGTATTATGCGATGCTCGGCACGCGCGGCATCTGGGAAAACGGGTGGAAAGCTGCTGCTCTGCATGCACCCCTCAGCGGAGTTGGGAAATTCGACAAAGACGACTGGGAACTCTACCACGTTGATGAAGATCGTTCCGAATCGACGAACCTGGCCGCTGAGGATCCTGAAAGCTCAAGAAACTCATTGCGGCATGGTTCGAAGAAGCGGAAAGGAACTTTGTTCTTCCGCTGGATGACCGTTCCGCATTGGAGTTGTTGACAATTCAGCATCCGCTCGAGGAGCCTCCGCGCAACCGTTACATCTACTATCCCGGTACAACACCCATACCGGAAACCGCCGCGGTCAACGTTCGGGGCCGCTCGTACAAGATAATCGCCGACATTGACATCACCAAGAGAGGCGTCAGGCGTAATCTTCGCGCACGGTTCGCGGTTTGGAGGTCACTCATTATTTATCAAGGAAGGACGACTGTACTACATATACAACTTCCTGGGAATCAAGCCGGAACAGAAGTTTGTTTCCGCACCGCTCACACCCGGCAAGCATACAGTCGGCATGGCTTTCGCTCGAGAGAAAGCAGGTCAGTATGGAGAATCGCTCGGCACTACAAAGCTCTACGTTGACGACAAGGTTGTTGCCGAGGGTCCGATGCGAACTCAAACAGGCCACTTCACTCTGTGCGGTGATGGGCTATGTATCGGCTTCGACAGTGCGGACAGGGTGAGTGGGGAATACGAAAGCCCCGGACGATTCACCGGCGGCACGATCCTCGGTGTGGGTGTCGATGTGAGCGAAGAAGCTTATCTTGATGTTGAGCGCCTGGCAGCAGCCGCGCTGGCGCGCGACTAGGCCTGTCTTGCTAGCGTATCGCGGCTCCATCTTGTAAGGAGCCGCGATACGTCCCTATACCGTATGCACGTCACAAGGACGAGGTTCTGACAACGTATCGGAAGCCGATGTGCGTTGTCGATGTCTCGACTGTTTCGCCCTGGCGGGCGGCCGGCCGATAGCGAAGACAATAATTCGGAGCGCACAAGTGTGAACCGCCCTTAATTACCTTTCGCGGAAAATGTGCTCCAGGCTGACCTTTGACGAAGCTCCTTCCCGGTGACGTGACGCGCGGATTGTGCGGCACACAACAAGCTTTGGCCGCATCTTCTTTGTGATGCGGCGTGAAAAAATCGGACGTCCACTGCCAGACATTTCCACCCATATCGTATAGGCCGAAGCCGTTTGGAGGATACCTACCGACCGGTGAAGTTCCTTCGTAGCCGGCGGTCATCAGGTTTTGCCAGGGAAACTCGCCTTGCCACGTGTTGGCCATCATGGTTCCGTTTGGGGAGAACTCGTTTCCCCAGGCGAAGACCGCCTTTTCGAGTCCTCCCCGAGCGGCAAGCTCCCATTCGGCTTCTGTCGGCAGTTCTTTATGTACCCACCGGGCGTAAGCTTCGGCATCCTCATATGCGACCTGAACAACCGG
>JAAYAM010000274.1 GCA_012719355.1 Acidobacteriota bacterium
AACTGTTTGCCGAAGCTCTGGCGGGCCCTTCATCCGCAGGAGCTCTTTTTTCCAGATCAGGACAAGCGCTTAGCGAAACCGCGCTAGTGGATGTCCGAACCAACAAACAAAGTCAGAGAAACACGAGACAAAAGGCAAGAAACGAAAGAACGAATCAAATCTCCGAAGCCCCTGGACGAGCAACCAAGAACACTGGCGTGTACCCTACTGTGAGACTTGATCCTGATGACCGTGCTTTTACACTCATCCGGATCCGATAGTCAAGGATTTTTATGGGTTGGCACTTTCGGCTTCGTGGCGACAGCCGTGGCCCGAGCCTCATTCCAAGAGTAACATTGAAATAGAGATGTAACGGCGTCGATCGCGTCATGAATCGTTCTTTCGATTTCGGCGATCCGCGTTGCGATTCGTCGCGACCGTCGCCGGGAACAACTACGGATTTCGGGCATGAGTGAAACGTGATGAGGCCGGCACGGATACTGTACATTGAAGATGACGAGATAGAGCGGCAGGCCTTTCTGAGGATGGTGAGGGATAAATCTCTGCCTTGGGAGGTGACGGCAGCCGGTGATCTGGCCGCGGCCCGCTCGCACCTGGCCGGGTCCCGCTTCGACGTCATCGTCGCAGACAATCACCTGCCTGACGGGGAATCGACGGAATTGTTCGGCGAGATCCAGGACATCCCGTTTGTGCTTGTCACTGGAACGCCGCAGGAGCAGCTGGCGCTGCGTACACTGGAGCGCGGAGCCGACGACTACCTATTGAAAGACGCCGGGAACCGCCACCTCGAGGCATTGCCGTTCGCAGTCGAAAAGACGCTTTATCGAAAGGCGTTCTATGAGGAAAAGCAACGGCTGACTCGTGAGTTGCAGGAAGACGAACGCAGGCTCCGAACAATTTTCGAGAATGCCGCCAGCGGGATTATCCAGTTGGACGAGAAAGAGCGCCTGCTTGCCGTCAATGACCGGCTTTGCGAGATGCTCGGCTTCACCCGCGAAGAGCTTCTGGGCAAGAGCGTGTACGAGCTTACATACCCTGAAGACCGGCCCGCACCAGTGAGCTCAACGCCCGGATTCACGACGGGCGTCTGCCATTGTTTCAGTATGAAAAGCGTTATTTGAAGAAGGACGGATCTCCACTGTGGGTCCACGTGGCTGTATCAGCCGCCAGGGATGAGAACGGCCGGTTTCTATACTCCACCGCCACCATTGTGGACATCAGCTCCCGCAAAGCCGCGGAAGCTCAGGTGCGCCTCCAGGCCGCTGCATTAGAAGCTTCTCCGGACGCCATTTCGGTCAGTGATTCAAAGGGTACGATCATCTGGGTGAACGCGGCCTTCACGAAACTTACCGGCTACAGGGCCGAGGAGGTCATCGGCCGCAATCACCGCATCCTGAACTCCGGCAAGCAGGATGATGCCTTCTACAAAGAAATGTGGGAGACCATCGAACGCGGTGGTGTCTGCTCCGGCGAGCTCGTGAATCGTCGCAAAGACGGCACTCTCTATCGCGAGGAGATAGGCATTACTCCGCTGCTGGACGAACAGGGGAAAACAACGCACTATGTCGCAGCTACACGCGACACAACCGACAGGAGGAAGGCGGAAGAGGCATTGCGGGAAAGTGAAGAACGATTCCGTGCAATGGCGGACGATACTCCGGTGATGATCTGGGTTACCGATCCGGCAGGCAAGATCCAATTCGTAAATCGCGCAAGTCGTGATTTCTTCGGCCCGACTTTGGAAGCTGAACAGACCGCAGACCTGCGATCGGTGCTTCATCCTGATGACGTTGCAGCCTATGCTGACGAGTTCCTTGCCTGTCTGGGTGAGCGCAAGTCCTTTCATGCTCAGGCGCGTGTGCGGCGTCATGACGGACAATGGCGATGGATCGAGTCTTACGGAGAGCCGCGGTTCTCAACAAGCGGAGAGTTTCTGGGCATGGCCGGCAGCAGCCCGGACATAACCGTCCGAAAGGAGGCGGAGAACGCGCTGCGCGCATCTGAAGAACGCCTTCGAAAGACCATGTCGGCTCCCAATGTCGGAGTGCTGTTCTTCACCCTCGACGGACGCATTCATGAAGCCAATGCGGCGTTTGAGCGCATGTCCGGCTACAGCACCGATGAACTCCGCAAGCTGGCACATTGGAAGCAGATGACGGCCCCGGAGTTCTGGGACGCTACCAGCCGCATGGCAGAGGAGCTGGCGACTCGCGGCGAAACGCTTCCTTACGAGAAGCAAATGATCAGGAAAGATGGAGCCCGGTGGTGGGGGCTGTTTGGTCCTGTGCGTCTCTCCGGCAGCGGCGCCAGTTCGGAATGCATGGAGTTCATCATCGACATTACGGACCGCAAACTCGTGGAAGCTGAACTGGCCGCCGCAATGGCCTCAGCCGAGCGGGCGAAAGCCGCCGCGGAACACGCCAATCGCACGAAGGATCACTTCCTGGCCGTCCTGAGCCATGAATTGAGAACTCCCTTGACCCCTGTCGTGATGGGGATAGCCATGCTCCAGGAAAAGTGCGATTGCGATGGCACTCTGCGGGAGGTTTTCGGAATAGTCCGCCAGAACATCGAATTAGAGGCCAGGCTGATAGACGATCTGTTGGACGTGACAAGGATTGCGCGGGGGAAGATCGATCTGGATCGCAGCCGGATCGAACTGCGGGATGTCATCCGGAGGGCCATCGAGATCTGTCAGCCTGACATCGAGGCGCGCCGACTGCATTTTGGGGTGGATCTGGGAGAGAGCCCTTATTGGGTCGATGCTGATCCCGCCCGTCTCCAGCAGGTTTTCTGGAACCTTCTCAAGAATGCGATCAAATTCACTCCCCATAGTGGCTGCGTCGGCATTCGCTGCAGATCCTACGATGAACAGGTGCTCGTAGAGGTCGTGGACAGCGGAATCGGAATCGAGCCCGAGGCCCTGCCGAAGATATTTGATGCATTTGAACAGGCAGAGCGGTCAATCACACGACAATTCGGCGGACTTGGGCTGGGATTGGCGATCAGCAAAGCACTGGTTGAGATGCATGGCGGGAAGATCGAGGCGCAAAGCAAAGGCCGGCAAGCCGGTGCGCTCTTCCGTGTGCTACTGCCGTTGAGCGTAGCTGCGGACCGGGTTGTGCGGAGTGATTCGGGTCCTTCTCCCGATCGTGCTGTCCGTCCGCTGCGCATCCTGCTGGTTGAAGACCACGGCGTGACCGCTCAGATGATCCGGATGGTTTTGGCTGAGAAAGGGCACAGAGTCGAAATTGCCGGTGATATGGCTGCGGCATTGGAGCTGGTTGAACGGCATCCATTTGATCTGCTTCTCAGTGATCTGGGACTTCCCGACGGAAGCGGGCACGACCTAATCCGTGAGCTTCGTGCACGCGGCTACCGCTTTCCGGCGATCGCGCTTAGCGGGTATGGTCAGGAGGAGGATATCCGGAGAAGCTATCAGGCGGGTTTCGGCAGCCATCTGACCAAGCCCGCCTCGCGCGAAGCCATCGATGAGGCCGTGGCCAGGACAGTGGGTTGAAAACTCTGCCGGATCGAGAAGGCTCACTGCACTTTCCGCTCTGATCGACGGGCCGCTTCTTCAAAGAGATGTTTCACTTCCTCATCCGACGTCTGCGCGAAGTCTCTGTACCAGAGCCCGACGGCAACGAACATGACGGGAGTCTCGGCACAGATGACATCGTCCGCCTCTTTTCTGATCGCTTCGCACGTGTCGGGGGGCGCCACCGGCACTGCTACGACTATCCTGGAAGGTTTCTGAGCTCGCACAGCGCGAATGGCTGCCAGCATGGTCGATCCCGTCGCCAACCCATCGTCGACCAGGATCACGCAGCGCGATGATATCGGTACAGGCGGTCTGCTTCCACGATAGGCGTTTTCCCGCCGCTCCATCTCCTGCATCTCTCTTTGAGCTACGGCTTCAACTTCCCACTCGGGAATGGACAGTTGTTCCACAATATCCTGGTTGAGGACGCGGAAGCCCCCACTCGCAATGGCACCCATGGCCAATTCTTCGTGTCCCGGGACACCGAGTTTCCTTACGATGAACAGGTCCAGCGGACAGTCGAGGGCCAACGCAATTTCATAGGCGACCGGAACGCCGCCGCGTGGC
Source organism: Acidobacteriota bacterium (assembly GCA_012719355.1). Classification (GTDB taxonomy): domain Bacteria; phylum Acidobacteriota; class UBA6911; order UBA6911; family UBA6911; genus UBA6911. The sequence continues at coordinate 4,112 of JAAYAM010000274.1, forward strand.
AGAGCAAGAACGAGCAGGTCGGGCCTGTCTGCGTATTTCTGTAGCTTGCGCGCCAGTATCTTTCCAGCCTCAGTTCTGTCCTTGAACGCCATCTTCTGCTCCATGCTGATTTACATGCAAACCGCCTGCCTGTCCTGACACGGTCCGCCTCTGGATCAACGTTTCCATCCATTGTGAGTCCGTATGTTGGGGGGACGAGGAATCATGGCTGAAAAGAAAACAATAGAACGGGCGCGCAAAAACGCGCGCCAGGCGAAGGCCCCAAGCACGCAGGCGGGTGAATTCGTCCGCGAGGAAATCGAACATGTCCGCAAAGGTAAACATGGTGCCGGATCGGCGAAGCAGGCTATCGCCATCGGACTGTCCAAAGCGCGTCGCGCCGGCGTAAAGCTCGCGCCCCCAAGTAAGGGAACTACCTCAGAGAAGACGCGCAAGAGCGCACAACGTGCATACGAGAAGGGGCAGGCGCAGAAACCCGTCGCCCGCAAGAGGTCGGCTGCAAGCGAGAAGGCGTTGAAACGGGAACCGCGTCAGGCTGCTTCCCGCGCGGCGCTCTCGATCCAGGCTAAATCGGCTGCCCGCCGTCGCACTGCTGCCGACCGGTCGGCAGCGGCCAGGAAAGGAGCGCGCACGAAAGCATCCCGCGGACGTTCCGAGGCAGGAACCCGTGCCGGAAAACGCTGACATTCGTCGGGAGCCACTCCCGGTTGCCGGCAATGCTACCGATCCGTTACTGTCATTTCCTTCACGACCGTCAAGTCAATCTCGTGGATAACTCCATTCCTGCAGTTCAATGCGTAGTCTTCCGGAAGGAGGGGTGTCTGGTGCAGATAGATTTTTCTCTCATTGCCTTTCTCTCCAATTCCCGGAACGTATTGAAACAAAGTACAAGACGCAGCTGAGTGCGATTTCGAAAAAAGTATTTAACCTCTCGATCCGGAAGAATTGTAGAATCGGAACAGAACAGCCATATAAATCAAGTGGAGGAATTCAACAATATGAGAAGAAAGAAGCTCTGCACATGTCTGGGATTGATTGCCCTCACCGCATTGGCGGGCATCGTACACGCGGATACCGGATTGGATCGTGCTGCGCTGTTGCAACTGGCCGACGATTATCTCGCTGCACTGGCTGCTCATGATTCGGGAAAGGTGCCTCTCGCCGGCGACGTGAAAATCGTCGAAAACCTGAAGCGCATCAAGACGGGCGAAGGTCTGTGGAAAACGGCGACTTCCTTGCCCACCGACTATAAGATCGTGGTGCCGGACCCGGTGTCGCAGCAGGTAGGGGGGCTGGTCGTAATGGGGACAGGTGGAAAACCGGCGCAGGTCGGCTTCCGGCTCAAGCTGGTGGATGGCAAGATAACCGAGGCGGAGCACATGATTGTCGAGATACGCGACCCGAACAATCCCCTCCTGCAGAAGCCTCGTCCGGCCCTTGCCTTGGAGATCCCTTATGAATACGCCGACTCTCGCGGCCGGCTCATTTACATTGCAAAATCCTATTATGACGCGCTGGACAACAATAATGGCCACCTCTCGCCCTTCGCCTCGGACTGCGAACGCTTTGAAAACGGCATGCGAACCGCGCCTTCCGGTGGCACCTTGTTCGGCACCGCCATTCCGGGCAGTAAGGCGCCGCAGGTCGCAAGTCTGTTGGGGATGCAGAATTGCACCTCGCAGATCGACTCGGGGCTTTTTCAGTACATTACAACCATTGACAACCGCCGGGTCGAAATTGCCGATACCGTGACGGGCCTTGCCCTCGGCTTTTCGCATTTTCGACACCCCATGACACAGAAGAAGTTCAAGATCACAGGCAATCCGCAGCGGCAGGAATCCGACATGAGCAACCAGCAGCCATTCGACATGCCGGCCTTGCATATATACAAGATATGGGGCGGACAGATACACGAGATAGAGGCTATCGGAATCGTCGCACCCTTTAATTCGCCAACCGGCTGGGAGTAGATTACGTTCGGAGGGGGCTCCTTGAGCCCCTTTTTCGCTTCGTGATCAATACGAACCGAGTACCGGAGGTACATTGTTTCGATTCGAATGACGCACCTCGCGTGTGATTGATCTCGAGATCGGCTAACCAGCCGACTTTGCCATCGTCTCTTCGGTATAGACAAGATGATAGAGTGCGTCCTCGGGTATCGGGGGCATGCTCCGATCCCATTTGAGGTATGCGTCCTGCAGTTCCGCGAACTTCTCCGGCTCCCGATAGCGCATGTTGGCGCGCTCACGTGGGTCTTGCGAAAGATCGTAAAGGAACTCGTTGCCGTCTATAGACAGATACTTCCAGACGCCGGAACGTACGGCCTTCTGGTTGCGGTATTTCATCCGCCAGTAGAGGTTGCGTTCAACTTCCTCTCCGAAGAGGTCGATCCCGTCAAGCGGGTAATCCGGATGCGACCGGGCGCCGGCGGCCGCGATGAAAGTCGGCATCCAGTCCATTCCGATTACCGGCTGGTCCCAGATTTCTCCCGCAGGAAGACGCCTCGGCCAGCGGACTATGTAAGGGACGCGGATGCCTCCTTCGAGCAGATCCATCTTTTTGCCTATCAGCGGGTACGTGTCAGAGAAACGTTCGCCGCCGTTGTCGCTCGTGAAGACGATAAGCGTGTTTTCGTGGGCGCCGGTCTCATCTATCGCGGCGAGTACCCTGCCGATGCCTTCGTCCATCTGACGGATCATCTCGAGATATGTCTTCACTGAGCCGCCGTCCAGGTGCGCGATGTTTGTTATCCTGTCAGACTCTGTTTTGTCATCCCGAGTCTCCCATGGCCAATGAGGGGCGTTGTAATGCAAAGACAGCAGGAAAGGTTTGGCGGGTCTCTGCCGTCTGATGAAATCAGCTGCCCTATCGCTGATAAGGTCAGTGAGATAGCCTTCCCTGAACACCTCCTCGTCGCCTTCCCAGAGGTCGTGGGTGCCGTTGCTGCCGTGCTTGAAGTAATCCGCTGCGCCGCCGCGATGGCCGAAGAACTCCTGATAGCCGCTCTTCAACGGGCTGAACCAGGGCAGAGAACCCATATGCCATTTGCCGATGAGCGCCGTCGCGTAACCCGCGTCACGCAGGATGGAAGCCATCGTGGGATAGCCGGGCGGCAGTCCCAACTTCGGCGAAACGCTTGCTATCGGCTCGTCAAAGCCGCCGCGCAATCGATGCTGGTAACGTCCCGTGGCTATGGCAAAACGCGATGGGGAACATACGCAGGAGTTGGCGTAGCCGTTCGTGAAGAGCAGCCCTTCGGTTGCCATGCGGTCAAGAATGGGCGAGCAGTTCTCCCTGCCGCCGTAGCAGCCAAGGTCTGCGTAACCAAGATCGTCGGCGAGTATGAAGACAAAATTCGGTCTTGTCGCGAGTGTATTATTCGTACTCATATCTTCCTCCTTTGTTTCGGCCGCTTCCTGAGTTCCGTGATGATCGTCAGGCCGCATCCAGGACCTTGCTGGTACGGCTCAGCCGTTTAGCTATGAACGTAAGCATTACGATCCCGAGTGTGTTGACAATCGTGATAATCACCAGAACGTCAGGGTAGTTGCTGAAATTCTGTACGGCGATGATCATGGCCGCCGCAGTGTTGCGCTGCGCCGTAGCCAGACCGCCGACATTCTGAAGATGATCCTTCCCGGCGCCCATCAGATACCCTGTTATGAAAGCAACGAGGAGGTACAGCAGGCCGACGAGAATCGCACCCGTGCCTATGATAGCGAGCATATTCGGGAAATAGCCGACTAAGGTCGCCGCGATTAAAGTATTCAAAGCGACATTGCTGAGACGGCCGATCGCCGGCCGCAGCTTCGCCGCGGATTCGGGCTCGAGCTGTACGAACAGCATCCCAAGGGCTATCGGCAGCAATAACTGCAGCACCAGTGTTGCGGCGATGGCCCCGGCGTTAACCTGCAGGCCGGATAAGAACAACGGCAATGCAATCGGTACGTAGATAACGGTGACCGTCATCAGCAGCGTCATCAATGCTGCGCCTGGTGACACCTCGTGTTCTGCTGTCTGGGTCAGTTTGATGAGAAACGCTGCCCCGGCACACAAAGAGAAGATCAGCAATCCGGCTTCGAGATCCGGCTCGAGCGCAGTTAAATGCAGCATCAGAACCACGCAACCAATATGTCGAAGGGCGTGGCCTGAAAGGGTCTGCGGTCAAGTCTTATCATCGCCAGAGCAGCCACGTAGATAAGCACTGTGCGCAGCAGTGTCAAGGTCAGGGCGTAGGCCCCGGAATCGGCCTGCAACAGTTGCTCCCCCATCTCCCGCATAACGATCAGACAATCTCCCTGACTTTATCCGAGAGAATCGTCAAGGCTATCCTGGATCTGTTCGGCTGGCCGCGCATCAGCGACTCGGCAAGCTTGGTGGCCTGCTCAACAGTGGTCTTTGCCGGCATGGGCGGCTCGAACGGGTCGACCACAGCCTCGATGATCGCGGGCCCTGGAATGGATAGCGCCTCCTCCACGACTCTGGCGCACTGTTTAGGATCTTCGATCGTGAAGCCACGGGCGCCGCATGCCTGAGCGAACAGCGCAAAGTCGATCGGTTGAAGACCGACGCCATACTCGGGATTGCCGAGAAAGACCATCTGCTCCCATTTGATCTGGCCGAGCGTGTTGTTTTTTGTAACCACGACCTTTACGGGCAGCTGGTATTTGATGCAGGTGACGAATTCCGCCATCAGCATCGAAAAACCGCCATCGCCGACAAACGCGATGCACTGCCTGTCCGGATGGGCAATCTGGGCGGCAATGGCATACGGCAGTCCGCAGGCCATGCTGGCGAGGTTCCCTGACAGTGAGTGCATCTGGCCTCGCTTGGCAGGTATGTGCCGGGCCCACCAGGTTGAGATCGTACCTGAGTCGCAGCAGACAATCGCCGATTCCGAGAGCCGTTTTCCGATTTCCCATGCGGGTACCTGCGGTTTCATCGGGACATCTTCGCGGCTCGCACGCTCCTCCATCAGATGCCACCAGTACCGCATTCCCTCCTGGGCTTTTTCCAGAAAGCTGCGGTCCTGTTTCTGCTCGACCAGGGGGAGCAGTTCCTCGAGGCAGCGCCGACTGTCTCCCACAAGCGTCACGTCCACCGGATAGCGCAACCCGGCTCTCATCGGATCCAGTTCTATCTGGACGGCACGAGCCTGTCCCGGTTTCGGCATGAATTCGATATAGGGGAAAGAGGTTCCGACCATGAGCAGGGTGTCGCAATCTTCCATTGCTTCCTGCGAAGGCTTTGTCCCTAAGAGACCTATTCCTCCGGTCGTATACGGGCTGTAATCCGGCACCGACGCTTTGCCAAGCAGCGGTTTCACTATCGGCGCAGCCAGCTTCTCTGCCATTGCTTCCAGCTGATCCGTTGCATTCAACGCTCCCCTGCCGGCGAGAATCACAGTCTTCCGGCCACGATTCAGAAGTTCCGCGGCACGAAGCAGGTCATTTTCGGTCGGAAGCCGGGCGCTATGGGCAAAGATGTCCGAAGTGTGGTTGGCTACATTCCGTTTCGATCTCGGCTTGTCCGTCGTCATCTCCTGGATGTCCACTGGGAAAGTGATATGGGAGACGCAGCGGTAAGCGAGCGACGTACGGCATGCCAGGTCCGCTACGTTCTCTACGTGCGTGGAACCCATGATCCGTGCGTTATACCGTGCGACATCCATGAAGAGTCTGTCCAACTCGACATCCTGCTGGGTAAAAGTGCCGATCAGATCGTGGTATGGCATCCCAGTGATGGCTAGCACCGGTTGGCCATCGAGTTTGGCGTCGTATAAGCCATTCAGAAGATGGATGCCGCCCGGTCCGGATGTTGCAAGGCATACGCCGAGTTTTCCGGTGAATTTCGCATACGCACAGGCCATGAATGCTGCGGATTCCTCGTGCCGGACCTGGATGAATCGGATCTGGTCCTGATGGGTTCGCAGCGCTTCCATGATTCCGTTGATGCCGTCTCCGGGCATTCCGAAAACGACATCGACCCCCCA
>JAAYAM010000036.1 GCA_012719355.1 Acidobacteriota bacterium
AAGGCTAAATACTAATCTTCGACCGATAGTGAACCAGTACCGTGAGGGAAAGGTGAAAAGCACTCCTGCTAGGAGAGTGAAATAGTACCTGAAACCGCATGCCTACAAGCAGTGGGAGGTCCGCAAGGACTGACCGCGTGCCTTTTGCATAATGAGCCGGCTAGTTATTCTATGCAGCAAGGTTAAATCAACTGATGGAGCCGTAGCGAAAGCGAGTCCGAACAGGGCGATTCAGTTGCATGGAATAGACGCGAAGCTGAGTGATCTACCCTTGGCCAGGATGAAAGCAGGGTAACACCTGCCGGAGGTCCGAACCAGTGTTGGTTGAAAACAGCTTGGATGAGCTGAGGGTAGGGGTGAAAGGCTAATCAAACTCAGTGATGGCTCGTTCTCCCCGAAATAGCTTTAGGGCTAGCCTTGAGAAGAGTTAATCCCGGAGGTAGAGAGCTGGATGGACTAGGGGCCTTACAGGGTTACCGAATCCAACCAAACTGCGAATGCCGGAGATTATCAGCTCAGGAGTCAGACTGTGGGGGCTAAGCTTCACAGTCGAGAGGGAAAGAACCCAGACCACCAGCTAAGGTCCCGAAATACGAGCTAAGTGGGAAAGGATGTGGAAACACTTGGACAACCAGGAGGTTGGCTTAGAAGCAGCCATCCTTTAAAGAAAGCGTAACAGCTCACTGGTCAAGTGGGTCCGTGCCGACAATATAACGGGGCTAAAGCTCGATACCGAAGCTGTGGATTACCTGCCATAAGAAGCAGTAATGGTAGGGGAGCATTCCATAGGCCTGTGAAGTCAGATGGTGACATCTGGTGGAGGTATTGGAAGAGACCCTGCCGGCATAAGTAGCGATAATCGCGGTGAAGAACCCGCGACGCCGAAAGTCTAAGGTTTCCTGGGGAAGGTTAATCCGCCCAGGGTCAGTCGGTCCCTAAGCTCAGGCCGAAAGGCGTAGGCGATGGAGATGCCGTCAACATTCGGCAACCACCCGTGTGGCGTTATCCAGCGATGGGGAGACGCAGAAGGATAGGCTGGACTCCGATTGGAAGTGGAGTTTCAAGCTGGTAGGGGGCATGCTCAGGAAAATCCGGGTGTGCGTTAACTCCGAGAAGCGATGTCGAGCCGCAAGGCGCAAAGCAGCTGATTCCACACTGCCGGGAAAATCCTCTAGTGAGCCGCACAGGTGACCGTACCGCAAACCGACACAGGTAGACGAGGAGAGAATCCTAAGGCGCTTGAGAGAACACTCGTTCAGGAACTCGGCAAATTAACTCCGTAACTTCGGGAGAAGGAGTGCCCACGGTAGGTGAAATCTCTAGCGGATGGAGCTGAGGTGGGTTGCAGTGAATAGCGTCAGGCGACTGTTTACTAAAAACACAGCACTCTGCGAAGACAAAAAATCTAGGTATAGGGTGTGACGCCTGCCCGGTGCCGGAAGGTTAAAAGGAGGAGTTATTGGGGGCGACCCTGAGAAGCTCTGAATTGAAGCCCCGGTGAACGGCGGCCGTAACTATAACGGTCCTAAGGTAGCGAAATTCCTTGTCGGGTAAGTTCCGACCTGCACGAATGGCGTAACGATCTGACGACTGTCTTAACGAGTGACTCAGCGAATTTGTAATACCGGTGAAGATGCCGGTTACCCGCCACTAGACGGAAAGACCCCGTGCACCTTTACTACACTTTAGCAATGTACTTCGGTGCGGTATGCGCAGGATAGGTGGGAGGCTATGAACTGTGGGTTTTGGCCTGCAGGGAGCCGACGGTGAGATACCACTCTTATTGTACTGAGGTACTAACCTACGCTCGTGGACCGGGCGAGGGACATTGCTTGACGGGTAGTTTGACTGGGGCGGTCGCCTCCTAAACGGTAACGGAGGCGCTCGAAGGTATGCTCAGGCTGTTTGGAAATCAGCCATCGAGTGTAAAGGCATAAGCATGCTTAACTGCGAGACAGACAAGTCGAGCAGATGGGAAACCAGGACTTAGTGATCCGGTGGTTCTGAATGGAAGGGCCATCGCTCAACGGATAAAAGGTACGCCGGGGATAACAGGCTGATCTTGCCCAAGAGTTCATATCGACGGCAAGGTTTGGCACCTCGATGTCGGCTCATCGCATCCTGGAGCTGAAGAAGGTTCCAAGGGTTGGGCTGTTCGCCCATTAAAGCGGTACGTGAGCTGGGTTTAGAACGTCGCGAGACAGTTCGGTCCCTATCTGTGGTGGGCGCAGGATATTTGAGAGGATCTATCCTTAGTACGAGAGGACCGGGATGGACGAACCTCTTGTGCACCAGTTGTCGTGCCAACGGCATAGCTGGATAGCGAAGTTCGGAAGGGATAAACGCTGAAAGCATATAAGCGTGAAACCCACCTCAAGATAAGATATCCCCACCCGCGAGGGTGCTGAAGACCCCTGGAAGACCACCAGGTGATAGGCTGGGTGTGGAAGCGCAGTAATGCGTGAAGCTTACCAGTACTAATCGGTCGTGAGGCTTGACCATAAAATTTGCCCTGCTTGATAATCTGTCAAGCCGTCGTTTTTTGATATTATGAGTTTCCGGTGACCGTAGCGGAGGGGTCACACCCGTTCCCATCCCGAACACGGAAGTTAAGCCCTCCAGCGCCGATGGTACTGCATTGGCAACGATGTGGGAGAGTAGGTCGTCGCCGGATTTAAATACGAAGCCCCGAGAAATCGGGGCTTTTTTTGTGTGCGCCCGACAGGGCGCACACTGACGCACAGGGGGACGCGGACGCAATGCCCTATTTCAGAGGGTCGGCCGAAATGCATGGCTGCCGGTGCTACAATAACCAGTGAGGATCGAGCCATGCCGTACAGGTATCTCGATGATGTGGCAATAGCGGATGCGGCCTTCGAGGCCTGGGGCGAATCACTGCAGGAGATGCTCACGGCTGCCGCCGACGCTCTCCTGAATGTAATGATCAGCAACATCGATGCCGTGCGGCTCCGTGTTACCCGGCACGTCCGGATAGAGGAAGACGCGATCGATATGCTGCTGTTTCAGCTGTTGCAGGAGCTCGTCTACTATAAGGATTCGGAACGGCTGTTGTTGAGAATCCGGTCCGCCCGGATAGAACAACAGGACACCGGAGTGGTTGCCTTCGTGGAATTCGCCGGAGAGACAATCGATCCCGCACGGCATCACATGGTCGTAGACGTCAAAGCAGTAACACTTCACCGGCTGAAGGCGGAAGAGCGGGACGGCACGTGGTGGGGCACGGTCGTCGTCGACGTCTGATCCTGGTTTTTCAGCCTGATCTTTTGCTCGCCGGCTTGCAATAATCTCCATGCTCTACTAAATTTGTGCCCATCAGTCCGGATTATGAGACAGCTATGAGAAGGTAATTGCCATGACCGAAACAATCGTGGAAGAAATTGAAACCGAAAAGAACGGCGCCGAGCAGGAAGCTCCGCTGGTCCTTGCCACTGAATTGCTGCCGTCGCGCCTACCTATCCTACCGATCCGCCCAAGGCCTCTTTTTCCGGGGCTTCCAGTTCCTCTCGAGGTAGGATCGGAGCAGTCCCAAAGCGTACAGCACGCTTTTGAATACTCGTCCAAGACTATTGGCATCGTCCTTGTCCGTGATCCCGAAGGGGCCGAGACACCCGAAAACCTCTATGGTGTAGGTGTCGCGGCCAAGATTCTCAGGGCGTTCCGGGGCGAAAACGAATCGACCAACCTCCTGGTCAACTGCGTAGAGCGCTTCACGATTGAAGAGATGTCTGCGGCGAAATTCGGTCTGATAGCCAGCGTCAAGTACCAGCTTCCGGTCGCTCAGCCGGTCACCGAGGAACTTAAGGCCTATTCGATGGCTATCGTAACGACGCTCAAAGATCTGGTGAAACTCAATCCGCTGCAATCGGAGGCCATCAAGATGTTCCTCAGCCGGTCCACTTTTGATGATCCGGGGAAACTGGCCGATTTTGCAGCAAACCTGACGACTGCGACGGGCGCCGAACTGCAGGAGATTCTTGAAACCTTCGATGTGCGTACGCGAATGGAGCGGGTCCTCGTATTGTTGAAGCGTGAGGTGGAGATCTCCAGACTGCACGTCGAGATCAACCGGCAAATCCAGGAGAAGATCTCAGGGCAGCAGCGCGAGTTCTTTCTCAAAGAGCAGCTCAAAGCCATCAAGAAAGAACTCGGACTTGAAAAAGAAGGGAAGATTGCTGAAATCGAGAAGTTTCAGGAGAGGCTCAAAGGATTGACCCTCAACGCCGAAGCCAGAACGACGGTGCAGGACGAGCTCGACAAACTGCAGTTGCTGGAGCCGCATTCTCCTGAATACACCGTATCGCGCAACTATCTCGACTGGCTGACGTCCCTCCCCTGGGGCAAGTTCAGCCAGGATTCGTACGATCTGGACAAAGCGAAGAAGATCCTCGACAGAGATCACTACGGTCTCGAGGATGTCAAGGACAGGATTCTCGAGTTCATAGCTGTAGGCAAGCTCAAAGGCGATATATCCGGATCGATCTTGTGTCTGGTGGGCCCTCCGGGAGTGGGGAAGACTTCCGTCGGCAAGAGCATTGCCGATGCGCTCGGACGCAAATTCTTCCGGTTTTCGCTCGGCGGCATGAGGGATGAGGCCGAAATCAAGGGGCACCGACGCACTTACATAGGGGCCCTTCCAGGCAAGTTTCTGCAGGCGATGAAGACTGTCGGCACCTCCAACCCTCTGATCATGCTGGACGAGATTGATAAGATCGGGGCCTCGTACCAGGGCGATCCCGCATCTGCGCTGCTCGAAGTACTGGATCCGGAACAAAACAGCAGCTTTCGCGACCATTACCTGGATGTTCCATTCGACCTCTCTCATGTCCTCTTTGTTGCGACCGGAAATCAGCTCGATACGATTCCCCGCCCGCTGCTCGATCGCATGGAGGTGATACGCCTGTCGGGCTACATCGCAGAGGAAAAGCTGGAGATTGCGCGGCGGTATCTCATTCCCAAGGCGCTCAAGAGTCATGGATTGAAGGAAGGACAGATCTCGATCCGCCGTGACGCGCTCGTAGTCCTGATCGAGAATTATGCGCGCGAAGCAGGGGTGAGAAATGTGGAAAACCTGATCAGGAAGATCGTCCGCAAGGCCGCGATGGATATTGTCCGCGGCGAACAGAAGAAGATCGTGATCCACAGGCAGGACGTCGAAAGATATCTGGGAAAGCCGCTCTTTACTGCTGACGAAATGTTCGAGAACATTCCCGGGGTCGTCACCGGCCTCGCCTGGACCAGCATGGGTGGAGCGACGCTGCAGATCGAAGCGACGGCAGTTCACAGCAAGGCCAAGGGTTTCAAGCAGACAGGGCAGCTGGGCGCTGTAATGGTGGAAAGCGCCGACATCGCCTATTCTTTCGTGATGGCCCACCTCGAGCAGTTCGGTGCAAAACCGGACTTCTTCGATGAACGCTTCGTCCATATCCATGTCCCGGCGGGCGCCACTCCAAAAGATGGTCCTTCGGCCGGAATCACCATGGCGACAGCGCTCCTTTCGATGATCCTGAACAAGCCGGTGAGAAAGCATCTTGCCATGACCGGAGAGCTTACCCTTACGGGGCAGGTGTTGCCGATCGGCGGTGTCAAGGAGAAGATAATCGCCGCCCGCCGCGCGGGTTGCAGGTATCTGATGTTTCCCGAGGGAAACCGGAAAGACTTCGATGAGCTTCCGGAGTACCTGAAGAAAGGAATGACCGTTCAGTTCGCGGAGAACTACCAGGACGTGTTTGAATTCGCCTTCCGGAACCCCCGGGAAAGGCGCGCATGAAGACAGTCGTGATCGGAGGCCATGCGAGCAAGACCGGAAAGACCTCTGTCGCTACGGCCCTGATACGAGCTTTTCCGGATCGCGCCTGGACTGCAATGAAAATTTCGTCTCATCTGCACCAAACGGAAGCTCTTCCGCACGGAATAGCCATCCACGAGGAGCGAAGCAGGGACGGCGGATCTGATTCGTCTCGGTATCTGGCCGCGGGCGCTGCGCGCGCGTTCTGGATTCGGGTAGACCGGGGTAAGGATGACGAGCTTATTTCAGGTCTGGCTCCCGTTCTTGCGACAGGAGATCTCTTTCTGATTGAAAGCAACCGGATACTGCGTTGCCTCCGGCCGGATCTCTGCATCATGGTCGTCAACTGCCGCGTTCAAGAATTCAAGGAGAGTGCTCGGGCAGGCCTCACGCAGGCTGATGCAGTCGTCGCCGTCAACTGGGAACCATCATGGGCGGGCTGGGAAGGGCTGCCGGCCGGGATCCTTCCCGAAATGCCGCTGTTTCCGACACAGGATCCGGCCCTGCTCCCGCCGGGTCTGCTGGACCTGGTGAGAGCACACCTGGACTGAGTTCTACAGATCGGCCGTTCGAATGCTGGTTTTCACGAAATCAACGATCTGCTGAAGCGGGCTCCCCGGAGGGAATACCTCGGCGATGCCGATTTCCTTCAATCTCGGTATGTCGCGATCGGGTATGATGCCGCCCGCAAAAACCAGTACGTCGTCCATGCTCTTCTCTTTCACCAGAGTCATTATCCTGGGGAAGAGATGCATATGTGCACCCGACAGAATGGACAGGCCGATTGCATCGACGTCTTCCTGCAGAGCGGCGTTGACTATCTGCTCCGGCGTTTGCCGCAGACCGGTATAAATGACCTCCATGCCGGCATCTCTGAATGCGCGGGCAATCACCTTCGCTCCCCTGTCATGTCCGTCGAGGCCGGGCTTCGCAACCAAGATGCGGATTCTTTTCTCGTTCATGAACTCCTCTGTCTCTTTCCGCCCCGGCTTTCCTAAAAGGAGACCGGTTCCTGATATTCGCTGAATACGGCGCGCAGAGTATCACAAATCTCGCCCAGTGTGGCATAAGAGCGCACGCAATCGAGGATGAACGGCATGAGGTTGTCCCGCCCGCGGGCGGCCTTATCGAGTTTCGAAAGGTTCTCCTCTACCCGCCTGTTGTCTCTTGATGCGCGCAGTTTCTCGAGCTTCCCACACTGTCGTTCGCAGATGCTGTCATCGATCTCAAGGATTTCCACCGGCGCTTCATCGCCGGAGGTGAACGCGTTGACGCCGACGATCAGTTTTTCTCCGCGCTCCATCAGCTTTGCAAACTCGTAGGACGCATTCTGGATCTCCCGCTGCGGAAAGCCCTGCTCTATGGCTTCAATCATGCCTCCGAAGGAGTCTATCCGACTGAAGTAATCGAGACAGGCCTGCTCCAGTTCGTTCGTCAGCGCCTCGACCATATACGACCCGCCCAAAGGATCGACCGTATTCGCAACACCCGTTTCGTGGGCTATGATCTGCTGCGTCCGCAGCGCCAGCCGAACCGAGTCCTGTGTGGGAAGGCTGAGCGTTTCGTCGAGCGAGTTGGTATGCAGCGACTGGGTTCCGCCCAGTACCGCGGCCAGCGCCTGCAATGCCACCCTGACCACATTGTTGTAGGGCTGCTGTGCCGTGAGGGAGACTCCGGCTGTCTGGGAGTGGATCCGGCAGCGCTGTGAGCGCGGGTCCCTCGCGTTGAACCTCTGCTGCATCACCCTCGCCCAGATGCGACGAGCCGCCCGGAGCTTTGCGATTTCTTCGAAGAAGTCGTTGTGAATGTCAAAAAAGAAGCTGAAGCGTGGAGCGAAATCGTCAACCTCGAGACCTGCGCGCCTGCAGTACTCCACATATTCGATTCCGTCGCGCAACGTAAAGGCAAGTTCTTGTGCGGCAGTCGACCCTGCTTCCCGGATATGGTACCCGCTGATCGAGATGGTATTCCAGCGCGGCACGAACCGTGTTGCAAACGAAACGATATCGGTCACAAGCCGCATCGCCGGCCGTGGAGGATAGATGTAGGTCTTCTGTGCAATATATTCCTTCAGAATATCGTTCTGGATCGTTCCGGTAAGATCTTTCCACGCAACGCGCTGTTTTTCGGCCGTGGCCAGATACATGGCCCAGATAATCGATGCGGGAGCATTCGTGGTCATCGACGTCGAAACGCGGTTCAACCGAATCCCTTCGAAAAGAGCCTCCATGTCGGCCAGGGAGTCGATCGCGACGCCGCAGCGCCCCACCTCTCCCTGAGACAGGGGATTGTCGGAGTCGTAGCCGTACAGAGTAGGATAGTCAAATGCGACAGACAGGCCGGTCTGTCCTTCTTCGAGAAGATACCTGAAGTGCCGGTTCGTGTCTTCGGCCGTCCCGAATCCAGCGAACTGGCGCATAGTCCAGAGCCTTCCCCTGTACATGTCAGGGTAAACGCCGCGCGTGAAGGGGAATCTGCCTGGGAAATTCAAGTCCAGTTCAGGGTTGAATCCCCGCAATTCTTCGGCGGTATATATCTCCTTCACAGGATGACCGGAAACTGTAGTGAACTCTCTTCGCTTCGCCTGACTCATCAGTCGGTCTTCTCAAGACGCATGGCTTCCCTGAAGTATTCCATCGCCTTATCATCCTGTCCTATGCATTTGTGGATATACCCCTTTTCCTTCAGGATTGCGATGCGGCTTTCAGGTGTTCTGAAGTACTTAGCGTTTCTTTCTATGAGTTGCAGGCTGAAGGACGCCTGGCCCTGGCGAAGGAACTGGTCGCTGAGCAGCCTCAGTTCACTGAGCAGCAACGGTTCCTGGTCCTCGGGCCAGTCCATACTGAAGATCTTGTCTGCTTCGCTGACCGCCTTTCGATACTCCTTCTGCTTGATAAGAAGCATGACGATTTCGTGCTGAGTCTCGGCTAAACTTCTCGTTCTTCCCAGATCATCGCGTGAGACGACCGGAAGCATGCCGGCAGACAGGAGAAAGAGAGCGACCAGAAGTACTGCACATCTACGTGGCGTGATCGACGATCTCATCGGCCCTCCGACCGGAAGGGATTCCCGTCAACTATGGCTTTGATTTCTAGGAATGGGTTATTCGCATATGGATTCTCAATCCCGGACACACCCTGCGCGTCCCAGAAGATGGTTCGCGATTTCCTCTGTCTCTCGCGGTCCTGTTCATAGCGAGATATGTATTCCTCGAGAATCTCCCGCTGGTTCTCTTGATACTGGAAATAGCCCAGGGAGAAAGCCGCAGTGAGCAATGCGACCGTCGCAATCGCGATACGGGGTCTATTCAGAAAGAAACCGAATCCCGATCCGGCAGGCTGCTCTGCGGATATGCGGGCCCGGATCAGGTTCCAGGATTGGGTGCGGGGTTCCAGTTCCCGGCTGTGAACAGTCAGGAAATCGCCGGCCTCTTTCAGGCTGCGGAGTTCAGCGGCGCAGGAGGCGCAGCGGCTTACATGAGAGTACA
>JAAYAM010000275.1 GCA_012719355.1 Acidobacteriota bacterium
ATGTTCGCGACGACCACGTATTCATCAACGGTGCTTAGAATCTCCTGGATCTTTTCGATCGGTCCGAAGACGGCGGCCATCATGCCGTTGTCTTCCAGTGCGCAACGCGTCATCTCGTTGCCGCGTGCACTGACCGCCTTGAGAGCTTCATCAAACGAGATCGCACCGGCCGCGACCAGGGCGCCGTATTCGCCGAGGCTGTGCCCCATGACCATGTCGGGAACGATTCCGTAGGAGCAGATAAGGCGTGCCAGCGCGGTTTCGGTCGCAAGGACGGCGGGCTGGGTGATGGCGGTCTGCTTCAATCCGTCTTCGGCGGCGGCAAGGGCTTTCTCGTCAGATTCATCCAGATAGATGCAGTCTGACAGCTTTCTGCCGAGCAGCGGCTCCATCGTACGGTCGGCTTCCTCGAACACGCCGGCCACGACAGGCTCGGTCCGTCTGAGTTCCTTCAGCATGTTGACATATTGAGAACCCTGGCCGGTGAACAGGAAAGCCACTTTGGGAGCCGGTCCCTTACCGAAGAAAATCCCCTTCGGACGAAGGGCCTTCCATCGGGCCGCCTCATTCTCCTGGAAGGCCTTGATCGCCTTCCCGGCTTTGTCGGCCAGTTCGGCTGCGTTGCCATAATCTATCGCCACCCTCACGTTAGCTCGCAAATCGGATTCTTTCGGTGGCGCCGGCGCAGGAGCCTTCCCTGCCGCAGCTTCCTTCTGAACTTCCTGCAGACGGGCAACGACCGCAGCTTCCGATTCGGCCCCGATCACCATTGCGCCGCGAAGCGGCGCTTTCAGACTCTGTGACGGAGAGGATCCACCCGTACTGATTTCGGGAACGGAGATCAACGGCTTCGACTCCCCGGCGATTCTTCCGGGTACGTACTCCTCCATGACAACATGGAAGTTGGTCCCGCCGAAGCCGAACGCGCTTACTGCGGCGCGGCGCACACCTCCGGGCCTGACTTCCCACGGTTTCAGCTTCGTGTTGACGTAGAAGGGGGCCCCGGAGAAATCGATGTTCTTGTTGGGCCGATCGAAATTCAGGCTGGGAGGGATTTCCTTCTCCTTCAGGGCGAACGCGGCCTTGAGCATTCCTGCCGCGCCGGCTGCCCCTTTGAGATGGCCGATATTCGATTTCACCGATCCTAGCGGAATGGACCCTGCGGGAAGATTCAAGTCTTTAAATGCTTCGCAGAGGCACTCGAGTTCCGCAGCATCGCCGACCGGGGTTGAAGTGCCGTGCCCCTCGATCATGTCCCCGGGAGCAGGCATAACGCCGGCGTTCTGCCAGGCACGGTAGATGCAGAATTTCTGTCCCACAGGATTGGGAGCGGTAATCCCCTTACCTTTACCGTCGCTCGATCCGCCTATCCCGCGAATGACGGCGTAGATCCTGTCGCCGTCGCGCTCGGCATCAACAAGGCGCTTCATGAGAAATGTAACCGCCCCTTCCCCCATAACGAAACCGTCGGCCCCATCGGCGTACGGTCTGGACCCTGTCGCCGAGAGTGCTCCGATCTTGCAGAACTTCACGAAGGTGGAGGGACTCATGTTGGTGTCGATTCCGCCGGTCAGCACCGCGTCGTAGTCGTGGCCGTTCAGCCCACCGATGGCGGCGCTGATAGCAGCCATCGCGGAGGCACAGGCGGCGTCGGCGACGAAGTTCGGACCATTGAAGTCGTACAGTGCGGCAATGCGCCCGGCAACGATGTTGGCAAGTTCGCCGGGCATGGTGTCCTCTGTGATCGGCGGCGTCTTGCGGCGCACTCCTTCGTGCAGCTGCTCCATGATGGACTGGCGCACATTGGGCGGCAATGCGGAATAATCGCGCGCCTTGATGAGTTCTTCAGCAAATTCGGGGAACAGAATCCTGGCAGCGGAATAAAGATGTGTATCACCCGCCATGGCATTGCCCAGGATGACTGCCGTCCGTTCCGGGTTCAGCGGGCGTTTCGGATAGCCGTAATCGCTCAAAGCCTCCCGGGCGGTGACAACTGCCCACTTCTGCGTCAAATCCATCGCAAGGCTGACCCGGGGAGGAATCGGCAGTTTCCACTTAAGCGGATCCCATTCCCACTCGCGCACCCAGCCTCCAATCTTGGAGTAGGTCTTATCAGGGGCCTTCGGATCGGAGTCGTAGTAGAGCTCCGGATCCCAGCGCTCGCGCGAGACTTCCGTGATGCTGTAGCGGCCTTCCCTGACGTTCTGCCAGAATCTGGGCGCATTCGGCGCGTCCGGCATAAGGGCTCCCACACCTACGATCGCTACAGCTTTTTCTGCCGCAGATACTCTCATTATTTCGATGCCTCCGGACTTCCAATCCGCATCACGGCCGGCCGGTCACCCGATTCCGCACTGCGGTTGGATTCTCTTGATTTAGTGATTCGAGCAAATTATGGCCGTGTTCCTATCCGCCGACTCTTCCATACAGGACGTCCGCGACATAATCCATGTCCTGAATGATTCCGGCCTGCGCACGATGTATCTGGGGGAGATACAATTTCTTGTCGAGGTTCGCAGCGTCGGATTCGGAAAGCAGCCCTCCGATCCAGCGGGCGCCTTCGCTGACGACTTTCATAGCAGCTTCGCGGGCAGCAATACGGCTGAACGCAGCCAGGTTTTCGGCGCTGAAACGCGCATATGCCTTCTCATTCAGCTCTCCCTTGGCAGAGCGGGCCGCGCGCCGTGCCAGGCTGGCCGCACCCTCTGCATATGCCATCAATTCTCCGAGACGGAAAAGGACATGCTGATGCCTGGTCAGCCGCTGCAGGCGGGCCACTTCGAGCAGCTCCGCCAGCCCGTGCAGGCAACAGGCGAGACCCCCGGCCCCCACTCGGCTGTTCTGTTTCTCAAGCTCTTCGAGCTGCCGGGCCTGATCGTGATAAAACTCTCCGTGTGTCTTCAGATGCGTCTGCCAACGGTCACGGCAGATCGTCATTTCCATGATCTCGGACGTGCCCTCATAAATTCTGGTAATCCTGACATCCCGTTTGATCTTCTCAACCATGTATTCGCGGGTGTATCCGTAGCCTCCCAAGGCCTGTATGGAAGCATCGGCGGCAAAGTTGCCGGCTTCCGTGGCGAGATACTTCGCGATAGCCCCTTCGGTATTCAGGTTCCCTTCCTCGCTGTCGATGCGCTCGGCCGTCTCTTCTATAAACGCACGGCCTACTTCGAGCTTCACCGCATTGGGAACAATGAGCTTATGGGTGTACCCCTGCTTTTCCGAAAGAGGCGCCCCTCCCTGAATCCGTCCCTGGGAGTACGGGATCGCGCGGTCAAGAGCCGCCCAGCCCGCACCGAGGCCGAATGCGGCCACCATCAGGCGGGTATAGCCGAATACGAGCTGCGCCTGAATCAGGCCCTGTCCTTCTTTCCCTCCTACCAGCCGGTCCGCATCTACATACACATTTTCGAGTGAGACCGTAGCGGTGTTGCTGGCCCGTATGCCGTGCTTGTCCTCCGGCTTGCCGTGGCTCAGACCGGAAGCGTCCTTTTCCACTATGAACCAGCTGGGTCCTCCCGGCGCCTTTGCCAGAACGCAATACAGGTCGGCATAACCGCCGTTGCTGATCCACTGTTTGTTTCCGGTGATCCTGTACCCTGAGACGGTGCCGTTCTCGCTCACAGGCTCCGCCACTGTCCGCAGAGCGGCGAGATCGCTCCCCGCCTCTGGTTCAGTTGCACCATAGGCCATCAGGAGCCCTTCCTGCCCGATACGGGTCATCCAGAGTTTCTTCTGCTCGTAGGTTCCCCCGAATATGATCGGATCGCTGCCGAGAAAGGTGGCCAAAACCCCTGTTGCCACCCCAAGGTCGACGCGCGCAAGTTCTTCACAAACCCTGTACACGTCAAACGCTCCCCCGCCCATTCCTTCGAACTCTTCCGGGATGAAAAGAAGCTGTATGCCCAGGCCGGGACCGCACATTTCGCGCACGATGTCGACCGGGAATTCCTCCCGGGCGTCCAGTTCCAGGAGTTTCTTTTCAGGGAGCTTTGACTCGGTAAAATCCTTCAATGATTCCAGCGTCAAGTCGAGAGTCTCTTTATCAAATCCTTTATTCATATTCGGAAAGGCCTCGATATCATGGGTTGATAGGGGTCAGATAAAATACAAAAGCTCAGATCCTGTCAAGTACATTAGAATTGGTAATAATCGAACAAAGGAAGCAAAACCGCACACGCGTGCCGGGCATTACGCCCTCAGCAGCAGGGAACCCCAGTTCATCCCGGCCCCGAACGCAACCATCAGGACAAGATCGCCGGGGCGAACCCGTCCGGTACGGATCGATTCATCCCAGAGCAAGGGGATGGTTGCCGCCGTCGTATTCCCGTATTTGTGGATGTTGTGGATTACCTTCTCCTCCGGAATCCCCAGCATCTTCTGCACACGCTCGTTGATGCGCTTGTTTGCCTGGTGCATCAACACCAGAGATATGTCTTCCAGTGTCAGATTATTTCGTTCGAGTATCTCCCTTGTCACACTGGCCATGCAGTTGGTAGCGTTCCTGAATACATGCATGCCGTTCATGACAGGGATGTGGTCGCCGCGTTCGATCTGCTCGCGGTCGACATAGGGCCGATGCTTGAAGCCGGCGCCGGGAACGTAAATCCGGTCGTAATCGCTGCCGTTGGTGCGCAGAATGCAATCCAGTATTCCGCTGTCGCCGTTCTGGACCGCCTTGACCACCACGGCTGCCGCCGCATCGCCGAACAGCACAGTGACGTTCCGGAAACGCGTGTTCCATTCGTACTCTTCCGGCGTCGGAGCCCTGTCCGTCCTCCCATAGAGATAGTTGTAGTTCTCGGTTGTCCACGGCATAAATCCGGTGTGGGTCTCGGCGGCAACCAGCAGGACCGTCTTAGCCATTCCCGCCCGAATCTGCGCATCGACCAGCTGCAGGCCGTAGAGGAAGCCGGCGCACTGCTGCCTGATGTCAAAACAGGGGACATCCCTCAGCCCCAGTTTGTGCTGCAACATCCCGCCGCATCCGGGGAAGTAATGGTCCGGAGTCATGGTGGCAAAGACAATCAGATCCAGATCATTCTTCTCGATGCCGGCGGCTTTCAGCGCTTCGACGGCGGCGGCTACGCCCAGATCGGAGGTCGATGTGCCCTCATCAACATAATACCGGGTTTCCACACCGCTACGTTCTCTGATCCATTCGTCGGTTGCGTCCATGATCCTGGACAGCATTTCGTTGGTGACCCGGTTGGGAGGGACATAGCTGCCGCTCCCAACTATGACTGCTCGAGTCATAAGAACATCCTTCCTCCAAAAACAGAATCCTGATTGTAGCATGTTACTATCCAGACGTGATCCGCAATTCTCACCTCCTTTTTCGCATCATTGATCCGTAGAAAATGCGCATTCTTCGTGCAGC
>JAAYAM010000276.1 GCA_012719355.1 Acidobacteriota bacterium
ACCAATGAGATTCTCGGCACGCTTCTCGAAGCGGCAGACCTTGGACTCAGATAAACCGGAGGAAATCATGAACCGCCCTGCTCTAACCATTCTTATTCTCATATTTCTCGGGATTTCTTCCTGGGCACAGGAGACGAAAGCGCCGTTTGACGTAAAGAAATCCAGGAAAGAACTCGAAATCATGAAAGGAATTCTCAGTACGACCCTGACATTCGTCGCGCGAAGTTCACACGACTCCTCAGCGCGCTGGCGTTTCCCCAATATCGATGCATTCTATCTCGCCAGCCAGGGAGCAGTGTTCGTAATCCCAACTTCCACCATAAGAATCCTCATCAACTCCCCGCAGAGTTCAAACGAGTACTCCTCGAGCGAAATGGCGGAAGAGATCAGTCGCTACTCGCAGGCAATCGCCCAGGAAGCAATGAGAGCAGCGGCTGAAGGATTGCGGCAATCCGGTTTCGCGGACAGCATGGTTCCTCAGCCGGCGCAGCCCCCCGGGACTCAGCAGCAGAACCGCGAAAGAGTAGAGGTAGACCGCGAGGAGCTTCCCAGAAAAGTGGAGGAATTCCAGGCACGGGCAAAGAAGAGCCGCGAAGAGGCAGAAGCGCGGCGCCAGAAGCTGCTGGAGGTTCTTTCCCAGATCAGAATCCACCTGATAGAGGCACTTGCCAATTACGGCGACTCGATCACGACCGTCAGGCCGGACGAATTCATAAACCTTGTGCTCGTGACGGATGATCTCGAGAATCGAGGCAAGCGATCAGACGTCATATCTGCACAGAAGTCCTGGATCACCGATTACAAGTCCGGCAAGTTGAGCCTGGAAGGTTTCAAGCAAAAAGCACTTCAGTACGTTCAGTAGAAACACGAACCCGCAGGGCGGGCAACTGTCCGCAGAAGGAGTACTGTCGCATGACCCGTACAGGAATCGTCTGTTCAGTGCTGTTCCAACTCGTGCTCTGGTTCGGCCAGCCTCATCTCCTCAGAGCGGAAGTTGAAGAAGAGAACCGGATCCTGACTGCACGCGCTATCGCGCATCCGCCGGTAGTCGACGGGATGCTCAATGACGAAGCATGGCAGGAAGCGCCCATTCAACTGCCGGAATGGCGCACTTACAACCCTCTGTTCGGCGACACGATCGAACAGAAAACCGAAATATGGATCACCTATGACAAGGCGAATATCTATTTTGCCTTCAGGTGCCTCGATCCCGAGCCTGATAAGATCAAAACTTCTATCAGCCGCAGAGACACGATCTTCAATGACGACTACATAGGGATGAGCCTCGATGCCATGGGAAACGGCCAGAACGCATACAAAATGATGGTCAATCCGAGCGGCATCCAGGCGGATCTGAAGTACGGCGCCAATTCCGGTGAGTACAGCACTCCCGACTGGGTGTGGGAAAGTGCGGGAATACGCACCGAACACGGCTACAATGTCGAGATCCGCCTCCCTTTCAAGAGCATCCGGTTCAAGAGCGGCGATGAAGTGCGGATGGGGATCATCTTTTTCCGCAAAGTCAGCCGGCTTGGACTTTCGGTCTCCTGGCCGCACCTGCCGCCCGGGGAATCATGGATGGCGCGCCATAGCCCACTGCACCTGCGCGATGTAGAGCAGCCGCTCACACTCGAAACGATCCCCAGCCTGACTTACGGGTTGAGCCAGAAGCGGGACACGCAGGGGCAATGGAACGATCCTGATTCCAAGATCGATGCAGGCCTCACAGTCAAATACGGTATCACGTCTTCAGTAACACTGGACGGCACCGTCAATCCCGATTTCAGCCAGGTTGAGAGCGATGCCTTCCAGGTCGAGGTGAATCAGCGATACCCTGTGTTTCACAGCGAGAAACGTCCTTTTTTCATGGAAGGAATGGGCAACTTCGATCTCGCGGGAAGCGGCGGCGACGGCAATATGTGGACGGCCGTGCACACACGACGCATCGTCGATCCCCTGTATGGCTTCAAGCTGACCGGGACTCTCGGAAGGTTCACCTTTGCCACACTCTCGGCATCTGACCAGATCGAAGACGCGTCTGATTCAGATGAGAGGAAGACGTTCAATGTCGCACGCTCCCTCTTCAGCATCGGGAAAGGGAGTTATGCAGGGGCGCTGTTTACAGATACGGAATTCAGTGGAGGACATAACCGCGTCACGGCCGTGGACACACGTATACAATTGGGCAAAAACCATAACTGGAGCGCGACCGTACTAAATTCTGACACGCTTTCGCCTGAAGGAACGACTCGCAATGGAATGGCCGGACAGACGGGATACAACTATAGTACGAAACGTTACATATTCCAGTTGCAGGTGGAGCACTATGACCGGGATTTCCAGATGGACACGGCTTTCTACAACCGCACCGGGTTTACCAGCGGCTGGCTTTTTTCCTCGATCAACTTCTATCCTGACGCCAAACGCTATCCCTGGCTGAAGCGCTTCAGTCCTTTCGTTTGGGCACGGCACGGAAAAGACAGAGCGCAGCGCGGAACTGAACAGTACGCGATCCTCGGCCTCCAGGCATCCTTCACCCGCCAGGGATGGTTTCGAGTCGACACCTCGATGGGAAGGGAACCCTGGGCGGGACGGACTTTCTTTGTGCGCCGCACACAGTTGATGGGCAACGCACAATTGACAGGATGGCTGAGGTTGAACGCCAGTATGCATCTTTCACGAGCCGTCTTCTATGATGCTATAAATCCTTTTTCAGGACACTCGAGCACCCGTTACATTGAAGCCATGCTGCAGCCCGACGAAAAATTCAGTCAGAACATTTCCTACCGACGCATTCGGTTCGACAGGATTTCCAGCGGCGCGAGAGTCTATGCGGTCGACATCATCAACACCCGGACCGTCTACCAGTTTGACAGACATCTCTTCCTGCGCGCGATTCTGCAATACGACAGCTCGCGTGCGAGAGTGCTCGCGGATTTCGTGGCATCGTACGAACTCGTCCCCGGAACGGTCTTCCATGCCGGATACGGGTCGTTGTTTGAGCGAGAGAGCCCGGCTTCCGGAAGCGGAGGCGGCGACTACATAAACACCCAGCGCAGCGCCTTTTTCAAACTGTCTTATCTCTTCCGGTTCTAGCCTGATCACGGACGCCTTTCAATTCTCCGGTACGTGGTCGGCAGCACCAGCAGCGTGAGCAGCGTCGAAGTAACAAGACCGCCGATGACCACGGTTGCCAAAGGCTTTTGAACTTCCGCCCCTGCCCCTGTCGAGAATGCCATGGGAACGAATCCGAGGCTTGCAACCAACGCTGTGATCAGCACAGGACGCAGGCGTGCCAGCGCTCCCTTCACTACCGCGTCATTCAAGTTATGCCCCTGTTGGCGCAACTGATTGATGAACGACACCAGTACGATTCCATTCAGTACCGCGACACCTGAGACGGCGATGAATCCCACTCCCGCACTCATTGAAAAATGCATATCTCTAAGCCACAGCGCAAGGATTCCACCGGTCATCGCAAACGGAACGCCGGTAAAGATCAGAGCGGACTGCCTCATCGACCTGAATGTCGAAAACAGCAGCAG
>JAAYAM010000277.1 GCA_012719355.1 Acidobacteriota bacterium
GATATCGCCTGCAAGTTCCAGTACGTATTCGCGCTGGTCTACTCCCTCCAGCAGCTCCCGCCTGATCGCGTAGATGGCTTCGCGCTGCTTGTTCATCACGTCGTCATATTCGAGGAGGTGTTTCCGGATCTCGAAATTGCGCGCCTCGACCTGCCGCTGCGCTCTCTCGATCTGGCGGGTGATGAGTTTACTTTCGATCGGGATGCCTTCATCCATCCCTAACCGTTGCATGATTCCCGAGATACGATCGCTGGCAAAGATCCTCATGAGGTCGTCTTCCAGCGAAAGATAGAACCGTGATGACCCCGGGTCTCCCTGCCGTCCGGCTCGCCCGCGGAGCTGATTGTCGATGCGTCTCGCTTCGTGCCGTTCGGTTCCCAGAATATGAAGGCCGCCCAGCCTGATCACTTCGTCGTGTTCCTTTGCACAGACGTCCTTCCAGTGGTTCTGAATCTTCTGGTACTCGTCCTGGGCTATGGTTGCGAAATCAATCCCTTTTTCGCGCAGCGTCTGCAGGGCCAGAAACTCGGGATTCCCTCCGAGGAGGATGTCGGTTCCGCGGCCCGCCATGTTGGTCGCAATGGTCACCGCCTTCTTCCGCCCCGCCTGCGCCACTATCTCGGCTTCTTTTGCGTGGTACTTGGCATTCAAAACGACGTGCGGAATATTCTGTCGTTTCAAGAGGCTGCTGAGCTTTTCCGATTTCTCGATCGAAATCGTGCCGACTAGTACCGGTCTCCCCTTCTCATACAGCTCTTTGATCTCGTCCACAACCGCGTTGTACTTCTCCCGCTCCGTGCGGTAAACGACGTCCGGATATTCGGTGCGGATGAGTTCCCGGTTCGTCGGTATGACGTTCACTTCGAGCTTGTAGATTTTATAGAACTCTTCCGCCTCGGTTTCGGCGGTACCGGTCATTCCGGCAAGCGTCTTATACATGCGGAAGTAGTTCTGGAACGTAATCGAAGCGAGGGTCTGGTTTTCTCTCTCGATCTTGACGTTTTCCTTGGCTTCGAGCGCCTGGTGCAGACCGTCGCTGTAGCGTCGTCCGGGCATAAGCCTGCCTGTAAACTCATCGACGATGACGACTTCACCATCTTTGACCATGTAGTCGACATCTCTCTTGAAGAGCAGGTGAGCCTTAAGGGCTTGGTAGGTGTGGTGTACCCAGTCCATGTTCTGCGGTTCAAAGAGGTTTCCAACCCCCAGAAGCTTCTCCGCCTTTTCCACTCCTTCTTCGGTGAGATTGACGGTTCTGGCCTTTTCGTCTATTTGGAAGTCTATATCCCGCCTAAGTTTCGGGATAATCCGGTCCACCTTGTAGTACTTGTCGGTCGATTCCTCCGCCGGGCCTGAAATGATCAGCGGCGTTCGAGCTTCGTCGATAAGGATCGAGTCGACTTCGTCAACGATCGCGTAGTGATATCCGCGCTGGACACAATCCCTGATGTCGTACTTCATGTTGTCGCGCAGATAGTCGAATCCGAGCTCGTTGTTCGTCCCATAGGTGATGTCGGCGGCGTATGCCCGCTTCCGTTCTTCGTCCGTGAGAGGGTGCTGTATGCAGTCAACCGTCAGGCCCAGCGCCCGATAAATCTTCCCCATCCATTCGGCGTCGCGACCGGCGAGGTAATCGTTCACTGTGACTATGTGAACCCCTTTGCTTTCCAAAGCATTGAGATAGGCTGGAAGTGTGGCGACCAGGGTCTTTCCTTCACCGGTCTTCATCTCCGCGATACGCCCCCGATGCAGCACGACACCACCGACCAGCTGGACGTCGAAGTGGCGCATATTCAATACGCGTCTTCCGACCTCTCTTACGGCCGCAAATGCTTCCGGCAGCAGGTCATCCAGGGTTTCTCCGTTTGCGACGCGCTCGCGGAAGACGGGAGTAAGCGCGGCCAGCTCTGCATCAGAGCGTCGCGCCATTTCGGGTTCCAGTTCGTTGATCCGCCGGACGATAGGAGCTATCTGCTTCAGATCTCTGTCGTTTTTGCTTCCTACTATTTTCGTTAGAATCGCACTGAACATGGAGATCTCCGAGGATGGGTATAAATCGGTTAATCTAACAGATAGAAGAATCTCAGTCAATCCGGGGCTTCGGAAGCGGCCCCCGACCTCATTAGTACTTGACACATAGTAGCGTGCTGGCGGATCTTTGAAAAATGATTGACTCCATCAGAAGGGCTGTGGCCGACAGCCTGGAACTGAAAAAAATCTTCTTTCAGAGGAATGAGCAGCTGATCGCAGATGTTGCTCGAGAAATCTGTACGGCACTCGAAAATGGCCGAAAAGTGCTGCTTTACGGCAATGGCGGAAGTGCGGCCGACTCCCAGCACATCGCTGCGGAATGGGTCGGGCGGTTTCGGCGGGAGCGCAGGGCATTCCCGGCAATTGCTTTGACCACGGACACCTCGATCCTCACGGCTGTGGGGAACGATTACGGCTTCGACCACGTTTTCCTCCGCCAAGTCCAGGCTCTTGGCCGGAAAGGTGACATCGCAATTGCGATCTCGACCAGCGGCAACTCTCCCAACGTTCTCCTTGCTACCGATGCGGCGCGGGAAATCGGAATGATAACGATCGGGCTCACCGGGCGAGACGGCGGGAAACTGGGTTCCAGGGTCGACTACCATCTGAACGTGCCCCACGAGCTGTCGGCGCGGATCCAGGAGGTGCATATCATGATCGGGCATATCCTGTGTGATCTGGCCGACGAGAACATGAAAGGAATCTAGCCGCGAAATGTCCAGGTACCGGGTGCGCCCCTACGATCTCGGTTCAGTAAAGACATATCCGCTGGAAAGCCGCCCCAGCAAAGTCGGAGTAGAACTTTTTGGATGGCCTCACGAAAAAGGGGGGACCCTTTCCGGATTTCTTGACTCCCTCCCGGGTATCCTTGCTTCAGGCAATCTCAAAGCTCTCGCGCTGGCGGTGACGGAAGCCCGGAGGCGGGAAAAGCCGGCTATTTGGGGAATGGGGGGGCACGTGATAAAGACCGGGCTGGCCCCTGTTCTGATTGACCTCATGGATCGCGGTCTGATCTCCGCCCTCGCAATGAACGGATCGTGCCTGATTCACGATTTCGAGATCGCTCTCATGGGCACCACAAGCGAAGATGTGGACGTACAGCTGAAGACAGGGGATTTCGGCATGGCCGAGGAGACCGGCCGGGACATCAACCGGGCAATAGCAGAGGGGGTTGCAGACGGCCTCGGAATAGGTGAATCGATGGGCCGCTTTCTCTCAGGTCTTTCCCCGCGGTTTGGTCAGTACAGCCTCCTTCTGCAGGCATACCGCAGAAGGATCCCGGTGACTGTGCATGTGACGATCGGGGCCGATATCATCCATAACCATCCGGCAGTCTCACCAGCCGCGATCGGCGAGGGGAGTCACCGTGACTTCCGCCTTCTCGCTGAGATCGTCTCCGGCCTGAATGACGGCGGAGTGTACCTGAACTGCGGATCCGCTGTCACTCTGCCGGAGGTGTTCCTCAAGTGCGTTACCCTGGTGCGTAACAGCGGCCGGGTTCTGAAGGATTTTACGACCGCCAACCTTGATTTCATTCAGCACTACCGTCCGACTGAAAACGTTGTCAAACGGCCGGTGAGCACCGGTGGCCGTGGGATCGCATTAACCGGACATCACGAAATCATGATACCTCTGCTGGCGGCCTGGCTCGTCGAACTGCAGTGAGCTATTTGGAGCCTTCGGGCAGTCCTACTCCTGAACGAAGCCGTATCAGCAACGGAAGTTCCTCCATGAACCTGGCGAAACGCTCATCGTGTCTGATCGCGTCGAAATCGCGCTCTCTTTTGATCTGGGCTATATCGTCGAATCCCAGCGAAACCGCCTCCTTCAGACTTTCGACCGCCCCGGCGGCATCTCCCAGCGACGCCCGCACCCGGGCGACGTAGTAGCTCCTTTCCCGCATGGATCTGCCTCCCCCGCTCAGCATAACAGCGCTGGCGTCGCCGCTCAGGCTTGCGGGATCCAGGGCGAGCGCCTTTCGCCATTCGGCAATGGCTTTTTCCGGTTTCTTTCTTTCCAGGTAGACCGATCCCAGATTCATGTGGAAGGTGGCTTCATCCTCCCTGAGCTTCACAGCTTTCTTGAAATGTTTTTCCGCCTTCTTCAGGTCCCGGCGCGCGAAGAAGACCGCGCCGAGATTGTTGTATGGGTACGGGTATTTCTGGTTGAGCGCGATCGCCCGCTCAAATGCCGCAACGGCGTCGTCGAACAGACGCAGCTGCGAATAGGCCATGCCGAGCCGATTATAAACGTATTCATTGTTGGGATTTATCCGTACCGATTCCAGGTACTTGATCAGGGCAGCGTAGTATTCCTTCCTGCGGAATGCGCTTTCCCCTTCCTGCGAAATCTCGTTTGCCCGCAGGATATCGGCATCCGAAACGGGGATTCTATAGACGCCCGCTTTGTGACAGGCGAGCAGGGGAATGCAGGCTGCGACCATGAGGAGCGTCACCAGTATCGCCTTCGCGCGCGGGCGCCCTGCCGTTGTCCGCAGGCCCGGAGTGTCCGCCCCATGTACGAACATTGTGGAGATACCCTGGGTCTCGCCGGGGATCACCCTCTGGTGAGCCGGGATTCCCTAAAGAGTTCCGATAAAACTCGATGCTTCTACCCGAAAATCCAGGTTCCGTACGAAGAAACCGAAATCGACCGGTACACTGTATTGTACGTCGATGTGGACCTGACCGGCGAACCGATCAATCTTGATGTTCTGACGATTGAGCCGGATTTCGTTCCGCTTCGCAAGATCCAGAATGTCTTTGATGATCGTTTCGTCGTCGAGAAATTTGGCGCCGGCGCGTCCGGCTTCAGTCTCGATCTGGGATTCGAAGTTGAAATTGGCGTAGTAGACGGGGCCGAGCATGATTCCGAGGTAGATCGCTAATGCAAACACGACGATGAAGAACATGCACCCGATCAACCCTTTCCCCTCGGAATCACGCCAGTTGTGGAGATATCCGGATGTCATCTTGTGCTCTCCTGGGGGACGCACTCCTGATCGGCTGCAACGGGACGCCTCTTCAGTTTTAATTTTGAGTGCTGCCGGCACGCGCCCAGATTACATGGATCACACGAATTGTGCAATCTGTGGCTACTGTTCCACCTTGAGAATGGCGAGAAAGGCTTCCTGGGGTATTTCGACCTTGCCCAGGCGCTTCATGCGCCTTTTTCCTTCTTTCTGTTTTTCCAGGAGTTTTCTCTTCCTGGTGATGTCGCCGCCGTAACACTTCGCAAGCACGTTCTTGCGTATGGGCCGGACGACCTCTCGGGCGATAATCTTGCTGCCGATTGCCGCCTGAAGGACCACTTCGAACATCTGGCGTGGAATCAGTTCCTTCATTTTCTCGATCAGGGCTCTCCCCCGTGGAGCTGCAGAATCCTGGTGGATGATAAGCGAAAGTGCGTCGACGGGTTCCCCTGCGACCAGTATATCCAGCCTGACCAGGCGTGACTCCTGATATCCCGAGAAATGGTAATCGAGAGAGGCGTAGCCGCGAGACGCAGACTTCATCCTGTCGTAAAAGTCGAGCACGATTTCGTTAAGCGGTAGTTCGTAAGTGATGAGGACGCGGCTGGTGGTAACGTATTCGAACCCCTTCTGCACTCCGCGTTTCTCTTCGGCGAGCTTGAGGATGGGACCGACGTACTCGTTGTTGGTCATGATCATGGCGGTGATCATCGGTTCCTCGAACTTCGCTATCTCGGTGACTGGCGGAAGTTTCGAGGGGTTGTGGATCTCGAGGACTTCGCCTTTCTCGGTGGTGACCCTGTACCGCACCCCGGGAGCGGTCGTGATGAGCGACAGGTTGAATTCGCGTTCCAGGCGCTCCTGCACGATCTCCATGTGCAGCAGTCCCAGAAAGCCGCAGCGGAAACCGAATCCGAGGGCACCGGACGTGTCGGGCTCGTAAAAGAAAGCCGAATCGTTGAGCTGCAGCTTCGAAAGCGCGTCCCGCAGCGCCTCATAATCTGCATTATCCGACGGGTAGAGTCCGGCGAAGACCATCGGTTTGACTTCCTGGAAGCCGGGGAACGGTTCATCTGTCGGCCTCAGGTCCTCGGTAATCGTGTCGCCGATCTTGGTGTCGGCCACCCGCTTGATATTTGCGATGACGTACCCCACTTCTCCTACCGACAACTCATCCACCTCCAGGAGTTTGGGAGTCAGGACTCCGACCTGCTCGATGGTGAACACCTGTTGCGTGTTCACCATCCTTATTTTCTGCCCCTTTTTCAGCGTCCCGTCTATGACCCGCACCAGCACGATTACTCCCCTGTAGGAATCGAACCAGGAGTCGAAAATCAGGGCCTTCAGGGGTTTCTCATATTCCCCCTTCGGAGGATTGAGCCTGTGGACGATCGCCTCGAGGATTTCTTCTGTGCCGATCCCCTCTTTGGCGCTGGCCAGAATGGCTTCGTCCGGATCGAGTCCGATGATGTTCTCGAGCTGGTCCTTGATTCTCGGGATCTCAGCGCCCGGTAGATCGATCTTGTTGACAACAGGGATGATCTCAAGGTGATGGTCCAACGCAAGGTAGGTATTGGCCAGCGTCTGCGCCTCGACTCCCTGGGAAGCGTCGACCACCAGCAGCGCGCCTTCGCAGGCCGACAGGCTTCTTGACACCTCATAGGAGAAGTCGACATGTCCCGGTGTGTCGATGAGGTTGAGGACATAATCCTGGCCGTTCTTTGCGCGATAGTTCAGCCGCACCGAATGCGCCTTGATCGTGATGCCCCGTTCGCGTTCCAGATCCATCGCATCCAATACCTGGTCCGCCATTTCGCGCTTTGACAGCGCACCGGTTCGTTCAAGCAGGCGGTCGGCCAGAGTAGACTTGCCGTGGTCAATATGCGCAATGATGGAAAAATTCCGAATATGGCTCTTATCCGTCGACACTATTCAGTCCTCGATTCCCTGAGCATTCAGACATGAGCTTGTAACTATACCTCGAAGCCTTCCAGACTCAAATATTGGTGGAGGATGTATAATGAGGATTTGAATTCTTGCAATGGCCAGAAAACCTGCGACAGATAAAGACCTGACCTATTCGACCATCACTTACGGGAAGGCGCTTATTCATTCCTCCGAATTCAAAATCAGCACCTCTTTCGAACCCTGCGGTCACCAGGCCGCCGCCATAGAGGATCTCGTGAAGGGTATCCAGGACGGTGAGAAGCACCTGGTGCTTCTTGGCGTCACCGGGTCCGGAAAGACTTTCACGATGGCCAAGACGATTGAAGCCCTTCAGCGTCCGGCGCTGGTGCTGGCGCACAACAAGACGCTGGCGGCGCAGCTTTACCGGGAGTTCAAGACGTTTTTCCCGGAGAACGCGGTCGAGTACTTCGTTTCCTATTACGATTACTACCAGCCGGAGGCATACATCGCGTCCACTGACACCTATATCGAGAAGGATGCACTGATCAATGACGAAATCGACAGACTGCGTCACTCCGCGACCAGGTCGCTGTTTGAGCGGAAGGACTGCCTGATCGTCGCCAGTGTCTCGTGCATCTACGGCCTGGGGTCGCCGGAAGCCTACTACGGAATGCTCCTTTTTCTCGAGAAGGGGGAGAAGATCAAGCGGGATGAGATTCTGCGCCGCCTGGTTGAAATGCAGTACTCGCGCCAGGACTACGGGCTCGAAAGAGGATCCTTCCGGGCGCGTGGCGATGTGGTGGAGGTCTTCCCAACCTATGAAGACTATGCCGTCCGGGTGGATATGTTTGGAGATGAGATAGAGTCCATCGCCCAGATCGATCCGATAACCGGGCGTGTCCTGAAGAAACACGAAAGGCTCCCCATTTACCCGAAGTCGCATTATGTTCAGCCCCGCGACCAACTCCTGCGAGCTATTGACAGCATCAGGGAAGAGCTGGAGGAGTGGCGCACGGAGCTCGAGAAGGAAGACAAGCTGCTCGAAGCGCGCAGGCTGCACCAGAGGACGATGTTCGATCTCGAGATGATGAAGGAGCTGGGGTACTGCCGCGGCATCGAAAATTATTCTCGGCACCTCACGGGAAGGAGCCCCGGAGAACCTCCTCCAACGCTGCTGGACTACCTGCCCAGGGATTGGATACTGTTCGTGGACGAGAGCCACGCCACGATTCCGCAGGTGCGCGGGATGTATTTCGGAGACCGTTCCAGGAAAGAGGCCCTGGTCAAGTACGGGTTCCGGCTTCCTTCCGCACTGGATAACCGGCCCCTGAATTTCTCGGAATTCGAAGAAAGACTGAACCAGGTGATCTATGTTTCAGCGACTCCGGGGCCTTACGAGCTGACGAAGGCTTCGGGAGTCGTCGTCGAACAGCTGGTGCGGCCGACCGGCCTTACCGATCCCCTGATCGAAGTGCGTCCGGTCTCGGGGCAGGTCGACGATCTCATGGAAGAAATCCGGCTCCGGGCCGAACGCAACGAGCGCGTGCTGGTCACGACTCTGACCAAGCGTATGGCCGAGGACCTTGCCGAGTACTACACCGAACTGGGGCTCCGGGTACGCTATCTCCATTCGGAAATCGAGACGCTCGATCGGATCAAAGTCCTGAGATCGCTGCGCGCCGGCGAGTTCGATGCGCTTATCGGGATCAATCTTCTGCGTGAAGGGCTGGATCTGCCCGAGGTCTCGCTAGTTGCAATCCTCGATGCCGACAAGGAAGGATTCCTTCGTTCCACCACATCCCTGATCCAGACAATGGGACGCGCGGCGCGGCACATCAACGGGAAAGCAATTCTATACGCCGACGTTATTACGGGCTCGATGCATGCGGCCATCGACGAAACCAACCGTCGCCGCGTCACTCAGCAACGGTACAACGAGGAAAACGGAATCACGCCGCAATCGATCGTCAAGCCTCTTGATCCGGAACTGGTCAGGATTTACGAGGGAGATTATTACGAAATCCCGGCTGTCGCAGAAGAAGTCAGACAGTACAGCTCTCCTGAAGAACTTGATTCTGAGATCAGGCGCCTTGAAAAGGAAATGCGCGGCGCTGCGAGGGAATTCGAGTTTGAAAAAGCCGCCGCACTCCGGGATCAGGTCAAGAGACTCAAAAAACTTGCCATGGAATTGTTCAATCAGGAACCATCATGATCAAATCGCTGCGCGCAGCACGTACGCTTTCCGGAGTTGTGAATCTTCCGGGGGACAAGTCCATATCTCATCGCTATGCGATGCTTGCCGCCATATCCGAGGGGACTTCGGTCTTTTCCGGCTTTGCTTCCAGCCGCGATTGTCACAGTACTCTCGATTGCCTGCGCGCCCTGGGGGTGGAGGTGTCGGTGTCGGGTGACACCGTCGCGATCCAGGGGCGCGGACTCAGTGGGCTGAAGAAGTCGCGCCAGGTGCTTGACGCCGGTAATTCGGGGACCACTATCCGGTTGCTTTCCGGGATCCTGGCCGGTCATCCTTTCGAAACCGCCATAACGGGTGACTCGTCCCTGTCAGGCAGGCCGATGGGAAGGATCATCAGGCCGCTTCAGCAGATGGGAGCGGTCGTCGAATCCAGGGATGGCGGACTCCCTCCGCTGAAAATCCGCGGAGGGCAGCTCAAATCGGTCCGGTACACGCTTCCGGTTGCCAGCGCCCAGGTGAAATCCTGTGTCCTGCTGGCGGGGTTGTACGCCGACGCAACGACCGCCGTGGAGGAGACGATCCCGACCCGCAGCCATACTGAAATCGCACTGAGAGAATTCGGCGCCACGGTGAG
Source organism: Acidobacteriota bacterium (assembly GCA_012719355.1). GTDB lineage: Bacteria > Acidobacteriota > UBA6911 > UBA6911 > UBA6911 > UBA6911. The sequence continues at coordinate 9,739 of JAAYAM010000277.1, forward strand.
GATCTCGGGAAACTGGATCGAGGTCGATCCGAATCCACATCTGCGAGGACAAACGCTGCGGGTTCCGGGAGATCTGTCCGGGGCGGCATTCTTCCTGGCAGGGGCGGCGCTGGTTCCCGGTTCCGAACTGCTGCTTCCCGGAGTCGGGCTCAACCCGAGCCGGCGCACGCTGTTGGATTACCTTGTACGGTCGGGACTCGACCTGAAGGTTCTCAACGAGAGAGAAGATGCGGGAGAACCCCGGGGAGACCTGCGTGTGCGTTACAGTCCCGATCTGCTGCAGAGCAGGATGCCCCCCATCCAGGGGAATGACACCGCCTCGATGATCGATGAAATTCCCGTGCTCGCCGTTCTCGGTGCCCACACCGCAGGTCTGGAGATATCCGATGCCGGTGAGCTTAGAGTAAAAGAGAGCGACAGGATCTCGGCCATCGCGGCAAACCTCCGCGCAATGGGAGCCGAAGTCTCGGAAAAGCCCGATGGGCTTACGATACAGGGAGGACAGACGCTGCAGAGCGCCGATATCGTGACCCGGAATGATCATCGAATCGGGATGGCCTTCGCCGTGGCGGCGCTTGCGGCTAAAGGGGAAACCCGCATTATCGATGCCGAATGCGCGGACGTCAGTTTCCCGGGTTTCTGGGAGACGCTGGCCGGAGTCGCGCGATAGGGTGTCCGGTTTTCATTTCTTCAACGCCTTCTCAACCAAAGTCTTCAATCGGGCCCTGGCCCTGAAAACCTTCAGCCGGGCTGCCTGCTCGGTGCATTTCAAGATTTCCGCCATCTTGCTGTAGGATATGGAATTCAGGTCGCGCATCACGAGCGCCATCCGCTGCTGTTCGGGGAGCAGGTCAAGCAGTTTGTGCAGGAGGGCCCGCAGTTCTCCGCCGTCGGCCGGTTCCACCGGGATCGTGTGGTTGCTGATCAGCTTTTCGATGCTGGATGTCTCTTCCAGGCTCAACTCACTGAAGGTGTAGGTCTTCTGGCGCCGGATTCGTCTCAGTTCATCGTAGCACTGGTTGACGGCTATCCTGTAAAGCCAGGGGAAAAAAGGACGCCGGATGTCGAATTTGCGTAGCGAGAAATACACTTTGGTGAAGATCTTCTGGGCCACATCTTCCGATTCATGATGATTCCCAATGTAGTGGTAGGCCAGATTCAGGATACTCTGCTGGTATCGCTGCACCAGCTCTTCGAAAGCCGTAGGATCCCCCTTCCTGCAACGGGAAACCAGCTCATTGTCTTCTTCCGGATATGATTCCTTCCACACGAAGTGGATCCTATGTGATTTAAGGTTAGCCGAATCCTCGTCACAACGTCAGACACAGGAATGCCACAAAGTGAGTTTAGACGTTTCAGGCGCCGCCGGGTTCAATAATTTTTTGCCCGGACTCCCTTTTTTTTCACTCTTTCCGCGCCGAAGAGGCAAGAAGCAGATCGTAGTGGGCCCTGTTGCTCAGAACCTGCTTTACATAGTTGCGCGTTTCGGCGAAAGGTATCTGCTCTACGAATTCCGCCATATCCGAGGGGGCCAACTCCTTCTGCCAGCGGGCGACGCGGGTTCCTCCCGCATTATATGCGGCAAGCGCAAGCTCAGGCTTTCCGTACTGCTTCAGGAGGGAAGACAGGTAGCGCGTCCCGAGGGTGATGTTGGTGTCGGCATTGTACAGTCTCTGGGTGGTGAACCTGATTCCAGCCCTTCTTGCGAGATCGCGGCCGGTTGACGGCAGTATCTGCATGAGGCCGCGGGCATTCGCCCGGGAACGGGCATTCACCTTGAACGCGGATTCCTGCCGGATCACCCCGAGGATAAGCGAGGGTTCCAGCCCGGTTTTCGCTGCCTGGGCCGAAATGATCTTCCAGTGGCGCACGGGGAAGAACATCTCCCAGAATTCGTCCGGTAATGCAGCCGGGGGGCGTCCGTTATAGTCCGGGACGGCCCTGCGCAGATTGGTTATCGCGCCGCCGAAATCATCTCGTTGCACGCATATGCTTGCCATCAGGTAAGAGAACAGGTCGCTGTTCTGCGAATACTCCTGCCCTCCCCAGCGGAGTTCGGCCAGCGCGCTGCCGGTGAGTCCGGCAGCAGCAAGCTCCCTCGCGCGTTCGATTATTATTACCGCTTCGGCAGAAGGGGTCGACAGGTCTACACGTGGAAGCTGAATTGCGTCGCAGCGGGCGGCCAGCTCATCGAAATTAATCCCCCTGACAGTCCCTGACCCGGCTGCCTTCGACAGGGATTTTTCGGCCTCAAGCGCCAACTGGCCGTAATAACTGTTGTTGGCAAGCTGCCGCGTCCTGCGGTAGAGGTAACTCGCGCTTGTGGTATCACCCGCCCGTTCGTGGCATCGGCCGATCCAGTACATGGCCGATGCGGCTGAAAGCGGGTTAGGATTTGCAGTCAGATACTGCAGGAAACGCTGTGCCGCAGCTTCGTAGTTTCTTGCGGCGTAGTCAAAGAGCGCGAGCTTCCAGAGTGCGCGGTCTGAATGGGACCCTTTCGGAAAGTTCCGGTAGAGAACCGAGTATGCTTCCCTCGCTTTTGCCGGGTTGCAATTCACATCGTAGTAGGTTGCAACTGAATAGCAGAGTTCTTCTATGTCGGGGGAGCCCGGATAGAGCTTCAATCCTCTGGCGCGCGTCTCGAGAAAGGCCTGTTCTCTCCCGAGTTTTCGCAGGCAGATCCCCTCGAGGTATATCGCCCTGGCATGGAGAGCGGGATCAGCGGCAGTCACTTTCCGAAGACTGGTCAGTGCGGCCGAAGTTCTGCCGAGACGGTACTCTACTTCGCCGAATAGAAGATCCCGCTTTGCCGAACTGCTTCGATCCGGCGCCTTCACGCTGCGCAATGCCAGCAGCAGAGTGCGGGCGCCCCTGTAATTTCCCTCTTTGACCTGTGTCTCGGCGCGCTGCAAACGCTCCTTGTAATGCCGCCCTCCTTTAAGCTCGCCCGCAAGGTAGCGCTCGGCGAGTGATGCTGAGCTCGAGCTCGGGTAGCTTGAATACACCCGGAGATAGAGTTCCGCCGCTTTTGCCTTTTCGCCCGTAAGGTCGAGTGCCCTTGCTTCGAAATATGTTGCGTCGGCGCCCGTCCCCAGCTTCGCATTGCCGAGAAGTGCGAGCAGTTCTTTGGGATTCTCCGACTCAAGCAGGGCCTGGCACTGTCCTATCAACGCATCCCTTACAAGACGTGAATCCGGATGGCGCTTGACCAGTAGCTGAAAGTCTTCGATGGCCTCTTTGTACTGCTTCAGCATCAAGTTGGACTTCCCGCGATAGTACAGCACGTAGTCGGCAATGCGGGAAGCCTTTGTCTGTTCGCCCGCGGGCAGGGCCTTCAGGGCTGCGGTGTAGCTCTTCCCCTCATACGAGTCAATGCCCTGTTTCAGAGCCTTCGCAGTTGTGGAAGGAACCGACTCAAAAACGGCCAATTTCTTCCAGCTGGATGGAAGTTTCGGTTTATCGTCCGGGTTGCCGGTGCCTGTTTTGACTCCGGCGGTGGTGCTGCAGATGATTACTGCGGCTGTCCACAACAACACCATCAGCAACAGGTGCCGTTGTCCAGAGGGTCTTGCTTTTTCTTGCACTTAATACTTTCAGCTTTCAACACGTGACCCGGGATATTCACTCCCGAGGGTTGACGGATCATTGTCTCCCAGAATCCGGATTATTTCCTCGTGGAAATAATCCATCTGGCATGAGACGCTCGGCGAGACTCTCTTTTCGTACATTTCGCGGCTTCTGTCAACATCGCGTTTCAATCTGGAATACAGATCACGGTTCCTGCGGCCTTCTGCAACCTGATTTTCGTTATAGAGTTTTATCTCCGACACCAGCAGGCGGGCAAACCGTTTTGCCTCGGAATGGAGTTTCTCCTCTTCCGGAGGGCGGGTCGATTCCTTCTGTTTAACCGGAGGCGGCGTCTGGATCGATGGCTCAGCTGTTTCCCCATGGCCGTCTTCGGCAGCGGCGGGAGTCTCGATTGCAGCGAGGGCGGCAAGAGTCTCGACCGGTGCCGGCGTGCGGATCGCGTCCTCGATTACCGGCTGAACGGGTGCAGGAGCAGGCTGGGATACCTGCGCAGCCGCAGCCTGGCGCAACTCTCCACTCTGAACGGCGGCTGCTGATGCTTTGACCTCCTTCCGCTCGGGAACGGTCTCGCTCAGGTGGCGAAGCACCTTCAGTGCAACGTTTTCGAGCCGCAACGTCGTGAACTCCGCTGCGAGCGAGATTGCGTCCGATTCACTCCCCTCATCTCCCGGGGTTGCTGCGACCAGGAGAGCCACAGGCCGCTGCAGCACGTGTAACGGCACAAGCGTGTACTCTCCTCGTGCCTCCTCGCCCAGAAAGGTCAGCGCCTCTTGGGTTGAAAGATCGGCTGCCGCGATCGGGGATTCTCCTTTCAGAGCAGTTTCGAACAGTTCGCAGTCCTCACGGGAGAAAACGCAGGAGCTCAGGTTGTGCGCAACTTCGTCAGAGAAGCCTCTGGACGACCAGCCCGCAAAGCGGTCCCCTCTCACGGCAAAGAGTGCCGCACGGGAGGTGTATTTCTGAACTGCGTCCAGCAGCGATGCCAGAAGTTCTTCCTGCGTCTCCTTCGTCTTCAGTCTACGGGCAAACGCCAGCAGTTCGCTCGCTTCGAGTTTCTTCTGCCGGATGATCCCTCCGAGGAGCTCTGTCAGAACGGGCTCGGTTGTCGGAAGCTCGACATGATTGAGCGCATCGAGTTTCTGTTCCAGAAGTTTAACGCCATCTGTAAGAGAACTGCTGAGCTTCTGCAATTCATTTCCGATTTCGCGGACCTGCGGTAAGAGCGTCCTGTAGGCTTGTTCCCGAAGCCTTTCGGCGCAATCTTGGACGGAGGGCATGGATGCTCCTAATGACTAAAAAATTGTGAGTGAAGACTACCGAACGCCCCTGTGGGGTGTCAATTCCAATTTACTTATCGCCCCGGTAATGCCGATCCTTAAGCCCTGTTTCAGAAGGGCGGAAGGGCATAAAGTGCGGCGAGGATGGAAGAGTCCGTATCCATCCTCGCCGCGTTTAACGAGGTGTGTTCAATTGGGGTTGAATGGTACCAATACAGACGTCACTGGTTCCCCAAGGTTGCCTTTTTTTTCAAACAAATTGTCGAACAGGCACACGACACATACTCAAATTGTTTTCTCGTCTTTCTATCTCAGCTTAATTGTGTCTGTGGTCACAATATCCCAGTACGAGACAGTTGTGCTTGGTGTGACTTTGGTGAGGAAAGGCTTTGCCCACTGCAAAATCTGGGTGAATCTATAGCCGGCTACCTCATCCGGATGGGGAATATAGTTGCTCCAGTGGGCCCGGATGAAAACAGCGCGCTCATCCATCGGGAGTTCGCTGACGTTGCGGATGAATTCGGGCCATACCATGTTGCGCACGAGGTACTGCTCGACATTGGACGTGTAGAAGACCGTCACGACTTCATCTTTCTCTTTGAGGAATCTCCCAAGCTCCTTGAGCGCATGCGGACCGGAGAAATCCCCGACAATGGGGATGATTCTGTTCTCTTCCTCCATCTTCTTGATGAATGCGAACTCTTCCGAGCTGTTGAGGAAATTCTGCATATTGCCGTCCAGGTCTCGCTCGACGAGGAATTCCCCGTATGTTGGAACGGGTATGTAGTCGTACTTGATCGAGAGTCCACGGTTGTAGAAAGCGAGATGGATTTTTTCGATTGTCGTCCAGTCTTCTTCGTTCAGACCGAGATCATGCTGTTGCATCAGGAATGAACGGGCTCTTTCGTGGATGTCAAAAAAGAACGAGGGATCAGGTTCAGTCTTCTCGAAATACTTCACAAGATCGTCCACCCCGTAGTTGTCACCGTTGAAGACGCCTGGTACGATCGGGCGGCCGAGAAGAAATGAGAGATACTGGCTTCTGTCGGCGGCAAGATGAAAGAGCGCCTTGCAAAGAAGGTGGAGCAGCGAATTCTGCTTCCTGATGTCCACTATGAACGCATAGCGGGGCCGCGTCTTGGCTATGTAAGTGAAATTCTGGTTCGGGCCGACCCCGATATACACGCCGCCGCGAATCCCGAGTTCCTTCATTTTCCTCAGCGGGTGGAGATAGGCGGCTTCGTTCGAGACGTAGTTGTCATTCCAGAATTCGCCTCCCTGTTCGGAGACGCGCCGGATTATCGATGCGAACTGATCGGAAGTGAAGGGGCTGACTGCGGTTTCCTTCGGTCCGGTAACGGCCGACGAGGTCATCAGGATGAGAAAAACCACAATCAGGGCGGGGCGATAGAGTGACGGCTGCAGAAATATCTTTCCGTGTTGTTTCAGTGACATAGGTTCCTGCCGGTATTCCGGGTTTGTGGAGTTTTCCGGAGATGCGGTTCCTTTCATAAGCCGGTTTTGGGGGTGTCAGATCGGAGGGCTAATCTCTTAGTAAGTTTAGCAAAGAAGGGAGTCTCCTGCTAAAATCCCGTCGTTTACTGAACTGTACCGTAGAAGGACGCATCGACATGGCCTCGCATCATCAGGAAAGGCGCTTTGTTTTTCTTGCCGGTCTGGCACTTTCTGCCCTGATCTTTTGCGGGTGTTCGGAAAGCAGAACCCCCGAACCGGCAGCTCCCGTGGATGGCCTTGCCGGCGAACGGGCGGCGAAAGACGCTTCATTCAGAGGTGACGGCTCGCCGATTCCGGTCGAAGAGAGGATCAAGTTCCGCGGGCTGTCATACTATCCGGTGAATCCCGCTCTGAAATTCATGGCGCAACTCAACCGGTATCCCGTCGCGACTCCAATCCGGCTGGCAACAAACACGGGCGAGATACGCAGCGGCTTGCGTTACGGCTTTTTCGAATTTGAAGTTGAAGGCACGCCTTGCAGACTCCAGGTTTACCGTCTCGACGATTCCGGAAACGAGGGACCCTCTCTGTTCATCCCTTTCCGCGACGCAACTTCCGGAAGCGAGACCTACGGGCCCGGACGCTATATTGATCTGAAAGAAAATACTTCCGGGATCTACGATCTCGATTTCAACCGCGCCCACAATCCTTTCTGCGCGTACAGCGACGAATTCAGCTGTCCACTCGCTCCGGCGGAGAATACGCTGGCAGTGGCAATCCGGGCCGGCGAAAGGAACTATTCAAGAATGCGGTAATCGACACGGTTTTTCTCCGTCCGATCCTGTAATCTGCGGCTTCGATAGGCCTTCAGTATCGTTCTTGTGAATGCTATGATGCTGTTTCACAATGAAAACGAGGATCTATGTTGGAGATTTCCCCAGAACTAAAAGGATTACTCGCCCGCACTAAACTGGTTGTTCTTCCGGAAGACTACGTGGTCGTCTATCTGCCGATAGGAGTTCAGGCCATTCCAGGGGAATGGTTCCGCCCGGCGACGACACGTTTCGCCGCAGTGATCCAGGAGCCGAAACTGATCACGATGGTTGTGGCCCGGCGCAAATGGATGCGCATGCAGAATATGTTCGAAAAATGCGACGTGACGGGTCCTTACAAGGTCATCCACTTCGACGTGAAGCTTTCGCTTGTGGCGAACGGTTATATGGCCGCGATCGGATCAGTGTTGACGGCTTCCAATATCTGTGCACTGCCGCTGTCATCATTCAAACACGATCACATCATCGTCCCGAAGGCCGATCTTCCGCGCACCGTGAAGGTATTGAGAAGCCTCCTGGACAGCTGCAGGAAGAAGCCGATCAGGCGAATCGCAAAAAGCAACAAGTGATCAGGTGGTTCCTGCAACGGCGGACGATGCTTCCCACCGCCCGAGGAAATCGAGCAGAAAATTGTCCGCTCCCGCGGAGCCGGCACGCTGCGTAAGGTCTTCCCGTGTTGCCGCAACGGCGGCCTCGTAGGAGGTTTTGTCGAGTTTTCCCCTCAGCAGCTCGACGCGCAGGAACAGAAGATACGTCTGGAGCACGTCCGTCATGCAGTACTGGTTGATCTCCTTCTGTCTGCCCTGCCGATAGAGATACTCCACATCTTCCCCCGCTATTGTGTACTTGCCGGGCAGGCCTATGAGCTTTGCAAGAAGATCGAGCGAACTGCGGCGGTATGCTGCGCCGAAATTAGAGAGAAAATCGCACAGGTCGATATGATAAGCATCGCTGAAACGACTCCCTCGGTACGTAGCTCTTCCCGTTCCTGTCCCGAAATAGCGGGGAAGCGGTATTCCGAATTTCAGCGCGCGCGTCTCGAGCACCGGCAGATCGAAACCGCGGCCGTTGAACGTCACCAGTGTTTCGGCGTGCTCAAACGCCTGCCAGAATTTTGCAACCAGTTCGGGTTCCGAAAAGCGGTCCGCCCCGAAGCATCCCATTGACCGGATCCTGTACCTGTCGTCCGCGTGCAGAGTCGAGATGGCTATCGGGATGTGAAAAGGGATCGGAAAGAAGTCGCTCTGCTGCCCGCTTCGCTCCAATATCCGGTCCCGCGCCATGTCGTACGCCTGCTCGAGTGTCAGACAGTTTTCGGGATCATAAACCCGTTTGACGAGGTCCTTGTCAACCCTCGTTTCTATATCGAAAACAAGATAGTTGCCCATATTTCGCAGATCATATCAGAATTTCCTTTCTGTTCTTACCTGCGAATTATGAATCCGAACTCCTAAATCCCGCTAGCCGTCTGCATGTGAAGAAGATTTGCTAGATATTGTGGCGTTGAAAATCTGGAGATACTATATATAGTGATTATTGTGGGTGTATTTGCTTGACAGGGTCACCGGAGTTCGTGTAAAAACCCAGATACACCCTGATTGTAAGCCCTTCGGGGAGAATCACGCCACCTGGATTATCGTTCCTTGTGAGGAGGAGTAGTCACATGAGCAGTAACAAGTCTTTGCCTGTCGAGAGTGTTGCTTCTGTAGCTTTGACGCCAGAGCGGCGGCGAACCGGGACAGGACTGGAATTCCCACGGCACTTTACCCGTGAAGGTTCGAATCCCTACGACGAGATTGAATGGGAGGTACGTTCTGCTTCCATTACAAATGAGGAGGGGGAAGTCCTGTTTTGCCAGGAAGCGGTTGAGATTCCCCGGAGCTGGTCGCAGACTGCGGCTAATATCGTGGTTTCGAAATATTTCCACGGACAGGTAGGGACTCCTCAAAGGGAAACCAGTGTGCGCCAGCTGGTCGAAAGGGTTGTTCGCACCCTGACCGAGTGGGGGGTCAAGGGAGGGTATTTCGCCTCGGCTTCCGACGCGGTGACCTTTCACGATGAGCTGGCATTTCTGCTTTTGAACCAGTACGTGTCATTCAATTCGCCCGTCTGGTTCAACTGCGGCATCGAAGAAAAACCGCAGTGTTCGGCGTGCTTCATCAATTCCGTTGAAGACACGATGGATTCAATTCTGACTCTCGCGAAGACTGAAGGGAAGCTGTTCAAATACGGGTCTGGGACAGGGACGAATTTTTCGCCGCTGCGCTCCTCGAGGGCGAGGCTTTCGGGGGGAGGGATCGCCTCGGGTCCAGTCAGTTTCATGAAAGGCTTTGATGCATTCGCCGGCGTAATCAAGAGCGGCGGCAAGACACGTCGCGCTGCCAAGATGGTTATTCTGGATGTCGATCATCCTGATGCGGTTGAGTTCATCGAGTGCAAGGCGAAGGAAGAGAAGAAGGCATGGACACTGGTGAATGCCGGATACGACGGCGCGGTGGACGGCGAAGCCTACAGCAGCATCTTCTTCCAGAACGCGAATAACAGCGTGAGGGTTACTGATGAATTCATGAGGCAGGTGCAACAGGATGGCAACTGGGCAACGCGGGAACGTCCCACGGGAGAGATCGTGGAAGTGTACAAGGCGCGCGAGCTGATGCGTAAAATGGCGGAATCGTGCCATGCCTGCGGGGATCCGGGAATACAGTACGATTCGACCATCAACCGCTGGCACACGTGCAAGAAGTCCGGGAGGATCAATGCGTCGAATCCCTGCTCTGAATACATGTTCCTGGATGACTCAGCGTGCAATCTCGCATCATTCAACCTGCTGAAGTTCGTCAACGCCGAAGGAGAATTCGAGGTGGAGAGTTTCCGCAGGGCTGTCGATCTGATGATCTCAGCTCAGGATATCATTGTGGATAACGCGAGCTATCCTACGGAAAAGATTGAAAAGAACAGCCGCGAATTCCGGCCGCTGGGCCTCGGGTATGCGAATCTGGGCGCTCTGCTGATGTACAACGGCCTGCCTTACGACAGTGACGAAGGGAGGGCCTTTGCAGCCGCAATTACTGCGGTCATGACGGGGGAAGCCTATCTGCAGTCGTCACGCATTGCCGCCAGACTGGGGCCCTTCTTGCAGTACGATCTCAATCGCGAGTCGTTTCTGGAAGTGATGCGCATGCACCGGTCCGCCCTCCAGAACATAAACCCGAATTTCGTTCCCCCGGCACTGATGAAAGCGGCCCAGGAATGCTGGGACCTGGTTGTTCTCGAGGGAACCGTCAACGGCTTCAGGAACGCACAGGCGACGGTGCTCGCCCCGACCGGAACGATAGGGTTCATGATGGATTGCGACACGACAGGCGTTGAACCTGATCTGGCGCTGGTGAAGTTCAAGAAGCTGGTGGGCGGTGGAGTGATGAAGATTGTCAACGGCACCGTTCCTTTTGCGCTCGCTAAACTGGGATACACCAGGGATGAGATAGCCGCCATAACTGACTACATCGATGAAAACGGCACGATCGAAGGTGCGCCGGCGGTTAAACCCGGGCACATCGCTGCATTTGACTGCGCATTCAAGCCGCAGCGCGGAACGCGCTCCATCCACTACATGGGTCACGTCAAGATGATGAGCGCAGTACAGCCGTTTATCTCCGGAGCCATCTCAAAGACCGTCAATGTGCCGGAAAACACGACTGTCGAGCAGATTGCGGATCTGTACATGCAGGCCTGGCAGCTGGGGGTGAAAGCAATTGCTATATACCGCGACAACTCGAAGAAGACGCAGCCTCTGAATGTCTCCCAGGGCCGCAAGGAGAAAGAAGCCAAGGCTGAACCGGAATTCAAGCCGGTCCGCCGGAAGCTTCCCCCGGTCCGCAACGCAATCACCCACAAATTCAGCATCGGCGGCCATGAAGGCTACATTACCGTCGGGATGTATGATGACGGGCAGCCGGGCGAGATTTTCCTTGTGATGGCGAAAGAGGGGAGCGCAATTTCGGGGCTGATGGATTCGTTCGCCACCGCCATCTCACTTGCGCTGCAATACGGGGTCCCGCTCAAGGTGCTGATCGACAAATTTTCGCATGTCCGTTTCGAGCCTTCGGGCCACACGGGAAATTCCGAGGTTCCGTACGCCAAGTCAATAGTCGACTACATCTTCCGATGGCTGGCTTCTAAATTTCTGCCCATCGAAGAGCAGGTGCAGGCCGGCGTTCATGTGGCGGAGAAACTGAAGGAGACTGAACCTGCCCCCGCCCAGAATGCCGGGTCGACCTCTATGAATGATTTCAGATCGATGTACAACCTGGATGATGCGCCGACATGCGCCGGATGCGGCAGCATCATGGTGCGAAACGGATCCTGTTACAAATGCATGAACTGTGGAGAAACCAGCGGCTGCTCGTGAGAAGGCCGCTCTTAGGAAATGCCGCTTCTTCTGATATCCTGAATCCTGCGTGCGGATTCTATGAGAAAAAGCGGCATTTTGTTGCACCCCACCTCTCTTCCCGGCGAGTGGGGAATTGGTGATCTCGGCAGGTGGGCGTACCATTTTGTCGATTTCCTGAAGGAGAGCGGCCAGCGTATCTGGCAGATACTCCCGCTTGGTCCGACTGTCGGATCTGAGCACTCGCCCTATCAGGCATATTCCAGTATGGCCGGGAATCCGCTTTTGATCAGCATTTCCTGGCTCGTCGAACACGGATGGCTTTCTGAGGCAGACATCGGAGAAGTCCCCGGCTTTTCTCCACGCAGGGTGGAGTTCGATAAAGTCATCCCCTTCAAGATGAGGCTCATCAAGAAAGCTGCGGCTTCCTTCTTCGAGCGTAAGTCTGATCCCCTGTTTAAGGAATTCCTGGATTTCTGTTTAGGGATGAAATATTGGGTCGAGCCGTTTGCCGAGTTCGCCGCCCTGAAGGAAGCGAACTCAGGATCCGCCTGGACCGCCTGGACCGACAAATCGCGTGCACAGACTCAGGATGTGCTCGATCAGAAATTCATCCAGTTCGTTTTCTTCCGGCAGTGGGAAGCCCTGAAGCGATACTGCAATGAAAGCGGTATAGAGATCATGGGCGACATCCCCATATTCATTTCGCATGACAGTTCGGATGTCTGGGCGAACCCGGAACTGTTCGATCTGGACGACAGAGGCTATCCGAGGACAGTTGCAGGAGTTCCTCCCGATTACTTCAGTGAAACCGGACAATGCTGGGGGAATCCGCTGTACCGATGGGATGTGATGGAGCGGACCGGCTACCGCTGGTGGATCGACAGAGTCAGGACTATGCTAGCCATGGTTGATATCATACGCTTGGATCATTTCCGTGGCTTCGAGGCATTCTGGGAAATCCCAGCCGGATCAACGACGGCCGTCAACGGAAGATGGGTCGAGGGCCCGAGAGACCGTTTCTTCGAGGCCCTCTCGGGGGCGCTGGGCCAATTGCCGTTCGTCGCGGAAGACCTGGGGTATATAACCCCGGAAGTACACCAGTTGCGCGATCGGTGGGGATTGCCCGGAATGCGCGTTCTTCAGTTCGCCTTTGGAGACGATTCCAAGGATAATCCGCACAAGCCGTACAACTTCATCAGGAACTGTGTCGCCTATACCGGCACTCATGACAATGACACAAGCGCCGGCTGGTTTTCCCCTGCCGGCGATCCGAGACTTGAGCGAGAAAGGGAGGCAGCCCTCAGATACATGGGGAGCGACGGGACCAATCCTGTGTGGGACTTTATCCGGCTGACCATTTCATCGGTCGCCGACATCGCCATTCTTCCCATGCAGGATGTACTGGGTCTCGGTTCCGAAGCACGGATGAATCTTCCGGCAACGACGGGAAACAACTGGCGATGGCGGATGACTGAGGATCAGTTGACACCGGCTGCGGCAGCCAGACTCCGGGAACTGAACCGGATCTACGGCCGCCTCTAGGCCGTCAGTAGACGGGGACGCACATCTCCCGGTATTTCTCATTCCGTCCGCGGACAACATCAAAGTAAACATCCCGCAGCTTCGCTGTCACCGGGCCGAGTTTTCCGCTGCCGACCGGTCGGTGGTCAACCTTTGTTATGGCCGCGATCTGTACGCCGGTTCCGCAGAAAAATGCCTCTTCGCACAGATAGACCTCGGTCCGGTCGATCGGGCGTTCGACTACCTCCATCCCAAGTTCTTCGCGCAACAGCATCATGACTGTGCGCCTGGTGATCCCTTCCAGGATGTTGTCTGTGACCGGCGGAGTGCAGATGGTTCCTTTACGGATTATGAAGAAATTTTCTGCAGATCCTTCGGCCACATGCCCATCCTGATTGAGGACAATGGCCTCGTCGAACCCTGCGCGCACCGCATCTGTTTTGATAAATGCCGAGTTTACGTAGGAACCGGCGATCTTGCCGCGGGCGGGAATCATGTTATCGTCGACGCGCCGCCACGAAGAGACCGTCACGTGAATGCCTTCCTCGTCCTCCACATACTGACCGAACGGGATCGATACGATGCTCAGCGCGGGATTCAATCCGTGCAGGCGCACGCCGATGATTTCGTCGGCGAAATACGCGATCGGACGGATATAGGCATCGGTCTGATACTTCTCCTTCCTGAGCAGGTCGACCGTAAACTGGACTATTTCGCTTTCAGAGTATGGGAATTCCATCAGCAGGAGCTTCGCGGATTCGAGGAAACGCCGGAAATGGTCGTAGGGCTTGAACAGGAACAGCTGTTTTTCATCCTGGTTCCAGTAAGCTCTGAGTCCTCCGAACACGCCGGTTCCATAGTTGAAAGTGTGGGTCAAAACCCCGACCTTAGCCTCGCTGTAAGGAACGATCCGGTCTTTAAAGAAAGCGAAATTGGGAAGTGTCACGATACATCCTCCTCTTACCCCCTGTTCAGGGGCACCCGATATCATACCTCACTGAACAGCCAATTCAGAATTCAGAATTCAGAAGTTACGGAAAAAAAAGGGAGATAATGCTCCCCTGGCCGCGTTCGACAGCGTAGCCGGCCCCAGTCGGGCTCAGCTGTCTTTCTTCATTTGGTATAATTGCACCGATGCAGGACAAGCTAATTAAACCAGACAGTGTGTGGCGGGAGGAGCTTACTCCTGAACAATACCGGATTACGCGAATGAAGGGGACCGAGCCGCCGTTCTCCGGTGAGTACTGGGATAGTCACGAAACGGGAATGTATTGCTGTGTCTGTTGCGGATCCGAACTGTTCAGCTCGGAATCCAAGTACGATTCGGGGACCGGATGGCCAAGTTTCCATGAGCCGGCATCTCCCGAGAGGACCAGGACGGCGGAAGACCACAGCCACATGATGGAGCGTATTGAGGTTCTGTGCAGCAGGTGTGATGCGCACCTGGGCCACGTTTTCGAAGATGGGCCGAGTGCGTCCGGTCTCCGTTACTGCCTCAATTCCGCCGCTCTGAAGTTCGCCAGGAAGTGAGTTTTCCTGCCTCCGGTTCAGAGTTTTCCTCCCCAGGTACCCCCGCATATTTAATCTTGATAAGGTGAGAAGGAAGTAAATGACTATAAGAACATGTCGATTGATACCGGCTTCAATCCTGCTGGTATGGCTGGCGCTGCCGTTGTACGGCGCCCAGGGAAACGATCCGGGAATGAAGCAGCGTGACAAGCTCGAAATGCTCAACAGGGCCCTGGAGTATGCCGGTGCACCTCCGCTGGACGAGAATCAGCGGCAGGCAATTGACTCCCTCATCGAGGCGCGCAGAGCGGAGCGCGAAAGCCAGCGAACCGACCGGGCGCGTTTTGCGGTCCGAGATGAGATGGAGCAGGCGATTCTATCGGGTGATGAAGCGGCCGTCAGCGCAGCCGCCGATCGGATCAGTTCTGAAATCTCGACCCGGGCGGCCACGCATATCCGGGATGCGGGCATCTTCAAGATCAGGGTGTTGGCGATTCTCACGGAGCAGCAGGTGAGCGCATTGAAGACACAATACGGTGAGAGCGGGCTGGTGCACATTCTGGGGCTCGGCGGGGGATGGTTCAAAGGCCGCGGGCATGGTATGCACCATCACCGCAGGGGCGTCTGGTAATCTGAACAGACTGCGGGACCCGGTGTCCGGGGGGAGATTCGTTCACACCTGACACCGGGGCTCTCTCGCAGCCTGGGCAAGATTACTGAGGAATCTGTAGACCTGATCGGGATTCCGCAGGTTATACCGAGCGTGTGTCTTGGTCATTCCGACACGCAGGGAATACGATTCAGGAGGAAGACTTCGAAACAGGTCTTCATCAGTCCAGTCATCTCCGACGGCCAGAATAAAGTCGCGGGCGCACTTGGAGATCCAGTACTTGGCTGCTCCTCCTTTGTTAACCCCCGCATTCCTTATTTCCAGCACCTTGTGCCCTTTGAGTATCTGAACCTCGATATTGGCGGTAAACTGCACAAGATTATCCATCAGTTCTGTTGCGACGCTGCGGGCGTGTTCGGGATCAGCGGCTCTGTAGTGCCACGCGATAGAGTATTCCTTTTCTTCCACGAACGAGCCCGGAAGCCTGTCCGCATACTGAACCAGGACAGGAAGCAGAGACGCTTTCCACTCCTTGTTGTATGGG
This sequence comes from Acidobacteriota bacterium, assembly GCA_012719355.1. Classification (GTDB taxonomy): domain Bacteria; phylum Acidobacteriota; class UBA6911; order UBA6911; family UBA6911; genus UBA6911. Next base: position 25,469 of record JAAYAM010000277.1, read on the forward strand.
CCGAAAGTCTCCCATTTCCCGCCGGGTTCCCGGTGCCAGATGCCGTGTTCGGCGACAATCCCGATCGGAAGAACGCCAAACCATCTCTCCAGGGTGTCTTTGTCCCGGCCGCTGATGAGCACGACGGTGTTGCAGGGGTCGGCGGCCAGTTTCTGAAGAAGTTCCAATATGGAATCTGAAGGGGTCGCCAGCTGAGGTCTCTTCTCGAATGGCACCAGGGTGCCGTCATAGTCGATAAACAGGATGCGTCTGGTCGACCGTCCGTACTCATCCGCAATCTGCTTTTCAACCGGGGGAGGGACGAGCCGCTCGCCAAACTTTTCCTGGACCGACCGCATCTTATGGAGCTGGTTTACGAAATCTGTGGCCCAGCGGACGACGTCGTACCTGCGCAGTCTCTCCTGCATGATTCCGTTACGCCGTTCCTGTTCATCTTTCGGCATCAGAAGCGCTTCCTTCAGAGCCTCTGCAATCTCCAGCCTGTCATTCGGATTTATTATGATCGCTTCTCCCAGCTCTTTGGCTGCGCCCGCCATCTCGCTCAGTATCAGAACTCCTGTCCGGTCGGTGCGGGAAGCGACGTACTCCTTCGCGATCAGGTTCATACCATCGCGCAGCGGGGTGACCATTGCGACGTCGCTCAGACCGTACAGGGCTGAGAGCGGGTACAGACTCAGGTGCCGGTATTGATAGATGACGGGCATCCATCCGATAGACCCGAATCTGCCGTTGATCCGTCCGACCAGTTCCTCGATCTGCTTTTTCATCATCTCGTAATGCAGCACGCCGATGCGCGAGGGCACAACGACCAGTATCAGGACCAGCCTGCCTTTGAACTCCGGATACTTTTCGAGCAGCAGTTCGAATCCTTCGAGACGGTTCAGTATGCCTTTGGAGTAGTCGAGCCTGTCAATTGAAAGGACTGTCTTGAATCCCGCAAGCGAATGCTGCAGCTTGCTGCGTTCTTCCTGGGTCTCGGGGGAACTGCTGGTTTCGAAGAACCGCTTGAAGTCGATGCCCATCGGATAGGTCTCGACCTTTACGACGTGGTTGGGGAGCGTCAGAAAGCCCATGTGATGTTCGTGGCCGAGGATACGCAATACCGATTGGAAAAAGTGCTGCATGTATTCATACGTATGAAATCCGACAAGATCTGCTCCCATGAGCCCCTCGAGAATGTCCTTGCGCCAGCGTGGGGGAAGAAGGCGAAAGACTTCGAAGGATGGAAACGGGATGTGAAGGAAGAAGCCGATCAGGGTCTGCGGCGACTTCTCCTTCAAAAGGCGCGGGAGGAGCATGAGATGGTAGTCCTGCACCCAGACCACATCGTCCGGCTTGAGGAGTTCCAGAAGGGCATCGCAGAACTGTTCATTGACGCGCTGGTAGGTCTGCCAGAACTCCTCTTCGTAAATTGCGTAAGTCGTGAAGTAGTGAAAAAGCGGCCAGAGTGTCTTGTTGCAGAACCCCCAGTAGAACTGCTCCATGTCCCGTTCGTCCAGGAAAACAGGATATGAGCCTCTCTCCGCCAGGGCACGCCTCCTGACCTCCTCCTTGCACTCCTCGGGTATGGTGCTGCCCGGCCATCCGAGCCACACGTGCTTTTCTTCTCTGGCCAGGTGGTATTTGTAAGAATCCAGGAAGGTGCTGAGGCCTGTCACCAGTCCTCCGGCGCTTTCGTCAAACGCAATCCGGTTTTCTTTCCGCCGGACCGTAAATGGAAGCCGGTTGGAAACAATAATCAGCCGTCCTTCATCAGTGTTGTTCATCTCCTTTTTTCCCCACAGTCAATTGGAAGGTAGGCTACCTTCGGCCTGTTCGTGTGTGGCGTGATGACACTCACGCGGATTGTTCTTATTGTCCCATACGAGGGAAGAAGCCCAAAGCCGTGCGGCAAAGCGGGGGGAGGCCACTGCACCAGACTGCATGGGCACGACCCAGCATAACCCATGCAGTCTGTGGTTTTACTGCTTTTTTTCTAACGCCACTTGTCTACCGAGGCGCTCGACAGATAGCCGAAATCCCCGGCTTGCCAGAAGAGGTTGGTTCCGCCTCCCACCGACAGGATGTGTATATTGGAGGGACTCACAATCTGCGGTATCTTAGCGTCCCTCGGGAGTTTCATCCATGATGCGAACGGTTCTCTCCCCTGCTTTCCGGTCGGGAGTATGAAGTTCTGCACGCTGTAGTAGTTGTCCAGCCAGTCCCCGACAGTGACGAACGTGTTTTTATGGATCCATTCGATCAGCTGCTCTTTGGAATCGAATCCTTCACGTTCCTTGAGCTGCTTGATAATAGTCGGGTCGAGCAGCAGCGTGACGGGAGAAAACGGGCTCACAAACTGCAGCCAGAACGGGATCTGGGTGTGGAAGGGCTTTCCAAAACTCTGATCCGGGTGGGTGAATCCCCAGCCGTTGAAAGTACTGACAACACTTTCGTTGGGCTTGAATCCGTGCTGCACGTGGAAGGGTTTCCATCCCGGGGGGAGTTCCTCTTCGTTTTCCGGCATGCACAGGTTGTTGTAGTTGAAGTTGTTCCCCTGGCTTCCCATGTAGGTCTCGCCTACTTTGGCGCCGGCAGCCAGATTGATTGACATCAGGGTCCAGGCTCTTCCTATGACTGCATTGGAATGGTTGAACGGGCCGAGCGCGCCGATTCCGGCATTCATCTTGATCTCGTTCCGGACAGGGCCGTTCACCACGACCATTCTTGCGAATGAGGTGGTCGAGGTGAAGAGAGATGGTTGTCCGGTCGAAGCCAGCGCAAGTATCACCGGAAACTGCTCCGGCGTGGCGCCTGCCATCACAGCGTTCACGGCAACTTTTTCCACTGTGTAGCTCCAGAGCTCGTGCGGCGAGGAAGGCTGCATTCGGCCGACCAGCTCATCCGGTTTCCTGCTGGTTCCTTTCAGCATTTCCGCGACACGCGCTTCTGTGGGAAGCACTACAGGCAGTCCGTCCGTCCAACCGTTGTCCAGAAACAGGCGGTGCAGCCTGTCGGCGGTGTCCGGTTCGACGAGTCGCGGAGTCGGTCTCTCGATGAATCCTTTCTTCGTGTCTTCGGCCGTGAGAGGATCCATCAATCCGCCGATGATTTCCTGCAGCACTGGTTTGCCGGAGACCGGGCTATTGCCTTGGAGGTACTTGCGGCATAGCTCGGCAGGCACGCCCGTGATGGGATGGGGCACGAAAGTGAACCGCTGATTCGGCATTCCTTTCTTGAATGCGTAGGTAATTACCAGATCACGAAATACTCTGGTGACGACAGAAGACGTGGGTACTCCAAGTTTTTCGACTGTCCAGCTATGGCCGACGACCGACGGCGAGCAGGAACTTCAATGACCTACCCCCATGATCATGCCATGGCCTTTCTCCTTTATTTCGGCCCACAGTTTGGGATCGTCGTCGAAATAAGTTCCTGCCTTTATCCTGACAACCCAATTGGTTTTCGGATATTTCGCGCTCAGCAGTTTCTGCATCTCCGTGAAGAACTGATGAGTATCGGTGAAACCGATGTCGACGATGTAGATGGTCTTGCCTTCAAGTGTCGTCAGACGGGGTGCCATGGGAACTCGTGCTATGGCGGGAGGCTGACCAAGCGGGTTGAAAACGGTTATTTTGGGTTCCTGCGCCTCAGAGACGCTGAAAAACAGCGGAACGTAGAGAATAACTGCTATCAGTGATATGCCGGTTTTCTTTTTCACTCCTTTTCTCCTTCGAAAAGCTGCACTTCCGGTTGGCTCGAGAGTACTCCGGCAAAACTATCCTTTTCAGCGGAAAAATGAAATCAAAAAGAGCAACCCGGGTAGCATTGAGGTTAATGGGTGGCTTGTGGCCTTTTTTTGGATTAGAATTTCGAAAGCTTCAATTACCCCCTGGAGACAACAGACATGAAGCGGACCAAACTCGTATTCCTCTCTGGTATCGTGTTGGTGGGGATGTGCCTGGCTTTGTACAAGAACATGTCGGCAGATGGTGTAACGTCCACCATGCCCGCCGGCCTCGACCGGCTGCCCGGAGACTGTCAGGTTGTCTTTGGCGTGAACATGCGGAAGTTCGCGGAGAGTCCGGCACAGGAGACATTCCGGCACAACCTTAACAGGCAACTGGGTTTTGATCTTGCCGAGTTCACGCGCCAGAGCAGTGTTGATCCTGCCCGGGACATTTCGCATCTGGTCGGTGCCGGTTGCTCCGGTAAGGGGGTCGGACAAAGGAATGTAGTTGTCGCGAGCGGCACTTTTGACCGGGATCTGCTTTCGAGCTATCTGCGGTCCAAACTGGAGCTGATTGAAATCGAGTATGCGGGCGCGACAGTCCTCATCCTGCCTGACAGGCGACGTGATGTCGCCGAGAGGGGGCTCGTCATCATGAGCAATCGTGAAATCGCGCTCGGCGATCTGCAGTTGCTCAAGGATGTGCTCGATCTTCGCGAAAAAGGAGGGAAGAGCATCCTCGACAATCGGCGGATGGTGTCGCTGATCGAAAGCGTGGATGTGGAGGAGATGTTCTGGTTCGCCGGCGAGGGGCGCGGGTTCATCGCGACTCCGCTTCCGGGGGGACTGCCGACCACTTCGTCCATACGTGACGTTACCGGGACCATGAACGTGACCGATGTCATCACCGGCCGGATCGTCGCGACCGCTTACACCTCTGAGTCCGCCGCGAAGTTTGCAGAAGCCATCAAGGGACTGGTGACGCTGGGACAGCTCGCCGGTGATCGCAATCCGGGTCTGAAGATGCTGGCTGACGGATTATCGGTGTCGCAGAGCGAAGCCCAGATAGACATCGGACTCAAATTCCCTGTACAGATGCTGAAAACATTTGACCGCCTCCCGCCGGGTGAAGCCAGTGGGCGCAATTAGGTGAAAACACACGGCCCCGTCCGTCCTTCCCTGCAGGCGCATCCTCAACCTGCCCCTGCGCTGTCGAGCTTCGACAAAATGAATCCGGCCTATTGGCAGTTGTCCGGCTTGGGGTCACAATAATAGGGAATCAGGCTAATGCCCCTTACCGGAGGAACATTGATGGACAATGCTGCTATCGAGCGAGCCAAGGCACAATTCGGTAAGCTTCTCGAAGACCAGATGCGCCGTATCGAAAAGGTACTGGCAGCTCCCGACTGGATTGACTACAGCAAGGTGGAAACGCTCCGGATCGGCATCCTGGCGGGCGATGGAATAGGACCATTCATCGCCGGAGAAGCGAGGAGAATTCTGGAACTGCTGCTGTCGGACGAAGTCAGAAGCGGGAAAATCGTCATCAACGATATCGAAGGACTCACGATTGAAAACCGTTCCGCTCATGGCAAGACGATACCCGACGACGTCCTGGAAGAGATCAGGAAATACCATGTTACGTTGAAAGGCCCCACCTACACTCCGAGAGTGGGGGATCCGTGGCCCAATCTGGAAAGCTGCAACGTGGCCATGCGCAAGGAACTGGACCTGTTTGCGAATCTGCGGCCCGTCCGGATTCCGACCCAGGGAATCGACTGGGCCTTCTTTCGGGAGAATACCGAAGACCTCTACGCCCTTGGTCCCTACGGACTCGAAGTGGATGACAACATAACGGTTGATTTCCGGCTCATCAGCAACCCAGGGTCTGAGCGGATCGCACGGCTGGCATTCGACTATGCCAGGAAGAATAACCGTACCCAGGTCACCTGCGTGACGAAAGCAAATATCATAAAGACTACCGATGGCTGTTTCCTCAAGAGTTTCTATCGCGTGGCGGAAGAGTATCCGGAAATAAATGCCGATGACTGGTACATTGATATCATGACTGCGAAGCTTGTGGACGAGAAGCGGCGCCGGCATTTTCAAGTGCTGGTTCTGCCGAATCTCTACGGGGACATCCTTACGGATGAAGCCGCCGAGTTTCAGGGCGGAGTCGGAACCGCGGGAAGCGCCAATATCGGGAAGCAGTACGCGATGTTTGAAGCAATTCACGGTTCAGCCCCGCGCATGGTCGAGGAAGGAAGGGTACAGTACGCGGATCCCGCCTCGATGATCCGCGCCGCTTCGATGCTGCTCGGCCATATCGGGTTTCCGGAGAAGTCGCGCAATCTCGACATGGCGCTGGATATCTGCGCGCAATACGAGAGAAAACTTGTCATCACCGGCCGTCCGACAGGTCCGAGTGGAACCGAGTTTACAGATTATGTAATGGATTGGCTTGCTGATTCGAAGCTGGCCATGACTTGGGAGAAATATATCAGGGACGGTCAATGATAAGCCGGTACAACGACTGATTATACTTCCAAATCGAAAAGGGGGAGTCATATGCGTAAGAAGGTTGCGCTGATAGGGGGCGGCCAGATCGGCCAGATCCTGGCCATGCTGACTTCAATGAAGGAACTCGGCGATGTCGTAATCCTCGACATGCCGGCATTTGAAAACCCGGTTAAAGGCAAGGCACTCGATCTGGCCGAGATGGCCCCTCACGGCAACTACGACAGCCGGATAATCGGTACATCAGATTACAAAGACATCGAAGGGGCGGATGTCGTGATTGTCACCGCCGGAAAACCTCGTGAAGCGGGAATGACCCGGGAAGATCTTCTGGACATAAACACCAAGGTCATTGCCGATGTGGCAAAAGGGGTTCGGCAACATGCGCCGAGAGCGTTCTGCATCATCATCACCAATCCGCTCGATGCCATGGTTTATGTGTTCCACAAGGTCAGCGGCTTTCCGAAGCAGCAGGTTGTCGGAATGGCGGGCACGCTGGATACCGCACGCTGGCGCGCGTTCATTGCCATGGAACTCGGGGTGTCGGTTGCCGACGTTGCCGGTACAGTTCTCGGGGGGCACGGCCCTGACATGGTCCCTCTTCCGCGCCTGACTACGGTAGGGGGAGTGCCGCTTGCCGAGATTGCCACGAAAGAACAGATCGACAGGCTGGTTACCAGGACCCGGGAGGCAGGGACTGAAATTGTAAAGCTCTTTGGAAAAGGCTCCGCATTTTTCAGCCCGGCGTGGAGCGCCATCGTGATGGCCGAGTCATATCTTAAGGACAAGAGGCGTGTGCTCGCCTGCGCAGCGATGTGCGAAGGTGAATACGGGGTTCAGGGACTGTTTATCGGCGTCCCCGCACTCATAAGCGCCAAAGGGGTCGAGAAGATATTTGAGATTCAACTGACCGAAGAGGAAAAGGCCCAGCTCAGTAAGACGGTCGAGGGGGTGAAGAAGACCGTATCGGAGTGCAGGATCTCGCCGGCGGAACCGCTACCGTAGCGTGGCATGCCAGTTCTGCGTGTTGCCGCCCGACTGTACCGTTCCTTCTATGGTATTCCCGATTACCCGTCCCGAGTACTTGCTGTTTCCGGCGGTGAAACTTATCTGATCACCGTTGAGTATGGGATTGGTGATTCCGTTGCCGTTGAGAGTGCCGGAAATCTTCTGAAACTTCTGGGTCAGGGTGAGTTCTGCGGTGCTATTGTCTGTCTTCCACGCCCAGCTTCCTTCCACTCTTGCGGGGACTATCCAGAGATAAGCGGTGCGGCCTTCTTTCTGGACAGTCTGATCGGCCTCCCAGTCCCCCATGTCAAAGGCATGTGAGACAACCCGGGTTCCAGGCTTAAGTTTCAAAATGGAAGGGCGCAGCCTCAGATTGAGATGCTGGAGAAGGTACATCGTGATGACGGTGGCTTTACTCAGGTCAATCTCGAATATGTCAGCCTGCTCGAACGAGGCTTTCTGGGCGACACCGGCTTTCTCGGCGTTGCGTCTTGACAGTGCCACCATGTCAGAGTTGTATTCGACTCCGAGCGCACGCGCTCCGTGTTTAGCGGCCGCAATCACGATCCGGCCGTCTCCGGAGCCGAGATCGATCAGGAAATCGCCGGGAGTCACCTTAGCCAGATCGAGCATGGCCTCAACCAGCTTTTCGTCTGTGGGCACCCAAATGACGTCTTTCCCCGGTTGCCCGACACTCGGTTCATATTGTTGTGCGGGAGATGCTGATGGGAGGAGTAACAGACACGCTGCCAGAAAGAGCACCAACCAGGACTTACTTCGCATACTCAGCTCCGGAAAAGAGGGAAAGGCAGCCGGCAAGGGAATTGCCTGCTGCCCTGACTACTGCCGAGTGCTTTAGCAGCGGGAGGCGATCCAGCCGCTGCCGCACAGCGAGAAGCATTCGCCACAGGCGCGGCAGGAGAGCTCTGCTCCCTCGATCAGCTCGGGCCTGCGCTCGATGCCTCGCCCCTTGAAGTAAATCTTATTCGACTTCTTGACCTCAGAGCAATACCTGAGACAGAGCCCGCAAAGGCTGCAATCGGTCAGACCGGTTGTGAAGCGGGATGAAGTGACCCCGTATTCTTTGGCATAAGGCTGCCATGAAGGCCAGAGAAGCTCTATGATCATGCGGCGGATCCGCCTGATCTTCTCCGTGGTGGTCTGTACGCGCAGCCCTTCTTCCACCGGATAGACGCACGATGCCACCAGCCGTTTGCGGCCCGCGCTGGTTTCGATTTCGACCATGCACATGCGGCACCCGCCATAGGGCTCCAGCCTGTCATCGTCGCACATGGTTGGTATCTTGATTCCGATTGACTTTGCCGCCTGCAGGACCGTTGTCCCTTCTGCAGCCTCTACCGTCCGGCCATCAATTTCCATTTTTACGTTTGACATTGGGACCTCACTACTGTTTGCCTGCGGGCAGGGTTGCTGCCGCTGCTGGTTGATTCTGAATCGTATACGCGGGTACCTTGATGACAGCCCTGCACTTATCGGGGCAGGCCGTGTAACAGGCGCCGCACTTGATGCATTTTGCCTGAACAATTGTGAAGACCTTGTCTTCCGACTTGTTCACTGCGCCGACGGGGCAGGCGCGCAGGCAGGCACCGCATGCCTTGCACCTTTCCTGGTCGATCTGATAGGCGATCAATGCCGTACAGACTCCGGCCGAGCAGCGCTTTTCCCTGATGTGCTCCAGGTATTCATCGCGGAAGTACTTCAGCGTTGAGGCCACCGGGAAAGGAGCGGACTGGCCGAGCGCGCACAGCGAGGCAGCTTCCATGAATTCGGCGAGCTCATCGAGGGTATCGAGATCCTGTTCCTCACCCCATCCTTTCGTGATCCTTTCCAGGATGGCGAGCATCTGGCGCAGGCCTTCGCGACACGGGACGCACTTGCCGCACGATTCGTGAGCCAGGAAGTTGATGTAGTACCTCGCGGTATCGACCATGCAGGTGTTCTCGTCCATGACGATCATTCCGCCGGAACCCATCATGGATCCGACCTGGCTGAGCTCGTCGAAAGCGACCGGCAGATCCAGGAGCGACTCAGGTATCACTCCACCTGAGGGGCCTCCTGTCTGGACGGCTTTGAATTTCTTTCCGTTGGGTATGCCGCCGCCGATCTTGAAGATGATGTCGCGCAGGGGAATTCCCATCGGGACCTCGACCAGGCCGGTGTTCTTCACTTTGCCGACCAGCGAAAAGATCTTAGTCCCCTTGCTCTTTTCGGTTCCCATGCTGCGGAACCAGTCCGCGCCCTTGTCTATGATCTGAGGAACATAGGCCCAGGTTTCAACGTTGTTCAGGCACGAGGGTTTCCCCCACAGCCCTTTTTCCGACGTGCGGATGTACTTAGGACGGGGTTCCCCTACACGGCCTTCGATTGCACTCATCAGCGCGCTCGATTCACCGGAGACAAATGCGCCGGCGCCGCGATGTATCTTCACGTCGAACGAGAACCCGGATCCCAGTAGGTTCTTGCCGAGGAGCCCGTATTCTCTTGCCTGTTCAAGCGCCTTCGCGGCGTGGGTTCGGGCCAGCGGATACTCCTGCCGTACATAGATGAAACCTTCCGATGCTCCGATGGCGTAGGCTCCGAGAATGAGGCCTTCCAGAACGCTGTGAGGATTGCCTTCGAGCAGGCTGCGGTCCATGTAAGCTCCCGGATCTCCTTCGTCGGCGTTGACGATGACATACTTCGGTTCGCCTTGGGCTTTACGCGTGGTTTCCCACTTGATGCCCGCAGGGAATCCGCCGCCGCCGCGCCCGCGCAGGTTGGCCTTCTTCACTTCCTCCAGAACGGCTTCCGGAGTCATGCCGGACAGCGCTTTCGCCAGCGCCGAGTAGCCTCCCACCGCGATGTAATCGAGTATGTTTGCGGCGTCGATCCGAACGTTGTTGGCGAGCAGAACGCGCTTCTGGTACTTGTAGAACGGGATCTCGTCAAGATTCCCGAGGCGCTTGCCGCTGTCCTCGTCGAGATACAGCAGCTTATCTGTAGCCCCTTCTCCTGTGACCGCCTTGTCGATGATCGCCGGCACGTTCTTTGGTTGCGCTCCCAGGAAGCAGGCATCCGACGGCTGGATCACGACAAGCGGTCCTCGTTCACAGAAACCGTGGCAGCCGGTTCGCCGCACTCCGATCCTGTCGCTGAGACCGCGTTTTTCGATCTCCTCCTCGAAGGCGTCGGCCAGGGTTTCGGCGCCATAGGCGCGGCAGCCCGTGCCCGCGCACACAGCCACCCATTTTTCCTTGGCATTGCGCCCGGCGATGATTTCTTCCCTAAGTTTTTCAAGATCTGCAGGGGTTTCTAAGCGAGACATGCTTGCGCCTCCTCTTTCTCAAGTGACTTTATGACTTTCTCGAGCTTGCTCCTTGAAGGATCGCGATAGTACTGCGAGTCGATCTGAACAACCGGAGCCAAAGCGCAGCATCCGATGCAATGGACTGTCTCGAGAGTGAACTGCTGCCTGCTGTCGGTCTGTCCGGCTTCGATTCCCAGGACAGCCGAGACTCGAGTCAGCGTTTCCGACGCGCCGCGTACGTGACAGGCCGTTCCGGTGCAGACCTGAATCGTGTGGCGGCCACGTGGCTCGAGGCTGAAGGCCTCATAGAAATTCGCAATGACGTAGATCTCCCGGAGAGGTATGTTGAGCCTGCCGGAAATCCAGCTGAGAATGTGCCGGGGCAGCCAGCGGAACTTCTCCTGTATGTCGAGCAGCACCTGGATCAGGGCGTTCTTCTGGAAATCATACTTCTTCATGATGGCGTCGGCCTCTCGAAGCTCATTTCGTATGTCCAGAATTGCCCGTTCCTTCTTCTTGATCTGGCCCAGACTTTCGGCGTGATACCGTGCTTCGCTTTCGAGATAGGCGAGCTCATCGAGCAGCTGCCGTTTCTCGAGGCCGAGCGAGTACGCTTCCCCTAATACGTCCAAGCCCTGGAGCAGAAGATCGTACTTGTCGTGACGCTGTTCTTCCGCAGCCCCCGCCGCCTGCGCTTCCTTCTTCAGAGCACTCAGGCTTAAGCCCCTGCGGACCGTCTCGAGCAGCTTCTCCGGCTCAAATGGCTTGGTCAGAAAGTCGAACGCGCCGAGTTTCATCGATTCAACGGCGGAATCGACCGTGCCGTGGCCGGTGACCACAACCGGCACTGCCGAAGGGTCCGTTTTCGTCAACTGTCCCAGCAGATCCAGTCCAGACATCCCCGGCATCTTAAGGTCCAGGAGGACGACGTTCGGATGAGACTCTCCGGCCAACTTCAGCCCCTCAGTCCCGTTCTTTGCCGTCGCGACCCGATATCCCCCGGTCTGCAAAGTCTGACTGCACGCTTCCAGGAAATTCTCTTCATCATCAATAATCAGTACATCGAGCGGTTGCGTTTCCGCCCGCTCGCCTGCACGCCGTTTGCTGGCATCCATAGTCAAACCTCGTAAGCGAATTGTTTGATTGCTCGGCAGATTGTCTGACACGCGAAAACCCGCCACTAAATCACTTAGCAATCGACATGCCAAGCGCCCTCAATCCTGGCACCTTCCGATTAACTCCACTATTGAAGAGACTTAGTTTGACTAATGCACACGGGGTTGTCAATTAGAGATTCTGGAGGTGGTACTTTTTGTATCGGTTTATCGAGAGGTGGTACGAAATGAGCCGGTGTGGTGATCCGGGAGAAGGCTTTAGCCGCCTTCCCCCGGGCTTGTATTCGAAGAAGCTGGACTAATACGTCAGCTCATTTTTGAATTTCATTTTGTCCAGTCTGAACTCCATGAAGGCTCTTCCACTCCCCAGTCCGCCGATTACGGGATAGTCGAATTCCAGCCGGAGGTGTTTGTCTTCGGGACTCAGAATCGGCTTGCCGTCGATCGTACGGGGGAAAATGAACTGGAATTCAGGCTGATCTCCACCCGCGGCCGCGAAGAGGGCAAGGGGCACCTTTTCGCCCTTAGTTCCGCTCAGGTAGACGGAGTTCTTGAGCAGTTCTGCGGTCTGGGCCTGCCAATGGCGCACCAAGTCCCGGTAAAACTGCTGGTTGTTTGTCGAGTAGGAAACGTGTACGACGATTCCGTCGGTCGGTATGGACGCGAAAAATGCCGCCGCGCTCCTGTCGAACTGCTGTTTCTGTTCGGCCGACAGCTTGTCGTACTTGTTTGCAATCTGCATGCGGCGAACGATGGCCTGCTGGATTGGCTTCGCCGACCGTAATTGCACGAGATAGCTGATGAAAGGTGCCCTGCTGTCCATGGCATCAGTGGAATCCGCACCCCGTGCCGACTGGTCGGTAAGGTCACGCGCCCAGGGTGAATTTTCCAGCAGCTTCCTGCATTCCTTTTCGGACCATTCGGTATATTCCTTCTTGTCCCAGAATTCTGCGCCGAAAGCCATAACCGTCAGCAGCAGAACCGCCACGGAAGCGCAGAACATCTGCTTCACATCTACAGGGGATCGCATTCCTTGCTCCTTACTGTTCCGTTATTGTCAAATCTTCAGTTCTTCAGTGCCTTAATGACTTCCTGGGCAACTGAAACCTGTTCCGGTTTCTGTCCGATCTTTATGTATGTTTCCAGAGCTTCCACTGCTGCGGCAAAAGTCTCGGGTTTGCCGGACAGACACATGCCGAGTTGGTAGTAGGCCTCTGCGTAATTTGCGTCCGCCGCAATCGCAGCCTTGAACGCTTCGGCCGCCTGTTCCATCTCGCCGCTGTTCATCAAAGTTATTCCGATGTTGTATGAGTTCTGTGCTGCACCGGCAGGATTCAGCTCCATTGCCTTCTTGAAAGCTTCCTGCGACTCAGCGGTCTTCCCCATCCTGCTCAGGATGGCGCCCTTGGTGGTATACAGCGATGCATCTGAAGGGGTGATGGCGAGCGCCTTGTCAAGCGTGGCCAGAGCCTCATCGTTCTTGCCGGACCTGGAGTAAGCGTCGGCGACCCGGGCGAGAATTCCCGGCTGCTTCTGGTCTCGTTCGAGGGCCTGGTTGAACTCGACTATCGCTTCTTCGTACTTCCCCTGCTCGGCCAGTTGTACTCCGAGATCGAAGTGCTGTTTGATTTCCGCCGAAAAGGCCTTTACCTTCTCCTGCTGTTCGAGCTTCTTCTTGTAGTCCTCTATCTCTTCGGCGGTCATTTCGAACGGGAGTCTGTAGTCCTGGCCCGGGGTAAGCTGAAAATCGACCCTCTTCTGTTCATTCAGTTCCGGTCTTATGTTTTCCTGGTAAGCCGGCTGAAAGCCCTCCTTGCGCACGATAATGCGGTAGGTAGCGGCCTGCAGACCCAGGAGATAGGTGTACTCACCTTTCTTGTTCGTCTTGGTCTTGAGATCCCTGAATACATCTACTCCGACTATCGATACCTGCGCGTCGGCCACGGGTTCTCCTTTATCGTCGGTTACCTTGCCGGTTACCGACCGGCTCTGCGCCGCCGCCGGGACTGCCGCCGCCAGTAGCAGCAGCAAGGACAGGACCGCTGACGGAAGACATTTGTATGATAAGGCTTTCATGCGACCTCCTGGTTTATTGCTCAGATAAAAA